>JBKPDW010000173.1:0-14639 GCA_046728115.1 Acidobacteriota bacterium | reverse complement strand
TGTCAGCACCTGGGCGTTTGAGACCCTCCCTACCAGCAAGAGAGCGAGCAGCATGGAGACGCCGAACCACCGTCGTGCCGTCATAGCCCCATCTCCTTGGCTGAACGTCAGTAATTTGGACTGCTTCGCCGGATCTTCACCGGCTGACGCCTGACATCGTTCCCTGACCCTCTAAAGCGGAAATCCCGCACGGGACAGGTAATCCTTGGGGCAAAAAATCCGAGACCGGCGGACAATACAACTCTCCGGCCTTGACCAGGATGAGCGAGGACAGACCGAACGATGGAGACGGCGGGGAGCGGGAAGCGCAGGCGCGCGACGTCACCCAGTTGCTGAGAGCCTGGAGCGAAGGGGACCAGGCGGCACTCGAAATGCTGACGCCGCTTGTCTATCGGGAGCTCCACCGCCGGGCGCACCGGCAGATGGCCCAGGAGCGCTCTGGCCAGATCTTGCAGACGACGGCGATCGTGAACGAGATCTACGTGCAGTTGATCGATCTGCGTGGGGTGTCCTGGCGCGACCGCGCTCACTTCTTTGCGCTTTCCTCACGCTTGATTCGCCGTGTGCTGATTGATGCCGCCCGTTCGAGAGCTTCTCTGAAGAGAGGTGCCGGGTCTCCTCACGTGGCGCTCGACGAGAACCTGCTCGTCTCTACCGAGCCGCCGGCTGATGTTGTCGCGCTGGACGAGGCGCTCATCGCTTTGGGCGGAATTGACCAACGGAAAAGCCAGGTCGTCGAACTCCGTTTCTTCGGTGGCCTTAGCATCGAGGAGACTGCGGAGGTACTGAAAGTCTCGCCGGAAACCGTCAAGCGCGATTGGAAACTGGCCAAGGCCTGGTTGCGTCGCGAACTGCGTCACTACAGCGACACGACGGCGGCTCGCGAGTAGCCGTTACGATCACGCTGCCCTCATAAGTCAAGTAGCCCGCCCGGCGTCAACGCGATCGGTCCGGTCTATCGCGGTCGGCGTCCATCTCCTTCAGCGCGGGATCGACGGCCCGGTTCCGGCGAACCGCCTCCGATGATGAACAGCGGAAACAGAGGAGCACTACCTCACCGCAGCCGCGGTTAGCTCGCGGAGCTAACGCCCGGCATACCACACGACGACCCCAAACCCGACGTGAAGGACGCTTCCCACAACGGCCGCGCGCGGAGGTGCGAAACTCCGCTACGATTGCCGCAGCGGCGCGGCAGCATATCGACGCAAAAGGCAAGGCGCGCCCGGTGAAAAAGAGCGATTGGACAGCGACAGTGTTCCCGCCCCTCTTCGAGGCGTGCGGCAGGGAGCGAGCTGAGGGTAGCAAAACATGATCCTCGCTCCCGGCACCCGCCTCGGCGGCTATGAGATCCTGTCGTTGATCGGCAAAGGCGGGATGGGCGAGGTCTATCGCGCGCGCGACACGCGCCTGCACCGCACAGTGGCACTGAAGGTGCTACCGCCCGAGCAGATGGCGGATCCGGATCGCCGGCGCCGCTTTCTGCAGGAGGCTCGCGCGGCCTCCGCCCTCAACCACCCGAACATCGTCACGCTGCACGATATCGCGCACGACGGTGACGTCGATTTCCTGGTCATGGAGCACGTCGCGGGCGCGCCGCTCGACGCGGTGATCGCCCGCGGCAGACTGCCGCTCGAGCGAACGCTCGCCTACGCAATTCAGATCGCTCGAGCCTTGGCCGCGGCGCATGCCGCCGGCGTCGTTCACCGCGATATCAAGCCGGCGAACATATTGATCACGGCCGACGAGCAGGTGAAGGTGCTCGACTTCGGGCTCGCGAAGCTCGCCGAACCGGCGGACGGCCTGTCGCCCACGACCCTCGTTCATCCCGGGACGGAGCCCGGCATCGTCATGGGCACGATTGCCTACATGTCGCCGGAACAAGCACGCGGCGAGCCCGTCGACGCCCGCACCGATCTGTTCTCGCTCGGCGCCGTACTCTTCGAGATGGCGACCGGACGCCGGGCATTCGCGCGAAGGTTCGACTGGACGCTGCCGCCAGCGCAGGCAATCGAGCCGGGACTTCGCGCCGTCGTCGTCCGCCTGTTACAGCAAGAGCCGGCGCGCCGGTATCAGACGGCCGGGGATCTCCTCTCCGATCTCGAGCGCCTCGAGCGCAAAGGCGTTCAGGCCACGCCGTCGGCGCGTCTATGGATGTGGATCGGCGCGGCGATGCTGGTGCTAGTCGCATCGATCACGATTGCGTTGATGTTGGCGCGAAGGGAGCAGACGCTGCAGGCGGTCGAGCTGACGAGGGCGACGTCGGACGCTGGCTTCACGGCATTTCCAGCGCTGTCGCGCGATGGGCGGCTGCTCGTGTACGCCTCCGATCGCGCCGGTGGACCTTTGAACCTGTGGGTACAACAGGTGGGCCTTGGAGATCCGGTGCGGATCACCGACAGTCAGGTGAACGATTCCGAACCCTCGTTCTCTCCCGATGCGAGCCTCGTTGTGTTTCGATCCGAGCGGGACGGCGGAGGCGTGTACACGGTGCCTGCGCTTGGCGGTGCGCCACGGCGGATTGCGGCTGGAGGCCACCGTCCCAGGTTCTCACCGGATGGCCAGTGGATCGCGTACTGGGTTGGCGAGCGGCATCAGTTCTCCAGCAACTCGCTTTATGTCGTTCGCTCGACGGGTGGCGAGCCGCGGCAGCTTGCTTCCACCTTCTTTTCCGCCTTCGATCCGCTGTGGTCGCCCGATGGCCGTCAGCTGCTGTTTGTCGGGGCCGAAACCGACAAGACGAAGCCCGCCGAACGGTACGACTGGTGGGTAGTGCCGTTGGACGGCGGTACGCCGATCGCGACCGGTGCGATCCCGGCGCTCCGTGCGAAGGGCGTCTTCCCGGTGTGGAACGAAACGGGCGACTGGTTGGATGACATGGTCGTGTTTGCGGCGTCGACGTCGCAGTATGCGAGCGCCGTCAGCACAGGCGCCGTGGATCAATCCAGTATCTGGAGCGTGCGATTCGCGCCCAATCCATGGCGTCCCGCGGGTGACCCACGTCAGCTCACCGTCGCGAGCCGCGTCGAAGTCGAGCCATCGCTGGCGCGAGCACCTGACGGAACGATCCGCCTTGCGCTGACGAGCGCCACGCATGGAGGCAACTCGGATATCTGGGCGCTTCCTGTGCGGGCCAACGACGGCATAGTGACGGGAGAGATGCGCCGCGTGACATCGACGGTGGTGACGAATACCTACCCGTCCATTTCACGCGATGGCCGGCGGGTCGCGTTCTCGTCGGAGCGTTCGCGCAACGTCGACCTGTTCATCAGGGATCTGCCGAGCGGATCGGAAGCGGCCTTGACGTCTACAGATCTCAACGAATTCTCACCGCGCATCAGCGCCGACGGTTCGAGGGTTCTGTACTACATCTACCGGCCGGATCAGAAACCCTCGTTCAGCTTCTGGGTCGTGAGCGCGTCTGGCGGGCTGCCTCGTCAGGTCTGCTCGGACTGTGACGGACCCCTGTACGATTGGTCCAGTGCGGCGACAAAAGTGATCTGGCGCGACCTGCCGCCCGGCCGGCCCGGACGCGTGCGCATTCACGACATCGAATCGGGCACAGACGACGTCGTGGTCGAGCATCCGAAAAACTCGCTCACGCTGCCGCGGCTATCGAGCGATGATCGCTGGCTGGTTTTCAACGCGGTGATCACGCAGACCCAGCGTCAGATCTTCGCAACGCCGCTCGACAACTGGCGCGCTCCTCACTCCGCATCACAGTGGATCGCCATCACCGACGGCCAAACACCCGATCGAAACGCCGTCTGGTCGCCCGACGGCAATCTGCTGTACTTCCTCTCGGAGCGGGACGGCTTTCACTGTTTTTGGGCCCAGCGGCTGGATGCGACGACCAAGCGTCCGCGCGGCGAGCCATTCCCCGTCCAGCATTTTCATCAGGCGCAGAAGAACTGGGAGTCAACTGACTTTACGGGGCTGCAGCTCTCCGTCGGTCCAGACTCGCTCGTGTTTCCGCTGCGTGAACAGACCGGCAATATCTGGCTCGCGACGCTAGCCGCGCGGTAGCCGAGGCTTGAGCCCTCTGCCCACAGCTGATTGAGACCGTCTTTCAGGATGTCAAGAGGGCGCTGGTCTATTTGCGCTGGGCCAGAATCAGCCAGAACTCTCCGGGAACGACAGTGAACTTGATGAACGTCTCGTCGCGCTCGCGGATGTCGAATCCCGCCGTGCGAAGCTCCTGCTCGACGACGTCGATCTCGATGTCGTGTTTGGCAACTTGCTGGTCGCGCGGAAGGCCTTTGCTCGAATCGTGCATCGGTTCGACGATCAGGAGGTGCCCGCCTGGCTTCAACGCATCGAAGATGTGGCGGAGCATCGCTTCGTGCTCGGTCATCTCGTGGTAGGCGTTGTGAATCAGCGCAGCGTCGAATTGTCCTGGGGTTAGGTGCGGATCGTCCGCGGCGCCAAGGATTGGTTCGACGTTGTCCGTGTTCTGGCGCGCCGCCCGCTCGCGCAGCTTGGCCAAAGCGGATTCGCTGATATCCACCGCGACCGCGCGACCGTTCGGTTCGACGGCGCGAGCAATGGGAATCGTGAACATGCCATCGCCGGCGCCGACGTCTGCGATGACAGATCCAGGCTTCGCATCGAGAAGCCGCAACATCTCGGCGACTCGATTCTGGCGTTCGAACTCGGCGTCAGACTGTTGAGCACGCGCTCGCTGCGCTGAGACGGCGCAAACACTCAGCGCAAACGCGGTAACGGCGAATATACGCGCGTATTGCGGAGTCCTCACGATTCGAGTACTCCCGCGTGAAGCGAGTTCCTGACGCTTCTCGTTTCGCGCCTCGCACGCGTCCACCAGTGCATTGGCAACCCGGCGGCGATGACTCCCAAGCCAGCGAGTGAGGCTCCGGGCGCCGTGACGATCGCATTCACGACGATCACGAAACTCACGACACAGAAAATGGCTGGTGCCCAAGGGTAACCCCATGTTCTAAACGTCGGGCCCTCCAGCGCGCGCCTGCGATTGACGAACAGCGACAGGACAGCCAATCCTGACAAGAGGATCACCGCGAAGCCGGTGTAGGTCAGCAGCTGCTCGAACGTGCCCGACACCACGAGCAGCGAGCTCCATGCAGCTTGAGCGGTGATGGCAGTGGCAGGTGTGCGGTACCGCTCGTGCACGCGTGCCGCTGCCGAGAAGAACGCCCCATCTCGGGCCATCGCGAAATACACGCGCGGTCCTGCAAGCGTCATGGCGCTCAGGCTGCTCAGCATGATGACGATGGCGACGGCGTTGAAACCGAATGCGCCAGACGAGACAGTGCGTTCGGGGGACAGGACGTACAGCGCGTTCAGCATCACATACAGCGCGACAACGACGACGGTGCCGATCGCGAGACCCAGCGGCACGTTGCGCGACGGCTCGCGTACTTCTTCGGCGATGTACGCCGCGGAATTCCACCCCGAATAGCTGAACATCACCGGCACCATGGCGAACAACAGAGCGGACGCCGGAATCGGCTCGCGTGCGAACGTGGTTGCCGCGTGCGACTGCGTCGACGCGAAGCCGATGGCCACGAACGCGATCAGCGCGCCGACTTTGACTAGGGTCAGCACGAGCTGCAGCGCACGGCCTGGCCCGAGCCCGCGCGCGTGGACGAGAGCGAGCAGCGCGATGAGCCCGATCGCGATCGGTTTCGAATTTGCCGTACCGGGAATGAGTCGGTCGAGATAGGTTGTCACACTCAGCGCGCCGGCGGCGATGGCCCCGGAAAAGCCCGCGACGAACGACGTCCAGCCTGTCAGAAAGGCGGCGTGCTCGCCGAAGCTCTCACGCAGATATACGTATTCACCGCCGGCCAGCGGACGCCGGGCGGCGAGCTCGGCGTAGGCCAGCGCACCGAGGAATGCGAGCACGCCGCCGCAGATCCAGACGATCAGGATCGCAATCGGATCCGGGACGATGGTCGCCACGAACGCCGGTGCGGTGAAGATGCCGATCCCGATGACGTTCGCGATGACGATGCTGGCTGCATCCAGCGGACCGAGTCGCCGTTCGAGCGACGCGCCATTCATCGTTTCCCCTTTTCGACGGGATTACCGTCGGATCTCCATTTCGCATATCCGCCGATTACCGCCCACGCGTTCGGGAGTCCTGCCTGTCGCAAATCGAGCGCCGCACGGGCGCTTGTCTGCTCGGCCGGTCAACTGCAATACGTGACGATCGGCCTCTGCAACGACTTCAGCTGCTCCAGATGGGCGCTCAGATCCGAGAGCTCGATCCACAGGGCGCCTGGAATATGTCCCTCGAGGTATTCGTCCTCCGACCGAACGTCCACGACCGCGATCGAGCCTTCGGCACGGCGTTGTTTGAATGTCTCGAAGGCCATGCGCAGGTCGGGGCTCGCCTCTGCATTCTCGTCGACGGCCGGGGGTAAGGCGGCGACAGGAGCCGTGCTGTGAGTTGTGGCACCCGGGCCGGTTACCGCAACGATCAGCCATTCCCTAACCGGCCCGCGGCTTGTGAAAGGGTCTTGAAGGAGCTGAATACGAAAGCCCGCGTCGCGCGCCTCCTGCTCGACGAACCGCGCGGCGATCTCGTGCTGCTTGGTCTGGTCCTCTCGTGTGTCCGCCAGACGCTTGTCCGAGATCGGCTCGACAATGACGAGTCGTCCGCCGGGCTTCAGCGCAGCACGCAATTGCTGCAGCATCGCCTGATGCTCCGTCATCGCGTGATAGGCGTTGACGATGACCGCGGCGTCGAGCGATCCAGCGGCGAGGCGCGGGTCGCTCGGGTCCCCCTTGACGACCGTGACATTTGTCAGCGCCTCCTGTTGAACGCGTCCCCGCAACCGCTCGATCGCACGTTCTTCGACATCGACGGCGAAGACGCGGCCATCGGGCCCGACGGCGCGCGCGAGGCGTTCCGTCAGAAACCCGTCGCCCGCACCAACATCAGCGACCATTGCGCCAGGCACGACGCCCATGGCGCTGAAAATCTCAGAGACCTTCTGCCACGCTTCGCGCGACATGTCTTGCTGCCGCGCGACAGCTGATTGGGCAGCCACTCGGCCTCCAGCGACGCCCATCAGCATCGCAAGCCCGATGACGACCTGAACTTCTCGGCGACTCGTTCGGAACATGTGCGTGCCCCCCATCAGACTCGTCCATCGTAGAGACGCACGGGGGCCGGAGGGTGACGGACAAGCAAGATTCACGTCAGAAAACCGTGAACTTCATCGTTTTCTGACAAATCCCGGACGCGACGATCACCGGGAGTGCGCTGTTACGGTCGTAGAATTGGTCCATGCGCAGTCGCTGGTCGGCATCGGTGGCAATCGCCTTGCTGGCGTCGATGCTCGCCATCGCCGCGGCGCTGGCGTACCAGGCGCAGCAGGCGGCTCGTTCGCACCGTACGACGGCCGAAAACGTGCTGCGCGATTACGCCGGTTTTGCCGCCTGGGAGTTTTCCCGTACCGCGCGGCGCGATCTCACCGAGACCCTCAGTGCGGTGCTTGGCCAGGCCTTGTCCCACTGTCGCGACAGCGGCCCTCCAGACATCGCACGCCTCAAAGCCGACGACGGTTGAGGCGCGCCGGTGACTGCGGTCCGCAGTCTCTTCACGGCCGCGAAGGACGGTAGGGACCTCGTCTCGAGCGGCGATCCATTACCAGGAAATCTGTCGTCGCTGCTGAGCGATACGCTCGGGACTTCCGATCGCGGCGAATTGCGCACGGCCGCCGTCCAGCTCCGATTCGACAGCCATGGCGGCAGCCCGTTCGTGACGGCGTGGCACGTGGCCACGCAAGGAGATTCGGGCAGACCCGCGATTGTGGGTGTCATCGGCGACCCGGCGCTGATCACCGACGTGTTTGCGCGAATCGTCAAGGAATCTGCTTTGCTTCCGCCGACCCTCGCCGCCGATTCTCGCGACCTGCTTGCAGTTCGAGTGTCCGACCCTGAAGGTCACCACATCTTCGCGTCGTCGCCAGCATGGTCAGAGTACCTGAACCGCTCGACGCTGGATCACCGACTCGGAGATCTCCAGGTCCAGGTGGCACTGAGCTCCTCCGCGGCCGATCGGCTGGTCATCGGAGGCCTCCCGCGAAATCGCGTGCCCGTCTTGATCGGACTGCTCGTGCTTACCGCGGGACTCATGGCGGTCGCATTTCTCCAGTTCCGGCGCGAGCGTGAGCTGGTGCGGTTGCGGGCGGATTTCATCTCGGGTGTGTCGCACGAGCTTCGCACACCGCTCGCACAGATTCGGATGTTCGGGGAAACGCTTCTGCTCAACCGCGTCCGATCGCCGGAAGAACGTCACCGATCGCTCGCGGTCATCGTTCAGGAGGCGCAGCGGTTGACGCAGCTGATCGAAAACGTACTGCAGTTCGCACGCCTTGACCGGGGCGCGGTCGCCGTGACCACGAAGATCGAAAGACTCGATGTGCTCCTGCACGATATCGTCGACGCATTCCAGCCGCTGGCCAGATCCAAACGTGTGTCGATCGAGCGACACATCGAAGACCACATCGTTGTGCCGGTCGATGCGGGCGCCCTGCGGCAGATCCTGCTGAACCTCCTCGACAAACGCATTGAAGTATGGCCCTCCCGAGCAAACGATCGTGGTGACAGGTCGATGCGAAGGTGAGACCGCTGCAATCGTCGTCGAGGACGAGGGTCCGGGCGTGCCCGATGCCGATGCCTCGCGAATCTGGGATCCGTTCTACCGTGTCGCGCACGATACCAGCGCAGCCGGTGGGTCTGGGATCGGCCTGGCGATCGTCAAGCAACTGGCTGAGAAGCACGGCGGTCGAGTGCGAATGGAGCGCGGATCGCGCGGCGCGCGGTTCGTTGTTGAACTCCCTGGCGCGCGACGAGACAAGCGCGCCGACGCCGTCCATCTCGCATCCGCCGGAGGCTGATCGTGGGCGCTCCGCTCGCGCGGATTCTCGTGATCGAGGACAACGAGGATCTGGCGTTCGGGCTGCGCAACAACCTCGAAATCGAGGGGTATCGCGTCGACCTTGCAACCGACGGCCGCTCAGGCCTGACGCGCGCCCGCGAGCTCCAACCCGACTTGATCGTCCTCGATCTCATGCTGCCGTCGCTCGACGGGCATCACGTGTTGCGCGAGCTGCGAAATGAAGGAAACGCCGTCCCGGTGGTCATTCTGACGGCGCGAACCGAGGAAGCGGATAAAGTGCGCGGGTTCAGGCTCGGCGCAGACGATTACGTGACAAAGCCGTTTGGGATCTTGGAATTGATCGCGCGCGTCGAGGCGGTGATGCGCCGCAGCGGTCTTGGTGCTCGACAAGCGCCCGCGGTCCGTTTCGGCGACGTCACGATCGACCCGGCGACGCGGACCGTTCAAAAGGGCGCACAGACCGTCTCCGTCACGCCGATGGAATTCAACCTACTGCTCGCACTTGCTCAGCGCCGCGGGGCTGTCGTGTCGAGGCTCGACTTGCTGAAAGAGGTGTGGGGGCACGCATCGTCGGTGCTAACGCGAACCGTCGACACGCACGTCGCCGAACTCCGCCGGAAGCTGGAAAACGATCCCTCGCGGCCAAAGTACATCCTGACGTCACGGAAGGCCGGATACAGACTTCGGCAGGACGAACAATCCTGATTTCGTCGATTCTCGAATCAACCCCTTCGCACGGCGGCGACGATGACGCGACGACGGTACATCGACCGGTGAAGCGTCAGCGAAACCTCGAAGCCAAGGGCGGTGGCCGCGCGATCTCCCAATTCAATTGACAAGCGTGGCAAGGCGACCCGCACGGCCTCATACGTGTCTCTGACGCGCCGTTCCCAGTCAACGGTTTCGTCGTAGCTCTCGACGTCGAACCCGGCCGCCTCGAGCATCGGTCGAAAATCGGTGACTGGATCGACGCCGAGGGTCGGCAGACCCGCGACGGCTGACGGATTGACCTCGAACGCTGAGAACACGAATCGGCCATCGGAGCGGAGCACTCGCGCGACCTCGAGAAACGCGGCCCGTTTGTCCAAGGAGTACTGCAGGGCATCTACGCTCATCACGATCTCGGCGGATTCGCTTTGGATAGCCAGGCTCTCGAAGCGAGCGGCAACGAATCCCGAGACCTCGGCCAAGCCGAGCCGTCGCGCTCGCTGGCGTGCGGCAGCGAGTCCGGCCGTGGACGCATCGAACCCGAGCAGCCGGCCCTTCGATTGCCCGACGACCCAGAGCCCTGGACCGCCGCCACCGCATCCGAGGTCGATCAATGTTCCGCGCTGGTCACGAAAGAGCGCGGCGGCCATTCCCCGAAGCTCGGCGAACGTGAGGAAGCTCAGATGTTCGAACCCCGTCGGATAGTCCGATCCGAGCGCATGCTCGCGCCAAATGCCTACGAGTGTCGGGCTCCTCGCCAAAGCGGCGTACACGGCGTCGTACCCCGCGACGACGGGATCGAACGGGACCATCCCGGAGACTATGTCCCACGCGAGGGTTGACAAGGCTAATCAAGTACTATACCAATTACTTGACTATGACCGTCCGAGATGGCCATCGACAGTTCAAAGAACAGCTGTACGGCCAGTTTGCCCGCATCACCAAAGCACTCGCCAACCCGCATCGCCTCGAAATGCTCGAACTTCTCGCGCAGGGCGAGCGCACCGTGGAGTCGCTGGCGACCGAAATCGGCTTGTCGCTCGCGAACACGTCTCAGCACCTGCAGGCGCTGCGTCAGGCGGCGCTCGTCGACAGCCGCAAAGACGGACTGTTCGTCCATTACCGCCTGGCTGGTCCGGATGTGTTCGACCTGACGAACGTCGTCCGGACGGTCGCCGAACGTCGGCTGGCGGATCTGGAGCGCCTGGTTCACGAGCACTTCGGCGATCGTGATGACGCAGAACTCGTCCCGTTCGCGGAGCTGCTCAAGCGCGCGCGGTCGAAGCAGGTCGTGATTCTCGATACGCGTCCTGCTGCAGAGTACGTCGCTGGCCATATTGCCGGCGCCATTTCTGTCCCGGTCGATGATCTGCATCGCCGACTTCAGACACTTCCCAAGGACAAGGAGTACGTCGCCTACTGCCGCGGACCGTACTGTGTGTACGCGGATCGCGCCGTCGAACTCCTGCGCGCCAAAGGCCGCCACGCGCGGCGGATGCTCGATGGCTTTCCGGAATGGCGCGCGGCCGGTCTGCCGGTGGCAACCGGAACCGAAGCAAGAGGGCTCCGATGATCTTCCGACCTCATTACAACGACGATCGGGGTTGCGCCTCGTACCTGTTCGGATGCGGCACGCTTGGTCGATGCGCAGTCGTCGATGCGCGGATCGAGGATGTGAACGCGTATATCGAATTCGCAGCCAGCAAGAACATGCGAATCACGCACGCGATCGACACGCATGTCCACGCCGATCATCGGTCTGGTGGGCGGCAGCTGGCCGCGCAGAGCGGCGCCAGCTATTGCCTGCACGAATCCGCGGACGTCACGTTCGGGTTCACGCCGGTTCACGACGGCGAGGAGATCGAGCTCGGGAACACCCGCATCAAGGCGCTGCACACACCTGGCCACTCGCCGGAGAGCATGTGTCTGCTCGTCACGGATTTGAAGCGCGGCCCCGAGCCGTGGTTCGTGTTGACTGGCGACACGCTGTTCGTAGGCGCGGTTGGACGCCCGGATCTCCCAGGCCATGCGCGCGAAAACGCGGCATTACTCCATGAAAGCCTGCACCGCAAACTGCTCACGCTGGCCGACGATATCGAGATCTTTCCAGGGCATTTCTCGAGCTCGCTGTGCGGCGCGGGGTTGAGCGGGAAGCCCACGAGCACGATCGCCTTCGAGCGTCGCTGGAATCCGATGCTGTCGCTCGATCGCGATGGATTCATCGACGCCCTGTCGAACGTTCCAGCAAAGCCGGACGAGATGGAAACGATCCTCGCGTTCAACCGCGGCGCCGGCACCACGGTGCGCGCGTGACCGTGCCGCTTGCGCGCGAACGGCCGGCCACTATCCAGCTCGGGCTGCGTGAGAACGCGGCGCAGTTCACGCTGCTCGTCATTGTCAACGCGTTCGTTGGCGCCATGGTCGGCATCGAGCGCACGATTCTGCCGCCGATCGCCGAACAGGAATTCCACCTCGTCGCTCGGACGGCCATACTCGCATTCATCGTTGTCTTTGGCGTGTCCAAAGCCGTCACGAACTACCTCGCCGGCCGGTTCGCGGACCGCGTCGGCCGCAGGCGCGTGCTCATCGCCGGGTGGCTTGTCGCCGTTCCGGTTCCGTTCATGCTGATGTGGGGTCCGAGCTGGAACTGGATCCTCGCCGCCAACCTGCTGCTTGGGATCAGCCAGGGTTTCACGTGGTCGACGACGGTGATCATGAAAATCGATCTGGTGGGCCCGGCGCGTCGCGGATTGGCGATGGGCCTGAATGAATGTGCGGGGTACGTATCCCTCGCCGGTGCCGCGCTCGCGACCGGGTGGATCGCCACTCACACCGGATTGCGTCCCGAGCCGTTTTATCCGGGTGTCGCGTTCGTCGTCCTGGGGTTGATGCTGTCGCTGCTGCTCATTCGTGAGACCTCGGGTCACGTCGCAATCGAATCGCGTGTCGTCGCTGCACCAGATACGGCAGCGGGCGATGTCTTCTGGCGAACCACGCTAACCGATCGCAATCTGTCGACTATCAGTCAGGCCGGCCTCGTCAACAATCTGAATGACGGCATGGCGTGGGGTCTCTTTCCGTTGGTGTTTTCCGCCGCCAACATCAGCCTCGACCGCATTGGGGTACTCGCCGCCATTTATCCGGCCACCTGGGGGCTTGCGCAACTCGGAACGGGCGCCTTGTCGGATTGGGTGGGCCGAAAATGGTTGATTGCCGCTGGCATGTGGATTCAGGCTCTTGCCATCGGCCTCATCGTCCTGGTCCAGACCTTCGTCTGGTTCGCCGCGGGCGCCGTGCTGCTCGGTATCGGGACCGCGATGGTGTATCCCACGTTGCTCGCGGCGATTGGCGATGTCGCGTTGCCGTCGTGGCGAGCGTCAGCCGTCGGCGTCTACCGCTTGTGGCGCGATCTGGGGTACGCGGTGGGTGCAGTACTGGCGGGGCTGACGGCGGACGCGATGGGCGTGCCGGCGGCGATGTGGCTGGTTGCCGGCATCACGTTCGTATCAGGCGTCATTGCCGCGGTTCGGATGGATGAAACATCACGTTACTCGGAGAAGTGAACAGGTATGGCGATCGCATGTCCGGTCGATCTCGACACCCTGAGGCTGCGAGCGGAGATCAAGTCGATCTATTCGCGCGTGGCTGCCGATCCATCGGGTGAGTTTCATTTTCACCGCGGCCCAGAGTATGCGGCGCAGCGCCTCAACTACGACGCCGCCGAACTGTCGAAGATTCCCCGCACCGTCTCCGAGTCATTCGCTGGCGTCGGCAATCCGCACGCGGTGGCGTCGAAGCCCGTCGGCGCCACGGTCGTCGACATCGGCAGCGGCGCTGGAACGGATCTCTTGTTGGCCGCGTTTCATGTGGGCCCGCAGGGACGCGCCATCGGCGTGGACATGACTGAATCGATGCGCGATCGTACACGGCGCGGCGCCGAAGCGTGCGGACTGGCCCAGGTGGACGTGCGCGACGGCGACGCGACCGCACTTCCCGTCGAGAGCAACGCGACGACATCGTCATCTCCAACAGCGTGCTGAATCTCGTGCCCGACAAGATGGACGCGATCGCCGAGATCCGACGCGTGCTGAAGCCCGGAGGCCGGGCACGGATCGCCGACATCGTGCTTGGCGTCGAGTTGTCGGAGGACGCGCGGCGGGACATCGACCTCTGGACTGGTTGAATCGCCGGTGCTCTGCTGGAAGCAGAGCTGGTGGCGGCGTTCCGGGATGCGGGCTTCACCGACGTGTGCATAACCCACCGATTCGGTTGTTTCGAGGCGACGTCGAAGGAAAAGATCGCGCGAAAGTACGGCGTGATGGGTGTCAATCTGTCGGCCATTCGCGCGTGAGAGCGTAGGAGAACCATGCAGCAGCGCACGATTCATCGCCGCCTCGATTTGCGCGGGCAGGTGTGCCCAGGCCCACCGTCGATACGCGTCTCACGTTGAAGGAGATGAATCCCGGCGAGGTGCTTGAGGTCACGACTGATTACTATCCCGCGCGCCAGACACGTCCGTCGCTGATGGCTGACTTGGGTTACCCGTGCGAACTGCTCGATGCGGACCAGCCCGTGTTCCGGTTCGTCATCGAAAAAACGCGCTGACGCGCGAGAAACAGGAGGAGGATGGCAAAGATTTTATCGGTCGCGACGCACGCGACCGACGACCCACGAAGGCGACGCTCGCGTTCGTGCTCGCGGTCGGCGCGATGGGTGGCGAGAAAGAGTGCGCGATCGCGCTCCTGGGTGAAGCGGTGACCATCGTGAAAGAACCCATCGCCAAGGGGATTCACGGTGTCGGGTTTGCGCCGTTGCCCGAGCTGATCGCGAAGGTGGTGCAAGCGAAGATTCCGGTCTACGTTTGAGGGGCCTGCAGCGTCGCGCGTGGGGTGACAGAGCAGGATCTGAATCGTACCGGGATTCTCGGAGGGCGGTTAACGTGAGTCAGGCGACTGCGGCCTGCTCATAGTAGCGCGCCTCGTACTCCGCCGGCGGGACATACCCAATCGGTTCGAGCAGCCGGCGATGATTGAACCAGTCGACC
>JBKPDW010000172.1:0-67084 GCA_046728115.1 Acidobacteriota bacterium | reverse complement strand
GAATGTCACCGATCAGGCGAGAGGGTGCCGTTATCGCGGAGAGGATTTTCCGAAGGTCACGGTCCAGGGATTGCGGAGTGGCGACCTTGTCACCATGCAGGTCAGGTTCAGAGGGGTGATCGAGCGCGACGGTACGCCTGTCCAGACGAAGGAATGGACCGACCTCAACGAAAACGTCACGATCCCGTGACGCCTCAGGACGCGGTCTGTGTAATGGGGGGAGGGACTTAGAACGCGCGTTATGCTCCTATGAGGGCCCTCGCTGTCAAGTCCCCCGCAGTTTGGGAAATCGATAAACACACCTCCAGTAGCGCCGCCGAAGCGGGCCCCCGCCAAAAGCCGGGCCCGCGTAGGCGGCCGCCATATTCAGAGTGTCGATAGTGTCCGCGCCGGCGTGCGGGCGCCGGGTGAACACCGTCTCGAGCTGGCGGCTGCGCGTCAGCGTGGCCTCACTCAGGCCACGACCAACTCCTATTCGTGCCAGCCTCACCAGACTGGTCACCACATAACCTATGCGCTCCGTAGCGCCGAGCAGCCTGACGCGAACGAGCCCCATCTAACCGACGGTCCTGTCAAAGACCCGCATACGTCACCGGGTCGTTCGCACCAGCTTGCGTCGCCAGGGTCCTCGATCGTCCTGGCGCTATACACTCAAACCGGCCGATCAATCGCTGTGTTTACTCGCTCATCCCCCAGTGGCATTCGTCGCGACCGCGTGATCCTTGAAGACCGCGCCCTGGGGGATGACGCCCGCGTCGAGGTCGCGCCAGAGATCGATCACCAAGCGCCGAGCGACGGCGACGATCCCGATTTTCCGAGCCACCGGCCCGCCGCGGGCGAACCGCTCCGTGTACCACGGCGTCAACGCGCTGTGTCGGTTGTCGATCAGCCAGCTCCAGGCAATCTGGATCGCCATCGAACGGACACGTGTATTGCCGGCCTTGCTGATCCCTTGTTCACGATTGAGGAGCCCACTCCGGTACGGCGTCCCGACCATGCCAGTCATCCCGCCGACTTCGCGGCGATTGCGGAACTGCCGCCACGCGAAGAGCTCTGTCACGAAGAGCCACGCTGTCTGCTCGCCGATCCCGCGCAGTTGTAACAGGTGGCGGACCCGCGCCACCACCGCATCGGCGTGCTCGCGCAGCTCGAGCCGACGCGCACGTTCGAGCACCTGGATCTGCGTGGTCAAGAGCGTGACGTTGTCCGACTCGCGCGCCACACGGGCTCGCAGCGTCGCCGAGCGGGGCTCCCCGTTCCACTGCCTCAAGCCGTCGAGACGCATGGGGAGCTTCGCGTTCCCCGTGACATAGACGCCCACGGTGGCGAGCAAGCCGGCGAGGCGATTGGTCACGCGCGTCCGATCGCGCTTCAACGTCCAGAGCTCCCGATGCGGCTGCCGCCGCGCGTCGTCCTGTTCACTCGGGATGTGCACGACCCGCCAGACCCGCTTCTCGCCGCTGCGATGGCGGCGGAGCATTGAGAGCAGCTTCGCGAGATCGATGGCCTCCGTCTTGGCTCGTCGAGCGCGGCGGTCCACTTCAAGGCTCGACGAGTCCACGACGAGATTCTCGACGCCCAAGCCCGTGAGATACCGGTGGATCCAGAACCCATCCCGTCCTGCCTCGTCGCAGCTCGTGACGGGCGCATCGGCGGGCAGATCCAGGCGCTTCCTGGCGGCCGCCATTTCCTGCGGCAGACACTCCCAGGCGTCGGCCGGGAGTGTGCGGCGGCGGATGCGCTGCCCGCGCTGCGTCGTGACGCCCACCTTCCATTCCCGTCGACCAAGTTCGATCGCCATCAGCAGTCGATCACGCGCCGTTGCAGTAGACTCTTCACGCTGGGTCGTGGCTGTCATCATGCGCTCCTTTCAGGATGCTCGTCCTCGAGAGGAGCTTAACAGTCGCGACCCAGCTGAGACGCGCGGCGGCTCGTCAGCCGCCCTGCATATCGTCTAACCGGGAGACGGCCCTAATGTTTCCTCAGAGGTGATCACTTAACGGCCGGCGCGATCATCAGACCGGCGCGCAACCGGCCCGTGCGACGTTCGCGCCGCACGTTGGCACGTCTGGCGTTCTCCAACAGATATGCCACCCTCGGCGGAGCGGCCCGAGGAGGCCGATCCTTCCGAGTAGCGCCGTCACGAGGCTGTCAAGGATGTGGTGCGCACACATCGCGACTCGCCGTGTCGACATCGCCGTCCCCTTGCCAACGCGCTGCGCCGCGTGCGCCAAGAAGCGCTTGAGCACGGCGGCACACAACCCCGCCCAGATGAGACCCTCGGCGATATGCGCGTTCGCGGTGTCGAACTTGTGCAGATTGGCATACGACTTCCACGCTTTGAAGCAGAGTTCGATTTGCCACCGGAACCGATAGAGTCGCGAGACCACATCCAGCGAGAACGGCGTGCGCGGCAAATTCGTGCACAGGCGCGTCATGGCCTTGTCGCGACCCGGGATAGCCACGAGGCGAAAGCTGACGACGAGGTCCTCGCGTTCGAACTCGACATCGAGGTCCACGCGACACGTGGCGTACTGAGGGAGCCACCGCGACAACCGCATGCGCGTGGCCACGTCGACGCGACGACCGTCGACCCACGCGGTCCGTAGCACGGGTCGTAGCTGCGCGTGAGCCGCACGATGAAACTCCCACCCTGCTCGCGGACGGCTTCAAAGTAGGGCACGCTCGGATAGCCGCGGTCGGCCAGTAGCAAGCGATCCGGCAGCGTCGACGGGTCCGGCAGGAACTGGCGTTCCGCCTCGGTATCCGGCGCGATCTGGACCGCTCGGACCTCGTCGAAAAACCCGCTATATGTGGCGTGCACCTCCACCGCCGCAGGCTCGATCGTCGTGAATCGCCCGGGGAACGTCCCGTGCAGCGTCGATTTGAGGGCAAACGACGAGCCGTCCTGGATCACGATGTCCTTGAAGCGGGCGACGGCCCGTTCCCCCTCCGGTGTCAAGGTCTGGACGCTCAATCGCTCCACGAGCCGCGCAAACATCTCGCGCATGAAGGTCGCGAACCCGGCGCGCGCCAGGCGGTTGTAGAACGCCTTGTACGCCACGGTGACGCTGTTCTGGTGATTGAACGCCCGGAGCAAATCCGCGAGCGATTCCACGCGCACACTCGCGAGCGTTGAGACGACTGCGAAGAACAACCGATGGGGCGTGACCGTGCGCAACCGTGTGGCCTGACCCGTGTGGCGACCGAGTTGATTGATATCTTCCATGGACAGCGCTCGGGCCAGAACATCCCGGACTTTGATAAGCTCAGTACTCGAGAAGGTGGACAACGTCAGCCTCCTCTGCTGGTGGGTGTGGAAACCTCAGCATGAGGCTTTCGTTGTCCCTTGTCGATCCCTCCGCACGCCGGCCGTCAGTAGATGCCGGGCCTTAAGATCTCACCTATGTCTTCTGCTTAACTCCCTGCCGAAGACTCGCGCAGAGCTCCCCAAACAACCGCCGCATCCGCTGACCGACAGTGAGAATGCTCGCAGGGTGGGTCGCTTTTCCCCCATGGCGTGCCGCTAGTCGCCCATGCGCTCTTGCCTGCAACTGCTGGCTCAGAACCCCTTGAACGGGGTGGATTGCACCCACCGCGCGCCTGCTCACTCTGAAAGCAGCTGATCTTCCAACAGCCATTGACATCACGTTTCGTGGCACGGCATGTGCGATGCGCGATCCGCCTGTACACGGAGCGTAGGCATGAGATGGACGAACGACCACCGCTCGTGGCGGAGATCGAAGAGATCATCAGGCGCTACCTGCAGGCGCACCCGAAGGCGGTGGATACGGAGCGCGGTATCCGCGAGTGGTGGGTGCGCAAGGCGCGCAGAACCTACGCGGTGAGCGATGTGCGCGCCGCCATCGAGGCCCTGGTCGCAACCGGCGAACTGGCGGAGCGCCGGCTGCCGGACGGCCAGTTCATCTACGCGAGTGCGGGTACGCCTCCATCGCACAACTCGTGACGCTCGCTGACGGAGCCAATTCATGCCAGCTGCCCTGACCTATCCCGGCGTGTACATCGAGGAAGTGCCCAGCGGCGTGCGCACCATCACAGGCGTCGCCACGTCGATCACGGCGTTTGTCGGACGAGCGGCCGCGGGGCCGATCTGCACGGCGTCGACGACGGACCCGCCGCCGACGATCACGAGCTTTGCCGACTACGAGCGCCGCTTCGGCGGCCTCGACGTCGCGAGTCCGATCAGCTATGCAGTCCGGGACTTCTATCTGAACGGCGGCACGACGGCGATCATCGTCCGCGTTGCGGGCGAAAACGCCGCGGCCGCGACGATCACGCTGGACGGCGAGGGCAGTCCATCCGACGATCTCGTGCTCGAGGCATCGAGCGTCGGCGAGTGGGGGAATCGCCTGTCCGCGGCTGTCGACCACGACACCGACCGCGCGCTGCCGCGCACGTCGCCGCCGTCCACCAACCTGCAGCGCTTCAACCTGACCGTGCGCTACCGCACGACGCCGGGCAAGGACACCTTCATCATCGAGAACTTCAGCTCGGTGTCCACGGTCGAAGGCGATCCGCGGTTCCTGCCGCTCGTGCTGGAGCGCGAGTCGAACTACGTGCGCGTTCGCGGCGCGATGCCGGCGTCGCGACCGGAATCGAACGTCACTGTCTCTGGCTCGCAGCGCATTGTCACCTGGATCGATGCCGATTCGGGATCGGGCTCCGACGGCAGCGATCTCGTGGACAACGACGTGCTTGGGGATGCGAACGCGAAGACCGGCATCCATGCGCTCGACCGGGTGGACTTGTTCAACCTGCTGTGCATTCCGCCGCCACGGCGCGACATCACCAGCCTGCCCTCGAACTGGGCGCCGACCTCGGCGGCGGTCTACCAAGCGGCCTTGACCCTGTGCGTCGAGCGACGCGCGATGCTCATCGTCGATCCGGACCCGGCGTGGGCGACTTCGATCGATCGCGCCATCGACAACGCGATCGACGGCCGCAACGATCTCAATCTCACAGGGCCGGCTGCGCGCAACGCCGCGATCTATTTCCCCTGCGTGCGTCAGGTCGATCCCCTGCGCGACAGCCGCCTCGACACGTTCGTGCCCTGCGGCATCATCGCGGGCATTTGTGCACGCACCGATGTGGCGCGCGGCGTGTGGAAGGCGCCCGCTGGGCTCGACGCCGCGCTGAACGGCGTGCAGGACCTGCAGGTCAACCTGAACGATCTCGAGAACGGGCAGCTCAACCCGCTGGGCATCAACTGCCTGCGCTCGATGGGGGTGAACGGCCGCGTCGTCTGGGGCGCGCGCACGCTGCGCGGCGCCGATGAGAGCGCCGACGAATACAAGTACGTGCCCGTGCGCCGGCTGGCGCTGTTCCTGGAGGAGAGCCTCTATCGCGGCACGCAGTGGGTGGTGTTCGAGCCGAACGACGAGCCGCTCTGGGCCCAGGTGCGGCTCAACGTCGGGGCGTTCATGCAGGCCCTCTTCCGCCAGGGCGCGTTTCAGGGCACGACGGCGAAAGAGGCCTACTTCGTCAAGTGCGACAACCAGACCACGACGCAGACCGACATCAATCTCGGCATTCTCAACGTCATCGTCGGGTTCGCGCCGCTCAAGCCTGCGGAATTCGTCGTGATCAAGATTCAGCAGATGGCTGGACAGATCCCCACCTAAGTCGAGGACCGCGCCATGGCACAGTTCAGCGTCAACGCGACGCGCTACGACCCTTACAAGAACTTCAAGTTCCGCGTGAAGTGGGACGGCCGCTACGTGGCCGGCATTTCCAAGGTCGGCGCGCTCAAGCGCACGACCGACCTCGTCGAGCACCGCGAGGGCGGCGATCCGTCGAGCTCGCGCAAGTCACCCGGGCGCACGAAGTACGACGCGATCTCGCTCGATCGCGGCGTGACCCACGATACCGAGTTCGAGAAGTGGGCGAACAAGGTGTGGAACTTCGGATCCGGCTTGGGCAGCGAGGTCTCGCTGAAGGACTTCCGCAAGGACATCATCATCGAGGTCTACAACGAGGCCGGCCAGCTCGCCCTCGCGTACAAGGTTTATCGATGTTGGGTGTCCGAGTTCCAGGCGTTGCCGGACCTCGACGCCAATGCCGGCGCGATTGCGATCCAGCACATCAAGCTCGAGAACGAAGGCTGGGAGCGCGACGTGGACGTCGTCGAGCCGTCCGAGCCCACTTTCACCGAGCCGGCAGGCTGAGCGTGCCATGCGGACGATTGCGGCGCTCGACCTCCTTGCGCTGTGGGAGCGCGGCGCGTCCCGTAACCCGATCGATCGCTGCGCGCTGCTTTACGCGTGTGCCCGGCCCGACCAGCCGACCGACGCGATCGCCGACCTGCGGCTCGGCGAGATCAACGCACGCCTGCTCGAGCTGCGCGCGGCATGGTTCGGGAATCGGATCGACGCCCACGTGGACTGCGAGCAGTGCGGCGAGCGCCTCGGCCTGACCATCGCGGTGCACGAACTGCTTCGGCCCGTCACTGACTCGCAGCCGGACGAGGTGACCGTTGCGGGCCTGCGTTGCAGACCGCCGTCCCTGCGCGATCTATCCGCCATCGCAACCGAGCCTGATCCAGCACGCGCGGCGCACCGACTGCTCGCGCGCTGCCTGCTCGAGGGCAACGACAGCGTCGCGCTGGACGATAGGAGGCTGCGCGAAGTCGAGGACGCGCTCGAAGCGATCGATCCCGATGCCGATCTGGCCTTCGACGTGCGCTGCGAGGCATGCGGCCACTCGGGCACGGCGCAGCTCGATCCCGGCGAGCTGCTCTGGGACGAGATCAGCGGCCGCGCGCGTATGGTGCTCGGCGAAGTGCACCAGCTCGCGTGCGCCTACGGGTGGAGCGAGTCGGACATTCTCGCGCTCACGCCCGAGCGGCGCGCCTCGTACCTTGCGATGGTGGCGCCATGAAAGGTCTGCTGCACCGTCTCGCGGCTCGGGCCACGGGTACGACGGTCACGGTGCGTTCGGATGCCCGCCTGACGCTCGAGGGACTGGCGCCAGCCCGCATCACGGCCGGCGAGGTCCCGGGGCCGTCACTCACGGCGACTCGCTCACCGGTTCCGAGTGCGTCGACGGGTGCGCCTGCGCAGCTCGAGGCTTCGCACGATCAGCCTCGGGCGCCGAGCGCCGGCGCGGAGCCGCCCGATCCGCATCCAGCACGCGTTAAACCTGCGCCGTCGGTCAACGTCAGCGCTGCCAGTCGAGAAGACAGGGCGTCGTCGGATGCTGCGATCGACCTGTCTTCCTCCGTGCCGCCACGGCTCCTCGAGTACGCCGCCGACGAGGACCGTGCGAACGCGCCGCGTAGTGATCCCGCGTTCGAGCCTGCCGATCGACCGGTTCGATCCGCCGATCGGCGTCCACCCGATGGGGAGCGTCATGGCAGAGCGGTCCGCATCGTCCGCGAGCCTCCGTTGCTCATCCCGCTCACGGCCGTGGATCGATCGGCCGTGACGCCGCCGGTGATCGGCGCGGTCACCCGGATGCCTGGTGGGGTGTGGCAGCATTCCGCCCGTGAGCCCGACGTGCACATCCACATTCGCTGCGTCGAGGTGACCGCGGTGCACGAACCCGCGGCGCCGCGACGTCGGCCCGTGTCCACACCGCCGCCGATGTCGCTCGACGCCTACCTTGCGAAGCGGGCACGCGGATGAGTACCGCGCTCGCGATCGCCGGCGTCACCGCGGTGCTAAGGGATCTGCTGAACGACGGGCTCATCAACCACAACATCAGCGGCACGCTCGGCAGCAGCGTCACGGTCAGCGTGCTCGCGCCGGATCGCGTGGTTCCCGCCAACGGCACCGAGACGTCGCAGATCAATCTCTTCCTCTACCTGGTGACGCCGAATCCCGGCTGGCGCAACGAACAGCTGCCCTCGCGCGATGGCACGGGACGGGTGCGTCTCGCCAACGCGCCGCTCGCTCTCGACCTGCACTACTTGCTGTCGGTTTACAGCAACGGCGACCTGCACGCCGAGATCCTCCTCGGCTACGCGATGCAGCTCCTGCACGAAATGCCCGTGCTCACGCGCGACGCCATTCGCACGGCGCTCAATCCATCGCCCAACGTGGGTACCGCGTTGCCGCCGGCGCTGCGCGCACTCGTGGATTCTGGCCTTGAAGACCAGATCGAATTGATCAAGCTGACGCCGCAATATCTCAACACCGAGGAGATGTCGAAGCTCTGGACCGCGATGCAGAGCCATTTCCGTCCGACCGCGGCGTATGCGGCGTCGGTGGTGCTGATCCAGGCGCTGCAACCCACCAGAGCGCCGCTGCCGGTGCTCAGCCGTGGTCCGGTCGATCCCGTCACGAAGCGGGACCGCGGCGTCTCCGTCAGTCCCAGCCTCGTGCCGCCCGTGCCGATGCTGACGAAGATCGTGCCCCCGCTGCATCAACCGGTGGCGCGCATCGGCGACACCATTGACCTCCAGGGGCGCGATTTCGACGGTACGAACCGCGAAGTGCGGCTTGTGAACGATCGATTCGACATCGACACGATCATCCCGGCACTCGCGCCGCCCGTTACCGGCGCGAGTGGACTCGTGCAGTTCAGGCTGGACGCGTCGCTCGCAGCGACGCTTCCGGTCGCCGTCTATGGCGTGACGGTTCGGGTCGTGCGGGCTGGTGAGACGAACGCGCGAGAGACCAATCGCCTCTCGATGGTGCTGGCGCCGCAGATGACGAATCTGCCGCTGGCCGTGGCGCGCGACGGCGCCGGGACCGCGAGCTTCACAATCGATTTCGTACCCGTGCTGCGCGCCGGCCAGACGGCGGTCCTCGCCCTCGGCCAGACGGAATACCTTCCGCAGACCGCGGGCTCGCCGTCCGCGTCGCTGGCGTTCGCGATACCTAACGCGCCGGTCGCATCGCTTCTCGCGCGTCTCCGCATCGACGCCATCGAAAGCCCGATCATCGATCTATCGAAGGAGCCTCCGGCGCTGCCCACCTTTCTTGACCAGCGCGTGGTGATTTCATGACGCCGGCGCAGGGCGGCGGATGGACGGAGGCGAACCAGAGTCTGCTCGCGGCCGAGTTCGCACGCCTGCGTGCGCTCCTCGGCGACGGCGACGTCGTGCTCGCGGCCGCCGAAGCCGACGCGCGTCGCGACGCGATGCCGGCGCCCGCCGCGATCGACACTGTCGCGCACCTCTTTCAGTTGAGCGCCTTCGAGCGCGACGTACTGCTGCTCGTGGCTGGCGCGGAAATGGATGCGCATCTCGCGGCGCTGTGCGGCCAGGCCAGCGGCCACCCTCAGCGGCCGTGGGCGACGTTCGGCCTGGCGCTCGCCGCGTTGCCTGATCCCCACTGGAGCGCGCTCGCTCCGTCCGAGCCATTGCGCCGGTGGCGGCTCGTCGAGCCTGACGAGGGGGCCGGCCTGACGTCGGCGCGCCTGAGGATGGACGAGCGCATCCTGCACTTCATCGGCGGACTGAACTATCCCGACCAGCGCCTGCAGCCGCTTCTGATTCCAGCTCCGTCGCCCGGTCCGATGAGCGCGACGCATCGCGACATCGCCGCGAGCGCCGCCGAGCGCGTGCGTGCCGCCGATGGCCGGACGCCGCTCATCGTGCTGACGGGTGACGACGCCGCCGGCCAGCAGGAGATCGCCGCGGCCGTCGCCGCTCATCTGGGCATCGGGCTGTACCGCCTGCGCGGCAGGGATGTGCCCGCTACGCCGGGCGAGCAGGCGGCGCTCGCCGTCCTCTGGACCCGCGAAGCCACACTGGTCGGGTGCGGGCTTTTCGTTTCGATCGAGGACGTCGAAGCGGATGCCCACGTCGCGCGGTTCCTGCTGCACGCGAACGGGCTCGTGATTGTCGGCGCGCGTCATGCCGTGTCAGTCGACGCTGCCGCCTTTCATTACGTCGTGGATCGCCCCGACACCCTGGAGCGACGACAGCTCTGGAAGGACGCGCTCGGGCCGAGGGCGGAGGCGCTCGGTCCGGCGCTGGATGCGCTGGCCAGCCAGTACCGGATCGGCGCGCAGCGCATCGCCGCGATCGTCGCGAGCGCGGGCGATGACGATGCCGACCGGTTTCTCGCTGCACTGCACCGCGCCTGCCGCGCTCAGAGTGCGGCGATGCCGGCACTCGCGCAGCGGATCGACGCGCGCGCCGGCTGGAACGATCTCGTGCTGCCCGACCCTCAGCGCGCCGCCTTGCAGCAGCTCGCGATCCACGCGCGTCACCGCCTGCGCGTGCATCACGACTGGGGGTTCGCCAGCAAGAGCGCGCGCGGACTCGGATTCGCGACGCTCTTCTGGGGAGAGAGCGGGACCGGCAAGACGCTCGCCGCGGAGGTGCTCGCGAACGAGCTCGGGCTGGCCCTCTACCGCATCGATCTGTCCGCCGTGGTCAGCAAGTACATCGGCGAGACCGAGAAGAATCTTCGCAAGCTGTTCGACGCCGCGGAAGACTGCGGCGCGATCCTGCTGTTCGACGAAGCGGACGCACTCTTCGGCAAACGCAGCGAGGTGAGAGACAGCCACGACCGCTACGCCAACATCGAAGTGAGCTACCTGCTGCAGCGGATGGAAGCCTATTCCGGGCTCGCTATCCTGACGACGAACCACAGGGCCGCGCTCGACCCGGCGTTCCAGCGGCGGCTGCGCTTCGTCGTGCACTTTCCGTTTCCCGATCAGGCACAGCGCGAAATCATCTGGCGGACGGTGTTCCCGCCAGGAGCGCCGCTCGACGGCATCGACTACGCGAAGCTCGCGCGACTCGACGTGCCCGGCGGAACCATCCGCAACATCGCCATGTCCGCCGCGTTCCTCGCCGCGGAAGCCAACGCGCCGATCGGCATGTCGCAGCTGCTGCGCGGCGTGCAGTTCGAAGCCGCGAAGCGCGAGAGTCCGTACTCCAGCGCGGAAACGCGGGGGTGGGTGTGAGGAGCGGGCGATGAGACGTGTCGTGCTGCACGTCGATCGGCTCCTGCTCCGAGGCTTCACGCGCGGCGATGCGGCGCCGCTTGCGGCCGGACTGCGCGCCGAATTGCGATCCTTACTCGGCGGCGCCGCCGCCGTTGCGGCGCTCTCGGAACATGAGGCTTCTCACGTCGTGCGGGCCGGCACGGTGCGAGTGCCGCAGGGTGGCAACGCCAGAGCGGTCGGACGCGCCGTCGCCACTCGCATTGTTCGCGGTGCCAAGCCATGAGCGAGCGCAGCGTACCCGACGCGGTGCGGACACGCACATCCCCAAAGGGGCGGTGGCAACTGCCGTCGGATGACGCTGTGACGTTGGTCGGCGTTCGCACTGAAGACGGCATCGCCGCCACCAGCTCTGTCGCAGCGCCTGGCGCGGCGTTAGTGCTGCCGCGGACGATGACGTGTCAGTTCGAGTTTGATGGTCGTGCGACCAACAGCCAGATTTGGCTGGATCCCCTGCAACTTGACCAGTGTGACGACACACTGCTGCCGGCGCTGCGCGCCGGCCCCGCGGGATTGGTCCTGCTTCACGTCGGCAGCTTTGATGCCACTGCCCATCGAGCTCTCCAGTTGCAGGGCGGTCGGTACCGCTTGTCCGGCGGTCGGATCGCGATTCATCCCGGAGCTGACCCAGGGCTCGTGGTCGGTGAGGTGATCGATCTTGCCAATGGTCAGCCGCTCGCCCGTGACGCCGGCGATTGGCTGCTCCAGATTCGAAGTGACGGGCGCTACCGCGTGCGCTTCAGTGTGGCGCCGCGACGATAGCGCCATGAGTTCGCGTGCAGTGGTACCCAAGGCTTGATTGGAGGATGCGCGTTTGACCGGCTTCCCCAATTCTCCCAAGTTGCTGAAGGCCGGCCTCGTCCTCGTCGATGCCGACAGCGCGCGCGTGCTGAGCGTGATCTCGCTCCAGTACAACTCGGACTCGCTCTCGCGTACGCTGCAGGTGCAGGCCGTGGGCGGCGAGGGCGGTAACCGGGTCGAGCCCCTGCGCTTTAAGGGTCCGGCGGTCGAGACGTTCAAGCTCGAGGCGGACATCGACGCGACCGACCAGCTCGAGTTCCCCGCGCAGAACCCGAACGCGGGCGAGTTCGGCATTCAGCCGCAGCTGGCGCTGCTCGAGTCGCTGGTGCAGCCGACGGCGGCGCAGCTGTCTGCAGTCGATCGCGAGGCAAGTTCGGGCACGCTCGAAATCGCGCCGATGCTCGCGCCGCTCGCCCTGTTTGTCTGGAGCAAGAGCCGGATCGTGCCGGTCAAGGTGACCGACTTCAGCGTCACCGAAGAAGCCTTCGACCCTTCACTCAATCCCATTCGCGCGAAGGTCAGTCTCGGGCTGCGCGTGATGTCGGTCGACGATCTCAACTTTTCCTCGAAGGGCGGAAGCCTGTTCATGGCGTACCTGCAGAGCAAGGAGAAGCTTGCGGGCAAAGTGCAGTCGACAAGTCTTGCGCCGCTCGGCATCGGAGGCATCGGCTGATGGATCCCGTGCAAGCGTTCCTCCAGAACAACGCGCTCACCCCGCCGGCGTTTGCCGCCACGAGCCGCTACTACGGCATCCCGACGTCGCAGTTGATCCAGGCGGACGGCCGTACGGTGGTCTACGTCCAACGGCGCTTTCTGCCCGCGCCGGAGAACTTCGCGGCGCTGCAGATCGTGGTCATCGCCGCCGGCGACCGCCTCGACAACCTGGCCGCCCGCTACCTCGGCGATCCGCAGCAGTCGTGGCGCTTGTGCGATTCGAACGGCGCGATGCAGCCGGAAGCGCTGGTGGCGGAGGTCGGCTCCACGCTGGCGATCACGCTGCCTGAAGGCGTTCCGGGAGTCGGCGATGGCCAGTAGTCTTGCCAAGGGCATCCAGCTCACGCTGCTCATCGGCCCGATCATCCCGTTGACGCCGCCGCGCGTGGTGATCGATGCCCTCGACAGCGTGGAGGTGCAGACGTCCGACTCCGGTCCGAGCGCTTTCCAGCTCAGATTCCAGTTTTCCAGCAAGTCCGAGCTCAACACCATCTTCCTGATCGCCGCCGGCAACAGCACGTCGATGGCGACGCCGCCCCTGCGCGTGCTGCTGATCGTCACGTTGAACGGCACGCCGCAGCCGCTCTTCGACGGCGTGATGACCAACGTGGAAGTGCAGGCCGGAAGCCAGGGTTCGCCCGGCACCGTGACGGTGACCGGCGAGGACCTGACCAAGGTCATGGACATGCAGGACTTCAGCGGGTTCCCGTTCCCTGCGGTTCCTGTGGAAGCGCGCGTGGCGCTGCTCTGCGCCAAGTACGCGCCGTTCGGGATCATCCCGCTGCCGATTCCGATCCTGTTCCCGGACGTGCAGATCCCGATCGACAAGATCCCGGCGCAGAAGGGCACCGACCTTCAGTACATCCGCGAGCTCGCTGAGGACGTGGGGTACGTGTTCTACATCGAGCCGGGACCGGTGGCGGGCACGAACATCGCCTACTTCGGTCCCGAAATCAAAATCGGCATCCCGCAGCCGGCGCTCAACGTGGACATGGACGCGCTCACCAACATCGAGTCGCTGAACTTCAGCTTCGATCCGACCAAGGGCGTGCTGCCGATCGTGTTCATCCAGAACCAGCTGACCCGCGTGCCCATTCCGATTCCGATCCCGAACATCAACCCGCTGCAGCCGCCGCTCGGCGTCCTGCCGACGCCGATCGCCAATCTCAAGATCATGAAGGAGACCGCCAAACTCAATCCGATGCAGGCCATCTCGCGCGGTCTGGCGGAAGCGAAGAAGTCGCAGGACTCGGTGAGCGCGACCGGCAGCCTCGACGTCCTGCGCTACGGACGGGTGCTGAAGGCGCGCGGGCTCGTCGGCGTGCGCGGCGCCGGTGTCGCGTACGACGGCCTGTACTACGTGCAGAGCGTGAAGAGCTCGCTCAAGCGCGGGGAGTTCAAACAGAACTTCACGCTGACCCGTAACGCGCTGATCTCGATCACGCCGAGGGTAACCGTATGACTCAGAAGTTCTACGGCAAATACCGAGGGATGGTCCTGAACAACATCGACCCGATGCAGATGAACCGGCTCCTGGTGCAGGTGCCCGACGTCGCCGGGCTGATTCCCGTGACGTGGGCGATGCCGTGCGTGCCGGTCGCCGGCATTCAGAACGGCATGGTCGCGCTGCCGATGATCGGCTCGGGCGTGTGGATCGAGTTCGAGCAGGGCAACCCGGACTACCCGATCTGGGTCGGCTGCTTCTGGGGAAGCGCCGCGGAAGTGCCGGTCCTCGCGCGCGCGACGCCGCCGGGCCTGTCGGCGATCACGCTGCAGACGCCGTTGCAGAACGGCCTGACCGTGAGCGACCTGCCGGGGCCGACCGGCGGAATCATGCTGAAGAGCGCGACCGGCGCGACGCTGATCGTGAACGACACCGGCATCTACATCCAGAACGGCAAGGGCGCGTCGATCATCATGACCGGGCCGACGGTGACGGTGAACGCCGGCGCCTTGACCATTGTCTAGCGAGGGCGACGTGCCAGGACCGCTGCTTCATCTCGGCGCCACCGTTCTTTGCAGCCACGGCGGACAGGCGATGCCCAGCGCGCCGAACCCGCGCGTGCTCGTCTCGGGCCAGCCGGTCGCAACCATGGCCGCGCCGTACCTCGTCGCCGGCTGCGCGTTCGTGCCGCCCGGCGGCAACGGACCGTGCGTGATGGCGCAGTGGGTGGTCGCCGCCACGCGCGTGCTCATTGCGGGCCAGCCGGCGGTGCTGCTCGACAGCCAGGCGCTTTGCACGCCGACCGGCACACCGCTCCTCCCCGTCGTCAGCCAGATGCGCGTGATCGGGGCGTGATCGATGAACGTATCGCTTCCGTATCGCGTGGACGGGCGATCGCGCACGGCGGAGGCCGAGAGCGACGACGCCCACATCCGCGATCTGATCGAGACGGTGCTCTTCACGGTCCCGGGCGAGCGTGTCAACCGGCCCGACTTCGGCTGCGGGCTGCTGCAGTTCGTGTTCGCGCCAAACAGCGTCGAGCTCGCGGCGACGCTGCAGGCGCTCGTTCAAGGCTCGCTGCAGCAGTGGCTCGGCACGCTGATTCAGATTGAGGAAGTCGTCGCCGAGAGCGTCGATGCGACCTTGACCGTCGAGGTGCGCTACACGGTGCTCGCGACGCAGGCGCGCCGCGTCGCGAACTTCACGCGGGCGGTGACCTCATGACCGGCCCGTACGTCTGCAAGTCTCCTGGCCGCGCGCAGGCGCTGCTCGATGCGGCCACGGAAACGCCGCCGCGGCTTTTGAACGGCATCACATATCTCGAGGTGGCGCCGGGGCAGGGCAGGCTGGACGTCCACTTCGTGCATCCGCTGACGCTCGTTCCGACGACGCCGCTGAAACCCTCGAATGTTGAGATACGGGGCGGCTTCCGCATCCGCGATCCGCAGGTCACCGGCGTCAGCTCCAGCGGCCAGGTGCTCTCCGTCGACGTCGCCAGCGCGGGCGACTTCTCGATCTACACGCTGCGGCTGGTGGCCAATGCCGGTGTGGCTGCGCCGCCGGAGGGCATCGATCCCGCGCTCGCACAGATCGAGTTCCGCTTCAAGGTCGACTGCCCGAGCGACTTCGATTGCCAGCCCGCCGACAAGTGCGTGCCCGAGCGTGCGACGGGTCCGGTCATCGACTATCTGGCGCGCGACTACACGAGTCTCCGCCGCTTGATCCTCGACCGTCTGGCCGTGCTGATGCCGGACTGGCGCGAGCGCAACCCGGCGGATCTCTGGGTGGCGCTCGCCGAAGCGGTCGCATTCCGCGGCGACGAGCTGTCGTACTACCAGGATGCGGTCGCGACCGAGGCGTACCTCGGCACCGCGCGCCAGCGCATTTCCGTACGGCGCCATACGCGGCTGCTCGACTACGCGTTCCACGACGGCGCCAACGCGCGCGTCTGGATCGCGTTCGAGGCGGATGGGGCGGCCGACGGCGTGACGTTGCCCGGTTGCGATCCGGTCACCGGCCTTGGAGGAACGCAGGTGGTGACGCGCGTTCCGGGACTGCCGCCCGCGATCGACATGGCGGGCGCCACGACAGCCCTCGCGGCCGGCGCGCAGCCGTTCGAACTGCTTGCGCCGATCACGCTCTACACCGCGCACAATGCCATCCGGTTCTTCACATGGAGCGACGACGAGTGCTGCCTGCCGCGGGGGGCGACGCGAGCGTTCCTCTGCGACGACGCCGCGAACCGGATGCGCCTGCGCGCCGGCGACGTGCTGGTGCTCGAGGCGAAGAAGAGCACCACCACGGGCGAACCAGCGGATGCCGATGCGCAGCAGCGCGCGGCCGTCCGGTTGACGCGCGTCGACCCGGAAGCGCCGCTCGTGGGCGGCATTCGCGGCGTGCCCGCCGTGCGCCAGGATCCCGTGACCGGTCAGGACTTCGTCGAGGTGGAATGGCACGACGGCGATGCGCTGCCGTTCGCGCTGTGCCTGTCCAAGCGGATCGGCGGCGAGCTCGTGTCCGACATGGCCGGCGCCTGCGCGAACGTCGCATTGGCCGACCACGGCGGCACCGGGCCGCGCGCCGACCAGTTGCATCCGGTCCCCGGCGGCCGCGTGCCGCGGTATCCGCTCGATCGGACCGATGTCGCGCCGCTCACGCAGCAGGCGCGGGTGAGGGTCGCCGGCAGCGATGCGACCACGCTGGTCGACCTGACGGCAGGCGCCGCGTCGGCGATGGTGCGCGACCTCGCCGAGGTCCGCGCGGCCATCGACGTGCGCAGCGAAGGCGATCGCCGCCGCTGGGTGGCGCGGCGCGATCTGCTCGCCAGCGACGCCGAAGCCGCCGAATTCGTCGTCGAGACCGGGAACGACGGGCGGGCCGTGCTGCGTTTCGGCGACGGCGTGAACGGCCGCGCGCCGTTGGACGGTGAGGGGCTCACCGCACGGCTGCGCCTCGGCAACGGCACTGCCGGCAACATCGGCGCCGAAGCAATCGGCCACGTCGTCGCGACCGGCATCACAGGCGTGCGCAATCCGATCGTGGCGCAGGGCGGGATCGATCCGCAGCCGCTCTCGCAGGCGCGCCTCTACGCGCCGCAGGCGTTTCGCCGGCAGGAGCGCGCGGTCACCACCGACGATTACGGCACGATGATGGAGCTCGAGCCGCGCGTGCAGCGCGCCGTGGCGACGCGACGCTGGACGGGAAGCTGGTACACGGTGTTCATCACCGTCGACCGGCGCGGCACGCAGGGCATCGATCCCGAGTTCGAAGACGCGCTTCGCGCGTTCATCGAACGCTATCGAATGGCCGGCCACGACATCGAGATCGATGCCCCGATCCCCGTACCGCTCGACATCGAGCTGCACGTCTGTGCCAGGCCTGGATACTTTCCGGCCGATGTCGAAGAGCGGCTGCTCGACGTGTTCAGCGCCGGCCGGCTGCCCGGCGGCACGACAGGCTTCTTCCATCCGGATCGCTTCACGTTCGGACAACCCGTCTATCTGAGTGCGGTGATCGCGGCAGCGATGGCCGTGCCAGGCGTCGAGTATGTGACGCCGCTGCGCTTCCAGCGTCTGGGCCGACCCGCCGCCGGTGAAATCGCGAGCGGCCGCATTCCGATTGCGCGCCTGGAGATCGCGCGGCTCGACAACGATCCCAACGCCCCGGAGAACGGGCGCCTGCGGGTGGACGTGGACACGAGAGGGTGAGCATGGATCCCGAGGCGCCGATCAACGCGTGCGGCTGCTGCGAAGAGCTGGCCGAGCCCGAGCCGGTGAGCAACGCGCCGGCCTTGCCGGCGCTGAGCTACCGCGTCGACACGCAGCCGGGTTTCTACGCGCGTATGCTTCAGAGCCTGCCGCTCGCCCGAGCCGACGCGAGCCAGCCCGATTCGCCGCGGCCGCTGCGCCGGCTGCTTGCGCGGACCAGCGACGATCCGACCGTCGCGTTCGTCGACGCCTGCGCCTGCGTCGCCGACGTGCTCACGTTCTACCAGGAGCGCATTGCCAACGAAGGATTCCTGCGCACGGCCACCGAGCGGCGCTCCGTGCTGGAGCTGGCGCGTGCGATCGGGTACGAGCTGAAACCCGGGGTGGCGGCCAGCGTCTATCTGAGCTTCACGGTCGAGGACGCGCCCGGTTCGCCCCGCGTCTGCACGCTTGCCGCGGGCACGCCGGTGCAGAGCATTCCGGCGCAGGGAAAGCTGCCGCAGGTGTTCGAGACGAGCGGCGACCTCGTCGCCCACGCCGAGTGGAACGCGCTCGTGCCCCGCCAGACGCGTCCGGCCGATAGGGCGATCATCGACGTGACCGACGATGCCGGGGCCACGCGCAAGGCGCTGGCGCTCGTCGGGCCCGCCGGCAGTTTCCCCGCCGACACGCTGCACCTGCACAAGGGGCTGATCAACAAGGATCTGTTCCATCTCGATCCCGCGCTCGCGGTGGATCAGAGCGTCGACGCGATTGAAGTGGGGCGCGTCTATGTGACCGACGCCACCACAGGCATCTCCGTGGGCGATCTGCTGCTGTTTGTCGGCAAGCGCGGCAGCGATCTCGTCAAGCTCGTGCTGCGCGTCGCGGCTGTCGCGGCGGAAACCGCGTTGAAACGCGTTCGGGTCGACGTCGAGCCCTTGCCCGATCCGGTGAAGCCGCTGCCGCCTCCGATCGTCGAGTTCACGGCGCCGTATGTGCTCAAGCCGTTTCTCTCGTTCGCCAAGCCGAAGATCGCGACGGTGGAATTCACCGCCACCGCGCTTACGGCCTCTGTGACCAATCAAGCCTGGCGGGAGCGCGATCTCAAGGCGATGATCGGCATCCAGGGCTGGAGCGGTGCCAACCTCGTCACTGCCGTCAATACGGCGCCGAGCGGGCCGCCGATCGCGCCGGAAGCCGGCGCGTTCGCGTTCGGCGCTCATCTCGGATTCTTCGGCAACAACGGACCCAAGTGGGCAGTCCTGCCGAACGGCACCAACACGAACGACACGCCCTACAAGGCGGGATGGGACGCGGGTGATAAGAACGGGAGCGGCGGCACGCTCACCGCATCACGCACCATCTGGACGGACTCGCAGGGCAATAATTCGTTTTCGGCGAGCGCGTACCTTGAACGCGCGGTGGCCGGCGTCAGCCGCGGGAGCTGGGCGGTGTTCGATGCGCCTGAAGCGACCGCCGAAGTGCACGGCGTGTTCGATTCACGCGAGGCCTCGCGCGCCGACTATGGCATCTCGGGCCGTGCAATGGCGCTCACGCTGGCGAACGATGACGGAACAGCGCTGTCCAGCAAGCCGACGACGAACTTTCCCTTCCGGAGCACGACGGCATACGTGGCGAGCAAGCAACTCGCGTTCGCCGACCTGCCTATAGACGCGGCCATCAACGCGGGCGATACGACGATCGAGCTCGATTGCATGGTGCTCGGGTTGTCGGCCGGCCAGCCCATCGCGCTCACGGGCAAGCGGAGCGATCTCCCCGGCGTCGACGCTGCCGAAATCGCGTTCGTCGCCGACATCATCCATGCGTCAGGCCGTAGCACGCTGGTGCTGCAGAAGGGGCTCGTCTACTCCTACGTCCGCACCAGCCTCAGCATCAGCGCCAACGTCGTGCACGCCACGCATGGCGAGACCGTGAACGAGGTGCTCGGCAACGGCGACGCCTCGGCTTCGAATCAGACCTTCATTCTCAAGAAACCGCCGACAACGTTCCTTTCCGCGCCGACGGCGAGCGGCGTCGTCAGCACGCTCAAAGTGCGCGTGAACGGCGTGCGCTGGGACGAGGTGTCCTCGCTGTACGGCACGGATCCGGACGACCCGGTGTACATCACGCGCATCGATGACGACGCGAAGATGCGGGTGACGTTCGGCGACGGTGTGCGCGGGGCGCGGCTTTCGACCGGGCAGGTCAACGTCGCCGCCCGGTATCGCAGCGGCATCGGTCCTGACGGCGAGGTCGGCGCCGGGAGCCTGTCGATGTTGCGCGTCATGCCGCTCGGACTCCGGGGCGTCACCAATCCGGTGGACGCGAGCGGCGCCGAAGGCCCCGAGAAGCTCGCCGACGCCCGACGCAATGCGCCGCTCAGGCTGCTGACATTCGAGCGCGTCGTCTCGCTGCTCGATTACGAGAACTACGCGCGCGCCTACCCGGGAATCGGCAAGGCGCGTGCAGACGTGCTGTGGATCGACGGCGAGTCGCGGGTTTATCTGACCGTCGCTGGTGCCACGGGCGGGCAGCCGGGTGCCGATGTGCTCGATAACCTGCACGACTCGATCGCAGGCGCAAGCGATCCCTCGCAGCGCTTCGCCGCCGATGCGTACGCGCAGCGCTTCTTCAGCCTCAGCGCGGAGATCGCCATCGATCCGCGGTACCGCTTCGCCGACGTGCAGGCGGCGGTCACGGCCGCGCTGCTGACGGCGTTCGGATTCGAGGCGCGCGATCTCGGTCAGTCGGTGACCGCGGCCGAAATCATGGCGCTCGCTCACACAGTCGCCGGCGTGGTGTCGATCGACATCGTGGAACTGTTGCCGTACACCGACGAGCCGGCGCCGGCGGACCCCGCGCTCGACGCCGTGCCCGCCTTCGGCGCCCGCTACAACGCCACGACCGCGAAAGTTCTGCCGGCGGAGCTGCTCCTGATCAACCCGGCGGCCGTGACGCTGACGGAGATGAAGCCATGAGCCTGTTGATGCCCGAGCGGCTCTACCGGCTGCTTCCCGCCTTCGTCCGCAACCGCGATCTCGAACAGGGCGAGCCGCTGCGCGCGCTGCTGTCAGTGGTCGAGGGAGAGCTAGAGCGCGTCGAAGCCGACACGTCGGTGCTCTACGACAACTGGTTCATCGAGACCTGCGACGAGTGGGTCGTGCCGTACATCGGCGACCTGCTTGGCGTTCGGCCGATCCGTGCCATCAAATCCGCCGGGGTCAGCGCGCGCGCGTACGTGGCGAACACGATCGCGTACCGGCGCCGGAAGGGAACGGCAGTCGTCCTCGAGCAGCTCGCGCGCGACGTCACGGGCTGGCCGGCGCGGGCGGTCGAGTTCTTCATGCGGCTCGCCACGACGCAGCACATGAACCACGTCCGCCTCGCGCCGCCGGCCACGCCCGGGATCCGCAATGCGGCGGTTGCCGAGCTCGCCGACGGAGCGTTCGATGCCTTTGCGCACACCCTCGAGGTGCGCAACGCGGCGACCCGTGGCGGGCGGTTCAACATTCCGAACGTCGGCATCTATCTCTGGCGCCTGCACAGCTACGCGGTCGGCGCCGGAAGCCCCGGCGACGAGTCGCCGGACTTCGCCAGCGCGCGAAACCAGGGAGCCTTCTGGAGCATCCATCCGGTCGGCTGCGACTCGCCGCTCTTCAACGTGCCGCGTACCGAGACGACCATCACGCATCTGGCCGAGGAGGAAAACGTTCCCGACGAGCTGCGGCGGCTGGCATTGAATGCCGAGCTCGAACGGCTGCGGCAGGGCGTCGCGGCGCCGCCTCCGGTGTTCATGACGCCAGATGATCCGGTGCTCCGCGTGTTCGCGCGGCTGACCGGCGAGAGCCTGCCGGTCGAAGTGCGCCGCGAGGATATCTACCTGTGCGAGATTCCCGACGCCGTGGAGCTCGCGTCGCCGGTTCCGCGTGCGCTCGCGCTCGATCCGGCGCGAGGCCGGCTCGCGTTTCCCGCCGCGCTGGACGTCGAGGACGTCTGGGTGCAGAGCAGCTACGGCTTTTCGGGCGATCTCGGCGGCGGTCCCTACGACCGCACCGCGGCCGTGCGGGCCGCGAGCGCGTCGTTTGCGATCGACGTGACGCCGGCTGCCGACGGCGGCGGTTTTTTCAGTCCTGATGTCTGGCAGGTCGGGGTGTCGCACCTGCTCACCGACGACGGAACCGGCACGCTGTTCGGCTCGCTGCGCGACGCCGTTGCCGCCTGGAATCTGCAGCCGACCGGGCGCACCGGGGTCATCGTGGTGATGGACAGCCTCTCCGACTATGCGGCCGCGGGCGGCGCCGTCGGACCGATCGACATCGAGATCGGCGAGCGCTCGCAGCTCCTGATCGTCGCCGGCGAATGGCCGCTCGAGCCGATTCCCGGTGCGCCGCCGGGCAGCGTGCGGCGCGTGCCGGGACACTTCGATGCCCAGCAGGTGCGCGCGCACGTGGTCGGCGGTCTGTCAGTGCGGGGCCATGCGGCCGCAGGCTCCGACGATGCAGGGGCGTGCTTTCTCAACGGGTTGCTGATCGAAGGGCAGCTCGAGGTGGCGCCTGGCAATCTCGGGCAGCTCGCCCTGGCGCACTGCACCGTCGTGCCGGGCCGCGGCGCGCTGCAGGTGCTAAACGGTGGGAACGAGCGGCTCCGCGTGACGGTCGACCACTCGATCTGCGCCGCCATCACCGTGCCTGGCGCCATCCGTGCGCTCGAGATCCGCGACAGCCTGGTCGGCGACGACTCGGGTTCCCCCGATTTCAGCGTGGACGCCCGCGAAACCGCGCTCAGCTTCTGGCGCACCAGCTTCTTCGGCGCGGTCGCCGGCCAGACGCTGTCGGCGTCCGACTGCATCTTCGTGGGGTTCGTCGAGGCCCTGCGCCGGCAGACGGGATGCGTGCGCTTCAGCTACGTCTCGCCGCTTTCGAAGGTCCCGCGCCGCTACCGCTGCCAGCCCGATCTGGAAATCGCCACGCGCATCGACACGCTGCGCCGGGCGATGGCGCCTGGCGTGCCGGCCCCGGCGCAGGAGGCCGCGACCCGGGCGGAGGCCGACGCGCTCATCCGCCCGCTGTTCGTGTCGCGCCGGTACGGCGATCCCGGCTTCGGTCAGTTGGAACTCCGCTGCGCCGAGCGGATCCGCACCGGCGCGGAAAGCGGTGCGGAGATGGGGGCGTTCGAGTTCCTCAAGCAGCCGCAACGCGAAGCCAACTTGCGCGACGCGCTCGCCGAGTATCTGCGGTTCGGGCTCGAGGCGCGGCTCGTGTACGTCACCTGATATCCGTCTGACAAAGGCCTGCTATGAAAAGCGATCTCTCCCGCGACACCTTCGAGCGCGCGCGCCATTTCAGTTCGGTGCGCCTCCAGCAGGGCCGCATCGTCACCGACGCCGACTGGAACGAACAGGCCGACCTGACGCGGTATCGCGCCGAGCGTGCGGCGCGCGACGTGATCGGCGCGTGCGGCGCTCCCGTGGATGCGGCCGGCTATGCGCTCGTCGCCGAGACCAACGCGCTGGCCGTCCATGCGGTCAACGCGAACGTCGTCTGGATCGCTGCCGAAGATGGCACCCTGTTGCGCACAACCAACGGCGGCGCCGACTGGACGCGCGTCGAGCTCGAAACGACCGCCAACCTTCGCGCGCTCGCAGAGGTGGGCGGCACCGGCTGGGTGGTCGGCGACGGCGGCCTCGTGCGCAAGACGAGCAATCAGGGCGCGAGCTGGGTGACGCAGAATCCCGGCACGCTCCGCACGCTGCGCGGCGTGTCGGTGTTCGATGCCGACCACGCCTGGGCGGTCGGCGACGGTGGTATCGTCGTCGCGACGAGCGATGGCGGCGCCACCTGGCGCATCGCGCAGACGACCGCGCCACGGCTGCATGCGGTGCGCTTCATCGACGAGCTCGCCGGTCTCGCAGTGGGGCAGGGTGGTGCGATCCTCGCGACGAGCGACGGCGGTCAGAACTGGGCCGAGGTTCCCAGCGGCACCCACGCGCACTTGCGTGCGCTCGCGGTGTTCGGCACGACGCTGGCGTGGGCGGCCGGACAGCACGGCACGATCGTGCGCAGCCAGGACGGCGGCGCGACGTGGCTGCCGTGCAACACGCCATCGGGCGCGACGCTGTACGGGATTGCTTTCCGCGATCAAAACGAAGGCTGGGCGGCGGGCGAGGGCGGCGTCGTGCTCCGGACCACCGACGGCGGCGCGAACTGGTCGCTCGAGGACGTCGGCACGCAGTCGGACTTGCGCGCGCTGTCGTTCTTCGGGAGCGATCCAGGTTGGCTGGTCGGCGACGGATCCGCCGCGCTGCGCATCGGCGGCGGATCGCCGGACGTCGCCGATGTCGTGCTGCCCGCGATCAACCTGTCGATCTTGACGGGCCGATGCTACGTGAACGGCACGCTGTGCGAGCTCGAGGCGCGCGCGTCGTACGGGCATCAACCCGACGGGGGCGCCGAGCAGCCGCTTGAACCGGGTGGCTACCTGATGTACCTCGACGTCTGGCAGCGTCACATCTCCGCGCTCGAACTCCCGATCATTCGCGAGGTGGCGCTCGGCGGACCCGACACGGCGACACGCGCCCGCACCATCGCGCAGGTCCGCGCGCTGCCGTTGCCTCCGTCGAGCCCCTTCGACTGGAACTGCAGCTCGACGATCGCCGACTGGGATGCACTGGTCAACGCGCAAAAGCCCGTGCTTGCCGCCCGCGCCGAGCCGCAGCTGGCGGCCGCGAGCCTGTGCGAAATTGCCGCCACCGCGGGATTCCGGCGACTCGAGAACCAGCTGTATCGCGTCGAAGTGCACGAGGGTGGCGCGAACCCGACTTTCAAGTGGTCGCGCGAGAACGGCTCGGTCGCATACGCGGTCGAGAGCATCAGCATCGACGCGGGACTGCAGCAGACGACGGTCAGGCTTGCCGCGCGCGGCCGCGACGCCAACCTCGATCTGGCCGTGCACGATCGCGTCGAGCTCGTCGACGATGACGCCGAGCTCGTGCATCGCGCCGGCGTGTTCTTCGAGTACCTCAACGACGGCAACGACGAGCTCGAGCTCGTCCTCGCCGGCGTGCCGACCGGGACGCTCGGCCAGGATCCGGCGCGTCGTCCGATCCTGCGCCGCTGGGACCACAAGCCTGCCGTTGCCGGCACCAACGTCTTGCCGATTGTCGAAGGTCCGTGGATCGATCTCGAGGAAGGCGTGCAGGTGCGCTTCGGACCCGGAGGCCAGTACCGTCCCGGCGACTACTGGCAGATACCCGCGCGCACGATCACCGCCGACGTCGAGTGGCCCCGCAATGACGACGGGGATCCGATCACCCGTCCGCCCGCCGGCATCACCGACGCGTACTGCCGGCTCGCCATCGTCGAAGTGGGTGTGGACGGGACGATCACCGTCGTTAGTGACTGCCGCAACCTGTTCGCGCCGGGGAACGTTGCGGAGCAGCTGCTGTACGTGTCCGGCGACGGTCAGGACGGTGCGCCCAACGCGCTGCTGCCGCAGCCGCTCGCTGCGAGGGTGGCGCGCGGCGACGCGCCCGTTGCAGGGCGCGTCATCCGGTTCGAGATCGAGAGCGGCGGCGGCGCGCTCGGTGGCGGCGGTTCGGCCATGGACATCGTCACCGATAGCGACGGGCAGGCCTTGCGCGAGTGGCGGCTCGGTCCGGGCGCTATAGCGCCGGCGCGGTTCCAGCGTGTGCGCGCGAGCCTGCTCGACGACGATGGCGAGCCTCTACTCGGCCAGTACATCGTGTTCTGCGCGACGGCCTCGCTCTTCCTGCGCTACGTGTCCGGCGATGGGCAGACCGCGGCGGCCGGCGGCGCGCTGCCGTTCCCTCTCGAGGTGCAGGTCGTCAACGGCACGGACGGCGTTGCCGGCGCGCTGGTCCGGGCCACGGTCGAACAGGGCGGGGGCACGATTGCCGGGTCGGCCACACGCACGACCGATGCGCAAGGACAGGCCGCGTTCAGCTGGCAGCTCGGTTCGGGCGGCCCGCAACGTGTTCGCATCGATCTGATCGATCCGGCCGGACAGGTGATACAGCGGCTCGGCTTCGATGCGAGCCTCGGCGGAGCGTCGCCGAGTACTACCACGCGCGGCTGTGACGTGACCATCGGCATCGGCGGCGACTTCGAGAAGCTCACCGCCGACCTGCTGCGCGGGCTGCTCGAGGGCGGTCGCGGCAGTGCGTGCATCTGCTTCCTGCCGGGCACGCACGACGTGGCACCATTCGAGATCAACGGTGTGGACCAGTTCCGGCTCACGCTTCATGGCTGCGGCCACGCGTCGCAGCTGAACGTGATCGGCACGTTGACGTTCGACGCGTTCGCCGCGATCGAGGTTCGGGATCTGACGATGCGCGCCGAGGGCGACACGCGGCTGTTGTTCCAGAAGAACGATGAGGTGCGTCTGGCCAACGTGCTGTTCGATCGCTCCGGCAACGTCAGCAGGGCGGCGGCCGTGACCATTGTCTCGGCGCAGAGCGTGAGCATGACCGGTTGCGAGATCCTCACCAGGTTCCCGTCCACGGCCGCAATGTTCCAGGAGGTCAACGGCACTTGTCGTGTCAGCCAGAACCGGTTCGTGGGAGTGGTGAGTTTCTACGGAGACACCGAGGAGCCGACGACGCCCGACCTGCTGCGCCTGCTCGCCGCCCGCGACAACCTGCGGCTCACGCCGGGCAGCGCGCAACTCTCGTTCTGCGACAACCAGTTGTCGCAGTTGAGTGTCGCAACGGTGCTGGCGAGGCGGCTCGCGCAGCCCAACGGCACCGCGAACGGCGTGTTTGCCAGCGCGATCGTTCACGGCAATACGTTCGTGGAACAGAACAACCTGTTCGTGGCGGCCTTGCTCGGGGTGGACACCAATGCCTTCATCGCACAGCCGACGCCAGACGGGTTGTACGGAGTGATGATGGCAACGCGCGCCACGGCGGCTGGGAACCTGGCCGTGATTGTCGACGATCGTCCGCTGCTGCAGTTCGTGGTGCCGAATCTACCCAGTTTCGCCAAGGCCGCGAACGAGGTCACCGTTCGTCCGTGATCGGCGCCCGCATGTCCACGGCCGATGCGCGCTTCGCCGGCTATCGCGATCGCCATCGCGGCGAGACGGTGATCGTGTGCGGCTGCGGCGTCTCGTTGAGAGAGCTGCGCCGGCCCGAACGCTTCGTGACCATCGGTGTCAACGACGTCGGCCGGCTGTTCACGCCGGACTACCTGATCGTCGTCAACGAACGGCGCCAGTTCACGGCGGAGCGCTACGCCTATGTCGAGACCTCCGGGGCAAAGGCCGTTTTCTCGCAGCTCGCTGTCGCGCATCCGCGCCTTGTGCGCTTCCGGCTTGGCAGACGCGCCGGAACCGGCCGCGCCGCGGACGATTGCCTCGACTACACGAACAACTCGCCCTACGTGGCGATCAGCCTCGCGCGCTACATGGGGGCCGCCCGCATCGGCGTGATCGGCGTGGACTTCGAGAACGATCATTTCTTTGGCCGCACGGGTCGCCATCCGCTGACCGGGCAGCTCGCCCGGATCGATCGCGAATACGGCGCGCTCGCCGCGGCCTGCCGCGACGAGGGCATCGAGCTCGCGAACCTCAGCCCCGTCAGCCGGCTCACCTCGCTGCCGCGCGCGAGTCTCGACGAATGGCTGGGGGATGGCGAACCTGTGGCTGCGCGGCCTTGCGAGTCGGCGTCGACTAGGCCTGCCGCCGCGCACGCCGTCGCGCGCCGCGTCTTCTTCGTGCATTACCGCTTCCTCTCCTGCGGCACCGTGTTCGAGACGGGTCTGCGCGAGGCAGCCGCCACGCTCAGCATCTCCGCCGAGCACGCGTACTGGGACGACGCTCTGCTTCCACAGAAGGTCGATCGGTTTCGTCCCGATCTGCTCTTTGTCGTGCACGGGCGGCGCTTCGTGCAGCGCTGGTGCCGTTTTCCCAACGTGCGCTCGGCTGTGTGGCTGCTCGACGAGCCGTACGAGGTGGACGACACGTCCCGGTGGTCGCGCGCGTTCGACACCGTGTTCGTGAACGATCCGTCCACGATCTCGCGGCATGTCAACGCGCACCCGCTCCCGGTCTGCTTCGATCCGCGGCTGCACTGCGATTCCAGCGGCGTGCGCGACTACGACGTCGGCTTCATCGGCGGACATAATCCCGTTCGCGAGCAGTACCTCGTGCGCCTCGCCGAGGCAGGACTGCTGTCGTACGTCGTCGGCGGCCCATGGCAAGCGTCGTGCCTGAAGCGTTTCACGATCGTGCCCCGGACAACGTCCGAGGAGACCGCGCGGCTCTACCAGCGCACGAAGATTGTGATCAACGTCTTCCGCTCGGTGCACCACTTCAATCGCGAGGCCGTATGCCCGACGTCGTTGAACCCGCGGGTGTTCGAGGCTCTCGCCTGCGGCGCTCTGATCGTGTCGGAGTCGAGGCCGGCGCTCGCGGCGATGTTTCCCGATGTGCCGACGTTTCAATCCGCCGAGGAGCTCACCAGCGCGATCCGCGCGCTGCTCGACGATCCCGGGCGTCTCCAGCGGCTGCTCGACGACAGCCGCGCCAGGTTGACGAAGCACGATTACGCGGCTCGTCTTGAAGAGGTGATCGCAGTGACGATGGCGGAGACACGGCCGGTTGAGGCGCTCGCGCGCGCGGTCGAGGAACCGGCGTGGGCGCCGGACCGATGGGAGACGGTCGGCCGGCCCATCATCACGCGTGATGGAGAGGACATCTGTCTCGCCGCGGAACAGGGACGCGAGTCGGGTTTTGCCAGCAGCGGCTCGTTCGAGGCGGTGCGTCTGGCGTTCGACCTGTGGCTGGATGAGCATTGTCACTTCATCGCGAAGATCCATTGCGAGGCACCAGCCGAGCCGCGGGCCAACTCGTATCACCTGATTGCGACGCCCCGCGTCGGGCATCTCGCGCGTCACTCCACCGTGCTGGCGCCGCTGCAACTCGCGCGCGGCCGCTGGCAGCGCGTCGAGATTGCCTGGAGCGGCGGCGAGCTGCGGTTGGCGATCGACGGCCGCGAGATCTGCCGGCGCCCCGATGCGTCGCTCGCATCGGGCCGGTGTTTCGTCGGTGTGACCAATGGCCGCGCAACGATTCGTAACCTGGCCCTCGATGTTCCGCCACCGCCCGCGCCGCTGACGGTCCATGGCTGGACGATCCGCCGCGGCGGCCGGGTGACGCCCTCGCCGGACGGGATGATCTTGGCCGCGGCTGGAGCCGAGGCAGCGACGCTCGTCAGCGACTCGACCGCGAACGACGTCGAAGTGGAGTTCATGGCGCTGGTCGACCGCGACGCGCACTTCATCGCCAAGATTCACCATCAGTCCCCTGAGGATCCCGACGCGAACTCGTACCACCTCGTGTGCACGCCCGCGCACGGCTATCTCGCGCGCCACACGCACGTGTTCGCGGAAGTTAGGATTCCGCGCCGCACGTGGTGCCAGATCCGCCTGCGCTGGGTCGACCAGTGCCTCGAGCTGTACATCAACGGCCGGCGCACCGCGCGCGTTGCCGATCACCTGCTGCAGAGCGGGCTGAGCGTCATTTCAGTGACCGCGGGCGAGCTGCAGATTCGCGGTCTCGCGCTGCGCGATCTGTCGGCGGCGCACGCCCCGGCATCGTCTCGGGTGCATCCGAACGGGCACCCACGTCCCGGCCTTGACGTGCTGCCGTTCACCGCCCCGCCCGCCCGCAATCTGCTCTATCACGTCTGGCCCGTGCGCGGACAGATGTGGCGGTGGAACGTCAAGCAGCTGCTGACGCGCATCGATCTCTTCAACGGCCGGCGCATCGTCGGCATCGTCCAGGACGACCGATCCGAACATCCCGACGAGGTGCAGCGCATGTTCGACGGCCATGGCTGCAGGTTCGTCGTCGCCCGGAACGGTCCGGCTGCCGAGGGTGTCACCTTCCCGGGCATGCTCGAGGCGGTGCGGTCGCTCGATCCCAACGAAGTGACCTTCTACGCGCACGCCAAGGGGGTGAAGTACGAGCCATCGGTTCCCGAGCCGGTGCGGCGATGGGCCGAGACGCAGTATCGCGTCGCGCTCGACGACTGGCTGACGGTGCGCACGCAGCTTCAGCACTACGCGATGACCGGCTCGTTCAAGATGCAGGGCCGCTTCCGGGTGCACCAGTATCTAGGCGACTGGCACTACAGTGGCACGTTCTTCTGGCTGCGCCACGCGTTCGTATTCGCGCGCGATCTTCGGCGCCTCGGGGAGTTCTACGGCTGCGTCGAGGCGTGGCCGGGTATCAACTTCCGGCGCGATGAGACCGGTTGTCTGTTCATGGACGATCTGCGCCAGCTGCCGTATCACCAGGAATTCTGGACCGTGGCGGAGGCTGAGCTGGCTGCGTGGAGCGCGACTCGCGCGGAGCCGCTTCCTCCCGATTCGCTGCAGGCCCCGGCGCCGTTCGAGGGATTCGAAGTGCCGCGGCTCGAGCAGCAGCCCGAGGAGTTCGCCTGGTTCCTCGATCGGCTCGTTGAGGCACAGCCGCGCAGCCTGCTCTGCATCGGCTCGATGCACGGTGGCGTCGAATGGCACGTCGCTCGCCGCTTCCGCGCGCTCGGCCGCGACATCCGGATCACCGCTGTCGACGAGAAGTCGCGTCCCGAGCTGCTCGCGTCGCTGGACGACGCCCGGCGGCAGTTCGCGCAGCTGATCGATCTCGTCGTCGGTGACTCCGCCGCGGCGGCGACTCGCGATCGCCTTGGGCCGCAATACGACGCCGTGTTCGTCGACGGCGATCACGGCTATCGCGGCGCGCACAACGACGTCGAGTTCTCGCTTACACGCGGGCCGCGCCTGGTCGCGCTGCACGACATCGCGGACTCCGACTGGCATGCGCAGGCTGGGTGCTGTGTGTCGCGCGTCTGGTCGGAGCTGTGCGCGCGCTATCCAGTGACTGAAGAGCGAATTGTTGGGGAGTGGGGCGGGATAGGAATCATCATGCTTCGATCCCAGAAGACGGATGACGTGACAGTACAACCATAAGCGTTCACGAACGCCGATCGCGACCGTGGCAGAGTTGAGCTGCACCTGGATACGAACACTACAAGCTGGAAAAGCCGCTCACCGAAACGGAGATCACAGGTTGGGAAGGAGGACGGGGATGAAGCCGATTAATATCGAATTGCACAATTGAAGAACTTGTGCTTCACCATTTCGCGCCGGGCGATCGGCATCGCATTGCGGACGCGGTGGAACTCGAGTTTGACGCGTTTGTTTTCGGAACAGCCGATGCGGGCGGTATTGGAAAAACCACTTCGCTGGACCGAATTGACGGCGCCCTTTTCAAATGGTCGACAAGGCAAATCCTGCATCCGTCGGCGCGCAAATCGCCAGCGCGATTCACGGAGGACTTATCAGATGAAGGCCATAGCGCAAACCCAAGTGAAGCCTACTGCAAAAGCGTCATTCACGCCGGTTCGGCCCGAGTTGTTGCAACGCAAGTGCGTCTGCGGCAGCGCTTCCGGCCCCGACAGCGAATGCGAAGAGTGCACTAACAAGCGCGAGGCTACGGGACACTTGCAGACGAAGCTTGCGGTCGGGCGGTCGGGTGACGTTCTTGAGCGGGAGGCGGATCGCGCGGCGGAAGCCGTGACGTCGGGACACGCGGCGTCCTCGCTCTCGCTGGTCGTCAGCTACGGATCGCCGCAGGCGCGTGATGCCGACGCCGCTCCGCCGATTGTCAATGACGTTTTGAACTCAGCCGGGCAGCCGCTCGACGTCGGGACGCGCGAAACGATGGGACAACGCTTCGGTTACGACTTCAGCCGCGTCCGTATTCACACCGACGCGAAGGCGAACGATAGCACGCGGGCTGTGAGCGCCCACGCCTACACGGTCGGCGAGCACATAGCTTTCGACTCCGGGCGCTACTCGCCGTCCACGCACGCCGGGCAATCGCTGCTCGCGCACGAGCTGTCGCACGTGGTGCAGCAGCGCGCCGCGCCGAGAGTGGTGCAACGTGCAATAAACGTAGAGGACTTCGAGGGCGGTGATTTCACTATGGATGCGCTTGAAAGGTACCTCGCGAACTTCGGGCCTGGGAAGATCGAAGACCACAATGACAGCGACGACAAGGCGCGCACGATAGTCGCGCTTTGGCGCAAGGGGAAGATCAAGCTTGACGCTCGGAAGAAGATTCTACTGATTCAGGAAATGCAGTCCGGCTTCACCGGAGATGATGACGAGCGGGCGATCCTGACGCTGCTGCTGAACACCACTGACGCGGAGCTTCAAACGATCTTTGGCAAAGGGGGCATTGACTCGAACGAATTGGACGGCGATTTTCAAGGGCCGGAGGAAGACGTGCTCCGCGCCTTCTATGACCGCAAGTGCGAGGGCGGTCGCGCCGTGGCGCTGAAAGGCACGTGCAAGGTGCGCGACACCGCAGGCCAACAGGCCGCGGGGAAGGCTCAACAGCAGCCGCCCGCCCGCGTGCCGCGAAAGAACGAAACTGATGTCGTAGTTCTGCTCGACGCCACGCTTGCCCCGGCCGCGAATACCGTTGCCGCCGACGCGGTCACGCTTCAGCCCGCAACCCCTGAGGAGTTGGGCAAAAAACTTAAGGCGCTCAACCGTCCGATCAAGACGATCTTTTACTTCGGTCACGCGGACGACTCCGCCGCGATCAAATTCGGAAAGGGCTGGTTCAACGCCGACAAGCACGCCGCTGGGCTTATTGGAATGGTACCGCCCGGCATGGAACCAGAACTGGCGGATTTTCGCGGGTGCAGAATCGGAATGACGCCGCCGGCGATGGAGAAGATCCGCGCCGCGCTTGGCGCGAAAGCAGCGATCGGCGGAACCTGCTGGCTGGTTACAAAAACAGTGGGACCGTTCGATCTCGGCGACGGCGATGTCGTTTCGCCAACGAGGCCCAAGCGTTACACCGAGACGCAACTAGCGCCCGGCATCAAGATGGCGCTTGATAGCTTCGGCCCGGCCAAAAAATGCGTGCTCGACACAACGGTCGGGGCGTATTTTCGCGCGGGAGGGAAATTCGTTTCCGCATGGTTCACCCCGGTCAGAGCGATCACGCAGTTCGACCCGCTTTACTCGCGCTGTTACAACTCGCTCGAGCCGAAGGTCGTTGACCCGGCGGTGGTGGCGAAGGCCCAAGCGTCCACGAGCCACGAATGCCAGCTCATCAAGGTGGAGGAGAAACCGAAGGCGGAGGCGAAACCATGAGCACATTCCGAACAGTCCGCGCCTGATCAAAGGAGGCATCGTACTACTCGATCCCGACAGTGGGGTTGTGGAGCGCATCATCACTGTGCCGAGGGGGGACGGGGAGGCGAAGCGGGGTCGCATAATGGATCTTCCGAAAACCCTGCTCATCGTTCCTAAATCATTCCTATCGTCCGTGTCGATGAGCCGCGAGGGTAAGGTGCGGCTCGAGCGCGTGGACGTGGCGCACGACACCGGCTTCGGCCTGGTCAACCCGCTCTCGGTGAAGAAGCAGATCGAAGGGCAGATCACCTGGTTCTACAACGAGGCGATGCACCAGGCGACGACCATCGCCGACGGGCACGTCGTCGAGAACAACTTCAACAAGTTCTCGCTCTCGCGGATCGCGGACGATCCGCCCGAGATCAACATCCGCTTCTTCTCGACGGGACACTGGCTGATTGGCATGGGCCACGACCGAGCGACGTCGGTCCGATCGGCGATCGGCGACGCCATCTTCCAGATCACCGGAAAGCGATTTCCGGGACCTGCCGTACAGCAAACACGATCCGAGCTGGAGTTGAGAGTCACGTGAGGCGTTTGCTCGTCCTCCTGCTGACGCCGAGGTCGTTTAATGCGTTCCTGGAAAGCAAGTGGTCTGCCAAGTCGTGCAAAGTTATTCGTTGATTGATTTCAGCGTTCAGCGACGGTTCACATTTTCCGGCCGACCAGTTGCCGGCGCCGCCGCCGCAGCCGACGGAGGAGGATCTCGATCTCGATCGCACGAAGATGCGTCCGAGACCGAGGCCTGTCCGACGTGGCCGCGGGCGAAGTCGCAAGCCGATGTCCGCGCGGCCGCCAGCGGGGAATATCGAGTAGGGCGGGCCTTTATGGCAACCGCGGAACATCAATCCCTGGCAATGCAGATTCGAGGTCCAAGAAAGCACGGAGAAATGTCTTCGTGCGTCTTTCTTCGTCCCTTCGTGACCTTCGTGGTTAAGTGAGACCAGGCCCCCACGCAGACATCGATTGTTTTGCCTGTCAGCGACGCGCCCGCGTGCGAGCGCGTCCTGCCGTTCGACGACGACGGGGATGACCTCGGCTCCGTTGTCCGGCGCGGCTCCGACGGCACCATCGTCATCGATTCGACGGCGCGCGGACCCGGGGCCGAACGCGGACTCACGAGCCGGGGGCGCTTCGACTCGGTTGATCTCACGTTCGAGGCGTGTCTGGGTCCCGGGGCGTGCCTGCTGGCGAAAGTGCATCAGGCCCACCTGTCGACCAGACGAGCAACTCGTACCACGTACATCTGAACGAGCGGCGCGCCTATCTTGCCCGGCACCATCATGTCTTCCGGCAATTCGAATCGCCGCGGCTGAACTGGGTGCGGTTCCGCCTCGTCTGCCATAACGGCGTCCTCCTGCTCTGGCGCAACGAACACCTGCTGCACCAAGGGCGGGACCAGGTGCGACCGGCGGCTATGCGTTCATCGGCGTGCAGGGCGGCAGCGCGCGCATTAGGCAGCTCAAGGTGACCACGCCTGACCAGGCACGCGCAAGAGCTTTGGCGCGCGATGAGGTCGACGAGCTGCTCGCGGTGGCGACGCCGCCGCCGCGGATCTCGATCGTGACCACCGTCTACGATAGGACCGACTGCCTTCGCCGCTGCATTGCCTCGGTCCGGCGGCTCCGGTTCACGGACTTCGAGCACCTCATCGTCGCCGAACACCCGCCGGTTGACATCATGGAGAGCATCCGCGCCATCGCAGCGTCCGCAGCCGATCCACGCATCGGACTCTTCAATCTCAAGCGGCGCTTCAACAACTGGGGCATCGTTCTGGCGGCCGTCGGGATCAGGCGCGCGCGCGGCGAGTATGTGGCCTTTCTGTCGGACGACAACGGCTACACGCCGGATCACTTCGACTCGCTGGTGCGTACGCTCGATCGCGAGACGGCGCTCGGTTTCGTCTACAGCTCGTGCCGGTACGACGGCCGCCTCGTGTTGAACCATCCCGTGCCCAGGCCGGGGCGGATCGATCTCGGGCAGCCGCTGTTCCGGCGCGAGCTCTTCGAGCTCTACTTCAACGACGATCTCCCGTTCAACGTGATGGCGTGGGATTGGCATCTCATCGACGCGCTGATGCGCCACGGCGTGCGCTGGCGCCACGTCGATCGGCAGAGCTTCATCTTCCGGCTGGCCAAGTATCCGCAGATGGAGGGTGAACTCGAGGCGGCGCAAGGAGGACCGCTCGCGTGATTTCGTACAGCATCGCCGTCTACCGGCCCACCTACGCTCGGCTCCTGATCGCCGATCTGGTGGAGAAGACATCGGTGCCGTTCGAGATTCTGGTCTGGCTGAACGTTGACGATCCGTCGTTCGATGCGGAACTCGATTCAGCCATCGCCTCGGGGGTGCCTCTGCGCGTGATCGGCCGCACTCCCGCCAATATCGGGATGCTCGCCTACAGGAGCCTGTTTCGAGTGGCGCGGTATCAACTGATCACGCAGATCGACGATGACGTCGTCTGCGTCTCGCGAGGCATCGCCCAACGCGCCGGCAGGGTGTTTCCGACGCTTTCCCTCGGTGCGCCAGCTAGTCGCTGACGTCTGTCAGGACGAACACACGACAGGTGCGAGGCCACGCGTACGTCGAAGCTTCAACGGGAAGTTTTCGGGATGAGTGCTTGAACGAACACTGGTTTATCAGCTTGGTCGATGCGATGGCGCAAATCGAAGCCTGGCGCGTCGACTACAACACGGTGCGGCCGCACAGTGCACTCGCGGGGCGGACGCCGGACCAATTTGCCAGGTTCTCTGGGGGTGCTCGCGGGCCCAGGCCCGCTCGCACCAATGAGAGTCTTGACCCCGAGGACCTCTCATTATCCGTGTAGCGGATTTCGGGGGCAGGTCACCTCAGCTCTCTTGCGCGAAAAGGAGAGCATGGCGGTATACTTCCGTTTCCTTTCGGAGCGGGATGCAATGCACCGTAGCTCCGCTGATTGATACCAATACTCAATCTCGTCGCGGAGCCGACGATGTTCAACCCGCCGCCGCCTAAGCTTGAAAACCTAAATCAGGTTGCGAATCTTGTAGGCGCGGCGCCGACCTTCCTCAGAGCAATCGCGCAACTGCCGGCAATCGCCAGGAGCGAGGCGACGGTCCTGATCGCCGGCGAGACAGGAACCGGAAAAGAGCTGATCGCGCGCGCGATCCATTATCTCGGAAAGCGATCGATGTTTCCATTCGTCGCGGTGAGTTGTGCGTGCCTCCAGCCCACGCTCATCGAGGACGAGCTCTTCGGACACGAGCGCGGCGCGTTTACCGACGCCCATGTCCGAAGGCCGGGGCTTCTCGCTCACGCAGAGCGCGGCGCGCTGTTCCTCGACGAAGTGGATGCGCTATCACTCAGCGCGCAGGCGGCGCTCCTCAGAGTGCTTCAAGACAAGCGATATCGGCCGGTCGGTTCGAATATCGAACAGCAGGCGGACGTGCGCATCCTCGCGGCGACGAACGCGCGGCTGGATCCGACGCTTCAGGCGGGAAGCTTTCGCGTCGACTTGTACTATCGGCTCTGCGTGTTCACCGTCAACGTGCCTCCCCTTCGTGAACGCCGTGAAGACATCCTTACCCTTGCGGAGCACTTCCTAAGGAAGTACGCCATGCCCGATACGCCCGTTCCGTCGTTGAGTGCCCGGGCGCGAGACGCGTTGCTCTCATACGGTTGGCCCGGCAACGTCCGTGAGCTCGAGAATGCGATTATGCGCAGCATCGCCTATTGCCGTGGAGGCGTCATCGATGCCGAGGACCTCTGCCTGCAGCCTGATCGCCAGGGGAACAGCGAGATTGCGGCGGCGGGAGTGTTCAAGGCCGCAAAGCGGCAGGCAATCGAGACCTTCGAAAGGGCTTACCTCCGGCGGCTGATGGCCGAGCACAAGGGCAACGTCAGCCGCGCCGCGCAGGCCGCGGGGAAGGAGCGCCGCGACCTAGGACGGTTGCTCAAGAAACACCACATCGCTCCCGAGCATTTCTGCACGGTGAAGAAGTTCGCCTGACACCGTGTCTGCGAAATCGCATGCCGCAGGTCAAAGTCACACCGGGGCTGGACCGCCGCGGCTCCAGTTGACCGACGGCACGCGTCCGGAAGCCGTGCGCACGATCGCGGCCACGCTGCCCCGCGTGGCGACGGATCCCGTGGCGCAACGGGACGAATCGGCCGCAGGCCGCACCCTCTGCTGCGCTGCGCGTCACCCGGGCGCCCGACTGGCGTGCCCGTCGGCTTGCCCCCGAAATCTGGTTGCTCTTGGACGCGACCTCGGCTTTACGCCGCGCATCAAAGCGTTCCGCGGGAGCATGTTGTAGACGATATCTTCCTCTGCGCGCCGGTCCGGTATAGTATCGTTCCACCGTATGGGTGAGCATCATGCATCCCGGCTGGACGACGTCTTCGGCGCCGTCGCCGATCCCACCAGACGAGCCATCCTCGTCCGCCTGGGTCGGAGTCCCGCACGCATCACGGACATCGCCAAAGACTTTCCCATCTCGTTGAATTCCGTCTCGAAGCACCTGATGGTGCTCGAACGGGCTGGGCTCGTCAGACGCCAGATTCAAGGACGAGAACACGTGTGCACCCTCAACCCGCGGCCGCTGCGGCAGGCCGCCCGATGGATGGACGAGGTCCGCGCGTTCTGGGAGACGAGGCTCGATGCCATGGAGCGCCACCTGGTCAGCAAGCGGAGTCCGAAATGACAACGCGCGAGGCGGGCGGCCAGGCCGTCATCGTGCGGCGGCGAATGGCCGCGAGTCGGCGTGAAGTGTTCAACGCATGGACGGACGCCGAAGGGATGCGCATCTGGATGTGCCCAGGCGACATCGTGTCCGCAACCGTGCAACTGGATCCCCGCGTCGGCGGTGCGTTCAGGATTGTCATGCAGAGCGCAACCACCGCCTTCGAGCACTGGGGCGAGTTCACGGTCGTCGATCCACCGTCGAAGTTGGCCTTCACGTGGTACGCCAAGGCGACTGATTTCCAGCCGACGCTCGTGACCGTGGAGCTCTACGATGCCGGCAATGATCAGTGCGATCTCGTCCTGACCCACGAACGATTCCAGCGGCCCGCCGTCGAAGACCAGTACCGGGGCGGGTGGGGTCAGATCGTCACCCGGCTGAGCGCGTACCTGCAGGAACACCGCTAGGAGCCTTGACGGCCAAGAATCTTTGCAATTGAGTCAAGTGTTTCTCCGTCAAGGCGACTGCCCCGCCGGAGGCGGGGCAACAACATAGCTAAGCTAGCGAGGCGGAGCAGCCTGACATGCTCGCTCGTCTGAGGCTCCGCCTCGCTGGCCTTCCGCGGCTCCGGCCGTTGACAAGATCCGCACGCAACCATATATTCATCCTGTGGTATGAATGTTACGCGCTTGCGTACGAGAAAGGAGAAGGAAACGATGTCACAGGAGAAAACGAATACGAGTGCCATCAGGGAGTTCACGCGGATCTTCAAGAACGAACACAACGTCGATGGCGTCGGCCATCTGTTCGACAAGAGCTTCGTTCATCACTTTCGAGCGCCGCTACCGGCCGGCTTCGAAGGGCTCCGGCAGGTGGGCATCATGATGAACGGCGCCTTCCCGGACGTCGTCGTCACCGAAGAGGACCTGATTGCTTCGGGTGACAAGGTCGTCGAAAGAAGCTCTGCAGTCGCGACGCACCGTGGCGCCATGATGGGGGCGGCGGCCACGAACAAGCGCGTCAAATGGACGGAGATTCACATCTACCGCCTGAACAATGGCAAGATTACCGAACACTGGGCGGAGGTCGCCATGATGGAGCTGCTGCAGCAGATCGGTGCGCTTCCGCAGCTTACGCCCAGCGCGGCATAGAATCTTTCAGGTTCCAGCTGCTCGAATCGGGGCCTCCACACATGCCAGACATCAAGCATGCGATTCGGATTTCGGCGAAGCCAGCGCAGATGTTTCCCCTGGTGGCGACGGCGAATGGATTCGGGAAGTGGTGGGCAACGGACATCACGGAGGCGGCCGGCGCGGTCGAACTCGGCTTCTTCGATCGCACAACAGTTTACCGGCTTCGCCTCGCCGTCGACGAGCCGCCCGCGCGAGCCGAATGGGCGTGCGACACCGGAGACGAATGGAACGGCACACGCATCACATTCCAGCTGGAGGCGTCGAACCCGGGAACGCTGCTTCGATTCACGCATTCCGGCTGGCGGGCGCAAAGCGACTATTTCGTCCCCTGCAAGACCACTTGGGGAGAACTGATGTTCCGGCTGAAAGCGGCCGTGGAGGGGAAGGCGCCCGGTCCACTCTTTTCGGCCGGAGGCATGGGTTACTAGGCGAGGATCGCCGCCCGTCTTTGTTCCTGGTTCCAGGTGTTTCCATCGCGTGCGGTCGCGGCGATCAACCCAGGCAGTGACTGCCTTGCTTCCTGACCGCTTCTCGAGCTGCAGTGTGAGTGTCAAGCAGGCGGTTGCGGATTCGTCCACGTCGAAAATCGCAAGAGGTACACATGCTGAAATCGATCGACGTTCTGATTGGCCTGATCGTCGTCGTCCTCGCGCTCAGCATGGCGGTCACCGTGATCACACAGTCGATCACGACGCTCTTCAACAGTCGCGGGCGTCATCTGAGGCGGGGGCTGACCGATCTGCTTCAGCAACTTGACCCCACTCTGACAGCGGTCCTCAGCGAAAGGATCGCAACGGCGGTCCTTACGCATCCCCTCGTCAGTGGGTCGAATCTGCCGTTCGACCTTGGCGACGGGACCGGTTGGCGCCGGTTTCTCGGCGGGGCTCGCCTCGGGAACGTCGTCCACCGCGAAGAATTCACCAAGTTGCTCATCGGTCTCGCCAGTGATCGTGCAGCGGGATCGTTGACGGACAGCGCCAAAGCGGCTCTGAAACAGGCGCTGGCCAACAACGGCGTTGCCGATCCTGATGGAACGCTGAAGGCCATCAGGAGAATGGCGATGCAGCTCGAGGAATCGTCTCCGAGGCTTTCCAACACTGCGCGTCAGACGGCGGCCATCCTCAAAGCCGCCGAGAGCGACTTCGTGGCCAAGATCAACAGCTGGTTCGATCAAACGATGGATCGCACGTCGCAGCGCTTCACGGCGTCTACGCGCGCGATCACGTTTTTTGGAGCGTTCGTCGTCGCCTTCGGACTGCAGGTTGATACGCCGATGCTTTACAACCGGCTGTCCGCTGACGAGGTGTTGCGGGACAAGCTGGTGAGGGATGCACAGGCGTTGCCGTCAACCAGCGCCTCACCAACCGATTTCGAGCAAAAATACCGCGACTTCCTCGCGGAGGCTGGTGTCATCAACCTGCCAAGTTCTGCAGGTTGGCGACAAAGCTTCGAGGCCAAAAGCAAGTGGGGGATGCTGGTTACGGCGCTTCTCCTCAGCTTTGGTGCGCCGTTCTGGTACGGCGTCCTTCGCAATCTGCTGCAGCTTCGCTCGGTTCTCGCAGTCAAAGACGATCAACAGCGGAACGAACGGCAGCTGAGTGAGAAGCCAGCCGCACGTGGGGCGCCGCCCCAAGGGGCGTCGTCACAGCCCACGACGAGTGAACAAGTGGACTGACTCGGTTCGATGAATGGAGGCGACCCCATGCCGCGCACGACCGAAGGCGGCCGTCTGGTCATCCTGAGCGGCCCATCGTGTGTGGGAAAGAGTCCCCTCCGAGCCGCTCTGGCCAGACACCATGCCGATCTATGGAATCGGCTTCAGCGGCTGGTGCTATTCAACAGCCGCGCGCCGCGGCCGGGTGAACGCGACGGCGTGGACTACCACTTCCGGTCGCGAGCCGAGATCGAGGCGTTGAGATCGAAGACGCACCATCCAGTCCTCGAGGTGCGCGGCGACCTGCAAGCGCTGGATGTCGATGCATTGAAGGCTCTGCTGGATCGAGGCGATGCGTTTTTCGAAGGCAATCCATTTGTCGGCCGCCTGCTCCAAACGCACCCGCTCCTGGCTGGAGTCGACCGTCTCAGCATGTTCCTCTCGCCGCTGTCCAGGGACGAGGTCGCGTATCTGGTGCAGCACGTCTCGCCTCCAGAATTTCTCACCGACGTCATGCGACGCAAGCTGCTGGGCCGGACGAGGCGTCAGAAGGGCGAGGTTTCACTCCCGGACCTGGAGAACATCGAGAAACGAGCCAGGAGCGCCTATCAAGAGCTGACGGAAGCCTGGCGCTTTCAGTACGTCATTCCGAATCACGATGGCGAGGACAGCGACAACTGGGAGGCGTTCTACTACCCGATCGGGGACGCCCGGAAAGCGGTGATGGCCGTCACCGCGCTCCTGGAGGGTGTTCCGTCGCCTTTTGTGGAACGGTGGGACGAGGGCCTCTTGCAGCCTCAACCTGACTGACGACGCGCCCTCCGCGAAGTCGTACGGTGCGGCCGCCTCTTTATCGACTCGACTCTCGATGCCGACCAGCACCCACCGCGAGTACCGTTCGTGCTTCCTCCCGATCAAGAACGACAACCGGGCACATTCATTTCAAGGTAACGTTACTAGCGAGGGGCGATGAGCACAGTTCTCGTGACTGGCGGGTCGGGATTCATCGGCAGCCATTGCATCCTGCAGCTGCTCGGCGCCGGCCATCGGGTGCGCACCACCGTCCGGAACCTGCAGCGCGAAGGCGACGTGCGCGCGATGCTGAAAGAAGGGGGCGCCGAGCCCGGCGATCGCGTGTCGTTCTTTGCCGCCGATCTCGAAAACGACGCCGGCTGGTCGGAGGCCATCGCCGGCTGCGAGTACGTGCTGCACGTGGCGTCGCCCTTCCCCCAACACGTCCCGAAGAACGAGAACGAGCTCGTCGTACCGGCGCGCGAAGGCGCGCTGCGTCTGCTGCGTGCCTCGCGCGACGCCGGCGTCAGGCGGGTCGTCCTGACATCGTCTTTCGCAGCGATCGGGTATGGCCACAAGCAGCAGGAAACTCCATTCAACGAAACGAATTGGACGAATCTCGACGGTGACGACGTGCGGCCCTACGTGAAATCGAAGACGCTGGCCGAGCGCGCGGCCTGGAACTTCATCGAGAAAGAGGGCAGCGGACTCGAGCTTTCAGTTGTAAATCCGGTGGGCGTATTCGGCCCCGTACTAGGCCCCGACTACTCGACGTCGATCGTTCTCGTGCAGCGCCTGATGGACGGCGCCATGCCCGGTTGCCCGCGAATCCATTTCGGCGCGGTCGATGTTCGTGACGTCGCCGACTTGCACGTCCGGGCTATGACTCATGGCGCCGCCAAAGGTGAACGGTTCCTCGCGGTCGCCGGGAATTTCGTGTCGGTACTCGACGTTGCACAGACGCTGAAACGGCGCCTGGGCGTGGCAGCGAAACGAGTGCCGACGTGGCAACTGCCCAACTGGCTGGTGCGCGTCGCCGCGATGCTGGATCCCGCGGCGAAGCAGATCGTGCCCGAGCTGGGGAAGGTGAAGAACGGCACCAGCGACAAGGCGAAACGCGTGCTCGGGTGGACTCCGCGTTCGAACGAGGAGGCTGTCGTCGCCACGGCCGAAAGCCTGTTGCGCCTGGGCCTCCTGAAGGACGGTCCGAGAAGATCTGCGGCGTGAGCGCGCGGATACCAATACACGAGGGGACGGAAGCCGCCGCCCTGCACGATGCCACGAGGCTGACAGGTCGCCGATCACGAGGTCACACGCCGGCCGCAAAACATCTGCTTGACACCTCATCGGCCAGGCGCGTATCTTTTGTCCCGATTTAGGACAATATCGCGGCGCGGCTCGGTGGCTCGCGTTCATCCGAGCGGCTCGCTCCAGCGAACGGGTCGCGATTTTGTTCGAAGCTGAGGCAAATGCGCCGCATCGACCCCACCCGCTTCCACGTCGCCCGGCGCGACACGTCGCGGCGCATCAACCGCCAGATCGCGCTCACCTTGATCAGCAGCCATCAGCCGATCTCACGCGCCGACCTCGCGCGCCGCATGAAAATGCGGCGCGGCGCGGTGGGGCTGCTCGTCCAGGAGTTGCTCCAGGAGCAGCAGGTCGTCGAAGGTACGACCGGTCAGACGGCGAGGGGCCGCAAGCCGACGCTTCTCTACATCAACACCCGTCAGCGCTCGAGCGTCGCCGTAGACATTCGCGCCAGCCGGACGTACCTCATGATCGCCGACGCGATGGGCCGGCCGCGGTCCGACATCGTCAGCCTGCCGACGCTGCGCGAGCCCGGGCGACTCGTCCACGCCCTTGCGGCGCGCATTCGCCAACTGCTCGACGCACATGCCGCCGACGTCGGCAAGTGCGAAGGGATCGGGGTCGTCGTGCCGGGGATGGTCGATCCCGGGACCAGCCGGGTTCTTCACGCGCCAACGCTTGGCTGGCGGAATGTCGAGCTGCGCGCGCGCCTGGCCACCGCGACCAGGCTGCCCGTACACGTCGAGAATTCAGGACGCGCCTGCGCGCTCGCGCAGCTGTGGGAAGCACGCAAGGTCGACTCGCCCGTTCGCAATCTGGTGTTCGTGAGCGTCTCGGACGGCGTCGGCGTCGGTATCGTCGTCAACGGCGAACTGCTGCGTGGACGCAACAATATCGCGGGAGAGTTCGCGCACATGCCGCTCAGCATCGACGGCCCGCGCTGTTCCTGCGGGGCGACGGGTTGCTGGGAGGCGCATATCTCGAATGTCGCGACGCTGCGACGATATTTTGGCCGCGCGAGGGAAGCGGCCGGGCGCGCCGATCGGGCATTCACGATCCACGACCTGGTCGCACGGGCGCACACCGGCGACGGCAAGGCAACCGCCGCTCTCCAGGCGTCGGCGCGCTACCTCGGCCTCGGTCTCGGTGGCGTCGTCAACATCATCAACCCAGATTGTCTGTTCATCGGCGGCGAAATCGTCTCGGCGTGGGATCTCGTCGAGAGCACCGTTCGCGCGGGTATCCGCGAGCGTGCCCTCACACCGGCAGCCGCTGCCACCAAGGTGGTCACCGTCGCGGCGGAGGAGCATCCACGACTGCGCGGCGCGGCAATGCTCGTAACCGGACCGGCTTTTGCCGCGCCAATCGTGGCTTGAGGTGGGTCGTGAACCCGTCGCGCGCGCTGGCGAGTCCCCTCGATTCGCAACACACTCTCAGCACAAAGGAGCTGTCATGCTCGGTCATGCGCGGATAGGACGATTTCTCATCGCGGCACTGGGCGCGATGCTGCTCATGCAGCCAGCTCTGGCTCAGACGCCCACCGGAACGATCCTCGGTAGCGTCAAGGACGCGCAAGGCGCCCTGATACCGGGAGCCACGGTCACCGCCACCAACCTGGGCACGACATATTCCAGAGAGGTCACCACGGATGCCGCCGGAGAGTACGCGCTGCGTTTGCTGCCGATCGGCAGCTATAAAGTCGTTGTCACGATTGCCGGCTTCAAGAGCTTCACGCAGACCGGCATCGCGCTCGAGGTCGGGCGCAACGCCAGGGTCGACGCGACCATGGAGCTCGGCGCGGTGGAGGAATCGTTGACCGTGGTGGCCGACTCGCCGCTCGTGGAAACGACGTCGGCGTCGCTCTCGAGGACGGTCGGGCAACAGGACGTGATGAACCTGCCGCTCGTCAACCGCGATTTGTACTCGCTGCTGAGCCTGACGGGCGGCATCACCAGCAACGAGAACTCGAACTCCCTCGGAGGGCCGGAACAACTGACGACCATCAACGGATCGGGTCGCGCTCAGATGGGCACCGTCAACTTCCAGCTGGATGGCGGCAACAACACGGCCGGTCTGCGAGGCACCGGCAATCCCGCACCCAACCCTGAAGCGGTCCAGGAGTTCCGAGTGTTGACGAACGGCTACTCTGCGGAGTACGGCCGCTACTCGGCGGGCGTCGTCGACGTGGTCACCAAGTCCGGTACGAACGATCTCCACGGCGCGGCGTTCGAGTTCTTCCGAAACCAGAAACTGAACTCGCCGCGCTGGGCGCCGCCGGGCACGCCCGCGACCAATGACCCGCTGGATCGCAACCAGTTTGGCGGCGCGGCGGGTGGTCCCATCAAGAAGGGCAAGACGTTCTTCTTCGCCAGCTATTCGGGTCTGCGTCAGGAGGAGACGTACTACCGAAATACCGCGGTCGTGCCGACGGCGCTGGAGCGCCTCGGCGACTTCTCGCAGTCGGCTCGGAAACCGACCGATCCGCTGACAGGGCAGCCGTTCCCCGGCGGCATCATCCCTGCGAGTCGCTTTGACATGGCCGCAAAGACCATTCAGGACAAATACGTGCCGCCGGCGAACCTGCCCAACAGCTTTTACGAAGTCCGCGCTCCGGATCCGGTGCGCACCAACGAGGGAACCGTCAAGCTCGATCATCAGTTCTCGACAGCGCAGTCCCTCGCTGTGAGTTACTTTCATTTGACCGGCGTCGACACGCAGCCGCTCACCGGCGTGGGCACGACGAGCGGCGGCAACATTCCCTGGGTTGATCGCGATTTCAACTGGGACCAGGACAACGTGAACGCCACGCACACGTGGACGCTGCGCCCGACGATGATCAACCAGGTGCGGGGGACCTACGTCCGGCAGTTCGGCGCGCGGGTGAACAGACCGACGACATCGCTGGGCGATCTCAACTCGAAGTTCACCATTCAGGGCGACCCCACGTTGCCCCGGCTCACCGTCACTGGCTTCTTCACCGGCCAGACGTCCATCGCCGGCCCTGACGCCGGCAGCAACTACGTAGGCGTGAAGGACGCCCTGACCATTACCAGAGGTCAGCACGCGTTCAAGCTGGGCGGCGATTTCTCGTACGAGAAGATCATCCACGACACCTTGCTGGACAACTACGGAGTGTTCACGTTCAACGGGAGCAAGACGGGGAACGCGTACGCCGACTTCCTGCTGGGGTTGCCCGCGACCATGACGCAGGACGCTCCGGTGCGGAAGACCGACAACGGGGCGTATATCAGCGCGTTCGCGCAGGACGATTTCCGCATCCATCCGCGTGTCACGCTGAACCTCGGCGTTCGCTACGATCTGCAGTTCCCGTTCACGGATCCGGACAATCGCAAGCTCGCCTTCGTGCCGGGGCAGCAATCCACGATCAACCCGACTGCGCCGGTCGGCCTGTTGTTCCCAGGCGACCCGGGTGTGAGCCGCGGGATCGTCAAGACGGACGTCAACAACATCGCGCCTCGTCTGGGAATCGCGTGGGATCCGGCTGGCGACGGCCGCACCGCGGTCCGCGCGGCATTCGGCCTGTTCTACGGCAGCATCACGGGCAACGAGTGGAATACGACGGCCGACAATCAGCCATTCACCGTTCGGCAGTCGTTTCCCACGGTCTACACCCTCTCCGATCCGTATCGCAACCTCCCGGGTGGTGTCGGGCCGTTCCCGTTCATCTACGTTCCAGGCTCGCCGCGGTTTACGTATCCGGCACAGGTCTTCGGGCCGTCGCTCGACTTCGTATGGCCGGTCACCTATCAGACAAACGTCACGATTGAAAAGGAGATCGGCCGCAGCTTCAGCGTCAGCGCATCGTACGTCGGATCGTTTGCGCGCCACCTGGCGGCGGCGGTCGACGACAACTATCCTGTCTTGACCTCGACGGCCACCACCGCGAACGTCAACGCCCGGCGACCGTATCTGCCAGGGACGATCGGCGCGGCGAACGTGCTCTCGTCGATCTTCGGCAGCGACTACGACGGATTGCAGCTGAGTGCCGAACGGCGCGGCGCCCGGCTAGCCGGCAAGGCGTATTACTCCTTCGGCCGGGGGTACGAAGATGTCGACTTTCAGGGAGGCGGACTGCCCGGCGTCCAGAACGCGACGCGGCTCGCCGCCGAACGGGCGCGGAACTCCAACGATCGCCGGCACAATTTCGTTCTGTCCGGCGTCTGGAGGGTCGACTACCTGAAGGACTCGACGTCGGTGCTCGGGTGGCTCGGCCGCGATTGGACCGTCTCGGCCATCCTGACGCTGCAGAGCGGTACGCCGCTCACGATCGGTGCTGGGCAGGATCGGAACCTGGACGGCCTGACGAACGACCGCGCGGATCTCATCGGCGATCCGGAGCTCGATCCCGGCCGTCCGCGCGACCAGCTGATCGAAGCGTGGTTCAACCAGGCCGCTTTCGCCAACCCCGCGCTGGGGACCGACGGCAGTTCCGGACGCAGCATCCTCGACGGGCCAGGCTATCGAAACGTCGACCTGGGCGTCTTCCGCGACGTTCCGCTGAAAGGCCGTTCAACCTTTCAGTTCCGTATCGAGGCCACGAACGTGTTCAACATGGTGAACCTGCAGAATCCGGGAACGAACCTGGCGGCGCCGGCGACGTTCGGCAAGATCCGCGGCGCCAAGAACATGCGCCAGATTCAGCTGGGCGGGCGCTTTTCATTCTAGGTGGTGGGTGATGCTTCGCGGCCTTTGCGGTCCACTCGCGGCGATTCTTTGCCTGACGGCATCCCCGCGCGCCGTGGACGACCAGCAACTCGATGTGCGCGCGTTGGCTCGAGATATCGATCAGTTCCTGCTCCGCGAGGTGACGACGCACTTCGCGGCGATTCCGACGCTCGATCCGCCGCCCGATCGTGTGCTCGGGGCGAAGACAGTCGGCGAGTTCTCGTGGGGCACGTTCATGCGTGCGCTCGCGGCTGAATCGCAGCACGCAGGCGCGACAAAGCTCATGGGACGCGACGTCACGCAGTGGGTCGGACGCATGGGTCTCATCGAAGCGCGTGCCGGCAGCAAGGCATTCTCGCAGTTGTACGCCGCGCTCGCCCTCCAGCATTTCGGCGAGGATCTCAATCGGAATCCCGTCTGGCAGACGCTGTCACCAGGCGAGCGCGACGAGTGGCGCGGGCTCCTCGACGTGAAGCGGTTTTACGATCCCGTGAACCGTCGCGTCATCGATCTCGCCGAGAACTATCTCGGTGTCGCGGCGCGCGTCGGCGCGATCGGTTCCAGGCTGGGTCTGACTCGCGACCGCGCTCCGCTCGATGCGCTGATCGACCGTGCCGTCGAGCCGTTTTCGGGCGGGCGTTTGTACGCCGACGACTCGCCGCCGACCGGCCGCTTCGATCGCTATTCGAACGAGTACGCACGCTACGTCTGGGACGCGGCGTCGCAGGCCGACCGGCAGGACATCCTCTCGATGCTTCGTCCCTCTCTCGCCGCGCAGATGCGACTCTGGTGGGACCTCGTCGACGGCGAGGACGGCTATGGCTATCCCTGGGGGCGCAGCCTCGGGATCGTCAGCTATCTCGACACGCTGGAGATCGTCGCGTTCGTCGCGAAAAACCCGGAGTTCCGTCCCGCGCCGCTTGCGGATCTGGTGGCGCAGTACGCACGCGCGTGGAACTACCTGCGTCACGACTTCAAGGACGAAACGCACCTCCTGTCGCTGTTCGATTACGGTCGCGGCAACTATGGGTACATCACGCTCGATCGCGAGTGGCAGCAGACCACGGGCTTTTTTGGCAAGGCGATCGTGGCTCAGGCCACGCTGATGCCAGTGCTCGCGCGCGAAAAGCTGACTGCGTATCCGTCGCGGCCCGCGCTGCCGCTCGTAAACCGGTTCGCATTCTTTCGTGAGCAGACCGATCGCGTGGCCGGCGTGTGGGTCGTCCGCCAATCGCCAGGCATGCGGTTCGCTCTTCCGATCACGACCGGCACGCGGCCGGGCGTCGCCGACTATTTGCCTGCGCCGCACGGCTTGCCCGGCGTCGCCGTGCCTGTAGAACGTGACGTTCCCGCGCTCGTTCCGTATCTCGAGCTCGACGACGGCCGCACGATTGTGGCGACCGATGGCGCCGACGAGATTCACCCGTCCGCGACTGGCAGCGAACTGCGGGTCGTCTGGCGCCGATGGGCGCGGCTGGGAACGAAATCCGGCCAGCTCGTCGATCCGGGTCTGACGAGCGAGGTCCGCTGGATCCTCCGAGACGCCGCGCTCGAGCGCCGTGAGACGCTCACTGCGACGGTACCGATCAACATCCGGACCTGGCGCGTGATCGTGCCGACGACGAACACCGCGGTGGAACAGACCAGCGAGGGAGCGTTGCTCACCGGAGGGAGCGCGGCGCTTCGCGTCGCGGTGACTATTCCGTGGCCGCAGCTCACTTCGCATGTGGAAGGGACGGGCAACAGTCCGCTCGGCCGGGGCGCGCGCGGCGCCGTGCCTCTGCACCTTGTTTATGAGGCACGCGATGTTCGGATCGCCCCGGGTCAGCCGATTACCTGGCAAATGACGTTGCGGCCGCGAATGTAGTGGAGTTGGGTGCGTCGGATCACTTCGAGCTGGTGGGTCAGCCACGACACCAGGAAACCTGACTCAGTCTCGTGGTTTCGTCATTCGTGGACGCGCAGTTCGAAGACGTCGCGAACTACGAACAGAGGTCACTAGATAATGTGGAACGACGTGCCCGCCAAGCAGATTGCGCCTGGTATCGACCGCCAGATGATTGTCGGCGAAAAGCTGATGATGTGCCGGTTGACACTCCAGCCGCATGTCGACACGCCGGTGCACTCGCATCCACACGAGCAGATGACGATCGTCGAGCGCGGACGCGCGCGTTTTACCATTGGCGAGATGGCGCGCGTGGCTGTGCCGGGCGACGTGCTGCATTTCCCCGCCAACGTGCCACACGGTGCGACGATGCTCGACGAGGAAGTGGTGTTAATCGACATCTTCACGCCGATCCGCGAAGAGTTTCTGCCGCGATGACTGTGTCGGGTGGCGCGCTCGACGCCTTCCACCTGGACGGATCGGTCGCGCTCGTCACTGGCGCGTCTGCCGGGCTCGGTGCGGCCATGGCGATTGCACTGGCCGAAGCCGGCGCGGACGTTGCCGTCCATGGCAACACGCGCTCGTCGTCGGACACCTGCCGCCGCATCGAGAGCCTCGGCCGGCGCGGCGCGGCCGTCAGCGGCGATCTGACGGATCGTGGCGTCTCCGCGCGCCTCGTGGCCGACACGGTGGCAGCACTCGGACGCATCGACATTCTGGTCAACAATGCCGGCGTCATCCGGCGCGCCCCGGCCCTGGACTATACCGACGAGGACTGGGACCTCCTGCTCGAGGTCGATCTCACCAGCGCGTTCCGGCTCGCGCAGGCCGCTGCGCGGCATATGATTGCCGCGGGCACGGGCGGCCGCATCATCAATATCACCTCGCTGCTGGCCTTTCAGGGCGGCATCCTCGTGCCCGCGTACGCGGCGGCGAAGGGTGGGCTCGCTCAGCTGACGAAGGCGCTGGCGAATGAATGGGCGCCGAAGGGGATCAACGTGAACGCCATCGCGCCGGGCTACATGGACACGGACAACACAGAAGCCCTGCGCAACGATCCTGTGCGAAGCCGTCAGATTCTCGATCGCATTCCGGCCGGCCGCTGGGGACAGCCCGCCGACATCGCCGGTGCCGTCGTGTTTCTCGCCTCGCCAGCCGCCCGGTATGTGCACGGCCATGTGCTGGCGGTCGATGGCGGATGGCTGGGTAGGTAAAGTTGAAAGTCAAAAGTTGGAAGTTAAAAGTTGAAAGCTCAAAGGTAGTAAGGGGGCTGAGGGCAGAGGCGCGATGATCTTACGGGTTCCCGCCAAAGAGGGGCGTCGTTGGGATCTCGTTGCGCTCGGCGAGGTCATGCTGCGTCTGGATCCCGGCGAGGTGCGCATTCATACGACGCGTGAGTTCCGCGTCTGGGAAGGGGGCGGCGAATACAACGTCGCGCGCGGACTGAAACGGTGTTTTGGTTTGGACACCGCGCTCGTGACGGCGTTCGCCGACAATCCGGTAGGCCGGCTCGTCCAGGATCTGATTTACCAGGGCGGCGTCGATCAATCGCACATCCGTTGGGTGCCGTACGACGGCGTGGGACGGGACAGCCGCAACGGCCTGAACTTCGTCGAGCGGGGCTTTGGGATCCGCGGCGGTGTCGGCTGTTCGGATCGCGGGCACACGGCCGTCTCGCAGCTCGAGGCGGGCGACATCGAGTGGTCGCCGATTTTCGACCGCGAGGGCGCACGCTGGTTTCACACCGGTGGGATCTTCTGTGCGTTGTCGGACACGACGCCGGCCGTGGCGCGGGAGGCGATGGAAGCGGCGCGCGGCCACGGCGCGATTGTGTCGTTCGATCTGAACTATCGCGAGTCGCTCTGGCGCGCGGTGGGCGGACACGAGCGGGCGATCACGGTCAATCGCAGCCTCGTCCCGCTCGTCGACGTGCTCATCGGAAACGAGGAGGATTTTTCCACGGCGCTCGGATTTGCGGTGAAAGGCGTCTCGAGCCAGTTCGCGGAGCTGAACCCCGATCATTTCAAGTCGATGATCCTGCAGGTGGTCCGCGAGTTCGCCAACCTGCGTGCGGTCGCGATCACGCTGCGGCACGCGAAAACGGCGAGCGTCAACGACTGGTCGGCGATCTGCTGGTACGACGGCGAATTCTTCGAGGCGACGCCGCGGCCGAACCTCGAGATTCTGGATCGCATCGGCGGCGGCGACTCCTTTGCGTCCGGCCTGATCTACGGTCTGTTGACGAACCGCGGCGCACAATGGGCCGTCGATTGCGGCGCCGCGCACGGCGCGCTGGCGATGACGACGCCAGGCGACACGAGCATGGCGACGCTGGCCGATGTCGAGCGGGCCATGAAGGGCGGGACCGCGCGTGTGTCGCGGTGACCGTGCTGAAGGCATAGACGTCTTGAACCGATGATCCGTCTCGATCGCCGCCTCTCGCCGCGCGATCTCGTGCCCAAGATTGCGCGCCTGTTCGACCTGTCGGCTCGCAAGATTCGATCGATCGAGGCTACGTGGCGGCCAGCGGACGGCGCACCGGTGTTCACGTTCGAGGGACGCTATCGCACGCGGGGCTGGACGGAGTGGACCCAGGGATTTCAATTCGGGTCCGCGTTGCTGCAGTACGACGCGACGGCAGATGCGGCATTTCTCGAGCTTGGCCGCATGCGCACGCTCGAGCGCATGTCGCCGCACCTCACGCACGTCGGCGTCCACGACCACGGGTTCAATATCGTCAGCACGTACGGCGCTCTCTGGCGCCTGGCGCGCGAAGGTCGCATCGACGCGAACGCGTGGGAGCAACGATTCTATGAGCTCGCTCTGAAGGTCAGCGGAGCGGTGCAGGCTGCCCGCTGGACGCAGTTGCCCGACGGCGGATTCATCTACTCCTTCAACGGCGCGCACTCGCTGTTCGTCGACACGATTCGTTCGCTCCGGTCGCTGGCGTTGTCTCACCTTCTCGGTCAGACCCTCATGGAAGAGCAGGACGTGCGAATCGATCTGCTCGAGCGCCTGGTGCAGCATGCGCGCGCGACGGCGAAGTACAACGTGTACTTCGGCACGGGTCGCGATCGGTTCGATGTTCGCGGCCGTGTCGCCCACGAGAGCCTGTTCAATGTAGAGAACGGAACGTACCGCGGGCCGAGCACACAGCAGGGCTACTCGCCCTTCACGACGTGGACGCGCGGCCTGGCGTGGGCGATGCTCGGCTTCGCGGAGGAGATCGAGTTCGTCGAAAAGTGCGCTGACGAAGCGCTGGTGTCCTGCGGCGGACGCGCCGATGTCGATGCGATGCTCCTCGAAGCCGCATGTGCAACGTGCGATCACTACATCGATGTCGCGGCGGCGGATGGCATCCCGTACTGGGACGCCGGCGCGCCCGGTCTGGGGAACATGAGCGGGTGGGGCGAACGCGCCGCCGACCCGTTCAACGACTTCGAACCCGTGGACAGTTCGGCCGCGGCGATTGCAGCCCAGGGGTTGCTGCGGTTGGGCGCAGTGCTGACGCGGCGCGGCGACGCCGCCAACGGCGATCGGTACGTGCAGTCGGGACTTCACGTCCTCGACACGCTTCTCGCCGAACCATACCTCGCCACCGACGATCGCCATCAGGGACTGGTGCTGCACTCGGTCTATCACCGCCCGAACGGCTGGGATCATGTGCCGTCCGGATCGCCGATCCCACGCAACGAATCGAGCCAGTGGGGCGACTATCACGCGCGCGAAGCCGCGCTCTACGTGAAACGGCTCGCCGAAGGCGGACCGTACCTCACCTTCTTCGGACCGCCCGCATGACGAAGCGAAGCGTGCTCATCACCGGCGGAACGCGGGGCATCGGCCTGGGGATCGCGCGCGTGCTGGCCGGCGAAGGGTGGACGCTGGCGCTCGGCGGCACGCGACCGGAACCAGAGGTGTCTTCGGTCCTCGACGAGCTGCGCGCCCTCGGCGTGGACGTGCACTACCTGCGCGGCGATCTCGCCGAGCGCGACGCGCGCAGTCGTGTGCTCGCCGCAGTGCGCGAAGCGGTCGGCGTTCCCAACGCGCTGGTGAACAACGCGGGACGCGCACCGCGAGCCCGACTGGATCTCCTCGACGCGACCGAAGAGAGCTTCGAAGAGCTGGTGCGAACGAATCTGCAGGGACCGTACTTTCTCACGCAGGCGATCGCCCGCGATCAGATCGATCGCCGGCGAGCCGAGCCGTCGTTCGACGCGGCCATCGTGTTCGTGACGTCGGTGTCGGCCGACATGGCTTCGCCCAATCGCGGGGACTACTGCGTCAGCAAGGCCGGCCTCTCGATGGCCGCGCGCCTGTTTGCGGCGCGGCTCGCCGCCGATGGGATTCCCGTGTTCGAGGTGCGCCCGGGCATCATCGCCACCGACATGACCACCCTCGTGCGCGAGGCGTACGACCGTCGGATCGCAGACGGTCTTGTACCCGAAAGACGCTGGGGTCAGCCCGAGGATGTCGGCCGCGCCGTCGCCGTCTTGCTGCGAGGCGACATACCGTACGCGACCGGAACGATTGTCCGCGTGGATGGCGGATTGTCGATACCGCGGTTGTAAACGAATGAAAGAGGTACCGTGGTACCGAGGTGCCAGGTGCTAGGTGCCAAGGTGCTACGGTGCCAAAGTGCTAGGTGCTGCGTGCCAAGGTGCTGCGTGCACGGGTGCCAGGTGCCAGGGTTACGTGCCAGGTGCCAGGGTGCCGAATGCCATGGTGCAAGTCGGCGTGACGGATGTCGGCGTAGAGTCCCAAGTTGTCCGCGGCGTATCCCGGCACCTCGCAACACACGTGAGACGTGCCTAGCACCTGGCACATAGGCACATGTCACCTCGCACGCTGGTACCCCGGCACCGTGGCACGTGGTACTGTGGCACGTTGGCACCGTAGCACGTGGCACCTCGCACCTTTGGTCTTTGGCACCGGCACATGGCACTTTGGCACCTGGCACTGGCACGTTGGCACCCTGGCACTTTGGCACCCGGCACCGTAGTACCGCGGCGGTCCATGCGCAGCACCTCGAGCTTCAAACATCACAAAGCGCAACCGCCTCGCGCAGCGACGTGAGCGGATCGCGCGTCGGCACGAATTCGTGGGCCAGGTAGCCGGTGAAGCCGGTGTCCACGATGGCGCGGCAAACGGCTGGCCAGTTTACTTCCTGCGTGCCGTCGAGCTCGTGGCGACCGGGAACGCCACCCGTGTGATAGTGGCCGATGGCGTTGTGATGCTCGCGGATCGTCTTGATCAGATCGCCTTCCATGATCTGCATGTGGTAGATGTCGTACAGGAGCTTCACACGCGGCGAGCCGACCGCCTTCACGACGGCGGCGCCAAACGCCGTGCGATCGCCCTGGTAGTCGGGGTGATTCACCTTGCTGTTCAGCAGCTCCACGCAGATCGTCACGCCGTGGTCTTCCGCGATTGTCTTCACCCGGTTCAGCCCGGCCACGCAGTTTGCAATCGCCGTCTCGTCGCTCATGCCACGGCGGTTTCCGAAAAAGGTGATCACATTCGGCACCTGCATCGCCACGGCCCGCGGGATCGTCTGAGCGAAGTTGCGCGCGATGGCATCGTGATTCGCCGTTACGTTCAAACCGTCGCGGATGGAGCCGCCTCCCGCATAGCCCATCGAGCAGATCAGGCCGTGGTTGCGGGCGACCGCCCACTCGGGTTCTTCGAGCAGATCCACTGCCGTCAGTCCCATTGCGGCGACGGCGCGGCAGAATTCCGGCAGCGGAATGCTCGCGTACGGCCAGCGCGACACCGACTGTTTCAGGCGGCCGTTCTTGACGACACGTTCCGCCTGGGCACGCGAAAACGCCATCGGTGCGGAACCGGCCTTGGCGCGCCGAAGCGACGATGGTGCGAAGTCAGCGGCGCTGCTGCGCCAAAACGTCAACGGCGCGAAGGCGGCGGCCGAGAGCAGTTCGCGCCGCGTCGTCTTCACTTCGTCGCCCCGGGAACGGTCCAGCCGATCACGAAATACGTAGCGGGTGTCGTGCCGACGTTCGTCACGTTGTGGAGCTCGTTGGACGCCTGAAAGATGATGCCCCCTGGGCCGACACGCCGCGTCGCACCGCTCTGAAACGTCTCCAGGGTGCCGTCCTTCACGATCAGCAACTCCTCGTGCTGGTGCTGGTGCGGCGCATGTGGCGATTTGCCGGGATCGAGCGTGGAGATGTGAATCTCCAGCTCGTCGAGCGTTGGCGTCGGCGTACGCATCACCTGACGCACTTTGCCCCACTCGTTCGGTTTCGTGTCAGCCGTCGACCAGTCGTAAACGGTCGACTTCTGCACGTGCTTCTGGACCGCCAGCGTCGCGATCGAGCTGACGACGGCGACCGAGATCGTGAGAGCTGCGAACAGAAGGGTCTTCATGGTCCCACAGCGTACGCCAAGTCGGCATTTTGCGGTAAGGTTTGCGCATGCACAAACGCGACAACTGCGGAGCGCTCGAAGCCAGCAGAGCTGTGCCTTTGTGGAGCGTGCTTGTGATCTCCGCGATTTTCTTTTTGCCGGGCGGCTCGCTGGCGCAGCAGCAGGCCCTCGGCCCGCAGACCGACACGGCGGCCGTCGAGCGTGGGCAGCAGTTGCTCGGACAGGAATGCGGTTTTTGTCACGGCTCGAACGCGCGCGGCGGATCGAGCGGGCCCGATCTAACGCGCTCTGCGCTCGTGCAGGAAGACGAGAACGGCGTCCAGCTCGGGGATTTTCTGCGCGTCGGGCGGCCCGATCGCGGCATGCCCAAGTTCGATCTGAGCGCGGCTCAGATCGCCGATCTCGCTGCATTTCTGCACTCGGAGATTTACCTCGCCGCGAATCGCCGGCTCTACAAGATCCTCGACGTCCTCGTCGGCGATCCGAAGGCCGGAGAGGCGTACTTCAACGGCGCCGGCCGATGCGCCACCTGTCATTCGCCGGACCGCGACCTCAAAGGCATCGGCGCGAAATACGACGCAGTGGCGCTGCAGGGACGCGTCGTGTATCCGAGGCGCGGCGCCATTTCCGGGTCGCCTGCGCACGAGGATCCGAACGCGGTGAGAGCTACCGTCAGCCTGCCGGGTGGCGGCAGCGTGACGGGCGCGATCGTCCGCCTCACGGACTTCGAGGTGACCATCTACGACGCCACGAACGGCGAACGCCGGTCGTGGCTGCGAAACGGAGACACGCCAAGAGTAGTGGTCAGCGATCCTCTGCAGGCGCATATGGATCAACTCCTGAAGTGGACTGATGCCGACATGCACAACGTGACGGCCTATCTTGCGAGCCTCAAATGAGCACCCGCGCGCTTCTCGTGCCTGCCGCATGCGCGTTGATCTCGGTGGCGCTCGTCGCGCAGACGCCCACCGACATCTGGCCGACGTATCACGGCGATTTCTCGGGCCGTCGGTACAGCGCGCTGAAGCAGATCAACGCCGGCAACGTGAAAAGCCTCACGCTGGCGTGGATCTATCGATTGAACATCAGTCAGAGCGGCGCGATCGCCGGCGGAGAAGGGCCCGGTCCGCTGCCCGGTGCGGTGACGACCCCGCCGTCCGTCAAGTCGACGCCATTGCTCGTCAACGGCGTGCTGTACCTCTCGGTGCCGGATCATGTGTGGGCAATCGACGCACGAACGGGCCGCGAAATCTGGCACTACTTCTGGAAGACCCGCGGCGGCGATCACATCGGCAACCGCGGCGTCGGCCTGTACGAGAAATGGCTCTATTTCCTGACGCCGGACAACTACTTCGTCTCGCTCGAAGCGGCGACCGGCAAGGAGCGCTGGCACAAGGAAATCGCCAGCATGAAGCGCGAGTATTTCTCGACCAACGCTCCCATCGTCATCGGGAAGCAGGTGATCATCGGCGTCAGCGGCGATGCGCTCGACGTCCCGGGGTACCTCGAGTCGCGCGATCCCGAGAGCGGAGACGTCGTGTGGCGCTGGAACACGACGCCGCGGCCAGGAGAGGCGGGCGCCGAGACCTGGCCTGACGAGTACGCGATGTCGCACGGCGGCGGCATGCCGTGGCTGCCGGGAACCTACGATCCCGAACTGAACCTGTATTACATCGGGACCGGCAATCCGAATCCGGTCCTCGCGGGCCAGAGCCGCAAAGGCGACAACCTCTGGACCTGCTCCATCGTCGCCATCAACCCGACCACCGGCAAGATGGCGTGGGGGTACCAGGTCACGCCGCACGACACGCACGATTGGGATGCGGCGCAGACGCCGGTGCTCATTGACGGTGTGATCGACGGCCGCCCGCGCAAGCTCGTCGCGCAGGCGAACCGCAACGGCTATTACGTCCTGCTGGATCGCACGAACGGTGAGCACATTCTCACGTCGAAGTTCCTCGACTCGGCGAACTGGGCGAAGACGATCAACGCCGTGGGTCAGCCGATTGGGGATCCCGCGAAGGAAGCGAGCGTGCCCGGCACGCTGGTGTCGCCGAATACGGGCGGCGCGACCAACTGGCCGCCGCCGAGCTTCAATCCCGAAACCGGCTTGCTGTATTTCGGCACGGCGCAGACGTTCAGCATTCTCTATCTCACCGACACCGACGCACGGCCACAGGGATGGGCCGCCGCGGAGCGGAACGTCGGCAATGTCGGCAGCGCGCTCAAAGCGGTCGACTATAAGACTGGCCGCGTCCGCTGGTCGCATCCGTTGGCGACGACGGCGACCGGGAGCACGGGTGGTGCGATGGGGCTGCTCAGTACGGCCGGCGGGCTGCTGTTCGGAAACGACGGCGGCGGGAACTTCGTCGCATACGATCCGAGCACCGGCGCGCCGCTCTGGCACGCCGGACTAGGCGTCAACACGAGCAACGGTCCGGAAACGTTCCTGCTCGACGGCCGTCAATACATCGTGGTCGGCGCCGGCGATGCGCTCTTCGCGTTTGCCCTGCAACAGTAGCCGTGTGCTTTCGCGTTCAGCTCATCGAAGGTGAACGAGAGCGATCACCATGTACCACAGGACGGCCGCGCCAAACAGCGCCAGGCCAACCACATCCAGCACATGGAGATGTCCTGCTGTACCTGACCGCTCGGTCGCAACTAACTTCCGCTCGCGCTGAATGAGAAAGATCGGGACGGTCACGCTGATCGCGACCAGGAGACCGAACAGCAGATACAGCCATACGCCGCGCATGCCGAGGCGCCGCGCCTCGAGCAGCATCCAGACGAAAACGGCGAAGCCGAAGAAGAAGATATCCGCCGTTATCGATCGGCTTGCCGGATTGGCCAACGTGTCGCGCCAGAAGGACATGTTGGCGCCCACAAACCCCTGATCGAGGTACGCAACGTTGTTGCCCCAGGTCCCGACCAGCGCCAGCAGGGCGATGACGCCGTACGCGACGCACAGCAGTTTGCGCGGGATTGTCATCGGTGATGCACGGAAGTCATTTCAGAGTTCAGAGTTCAGAGTTCAAATTGATTTTGTGATTTGAACTCGGCAATCTGAATCTGAACTCTGAAATCTGACATGTCGTTGTCAACGTTGCGGCAGTGCAAACGCCGTCAACATGCTTCCCGATGGCACGAGCAGGTACTGCCTCCCGTCGAGCATGTACGTCGTCCCCGCCGTCGATCGCATCGACGAGCCGAGCTGGTAGTGCCACAGGTTCTTGCCCGTGCGCGAATCGAACGCCATCAAGTTGCCGTCGCCGTCGCCCGCGAACACGAGTCCCGAGGCGGTGCTCAACACACCTGACGCTGACACCGAGGTGTATCGGAACTCCCATCGGATCTGGCCGGTAACCGGGTCGATCGCGCGGAGCGCGCCGAAATTCTTCTGGTCGCGCGGCCGCTGCTGACCGCCTCCTGTGTACTGCTCGCCCGGTTTGAACTTCTGATCGTACGCGTAGTACATGGCGCACGTTTCGCGTGCTGTGACGAAGAAGAGTCCCGTCGTCGGATCGAACGACGGCGACATGAAGTTGGTCCCGCCGCCGAGATCGGGGCACGTCTTCGTTCCGTCTTCGTCGGGGAGGTGGCCCGGCAGCAGCAGGGGCTTGCCGTTGGCGTCGATTTCCTTGGCCCATGTCGTTTCGACGAATGGCTTGGCGACGATGATCTTCCCGGTGACGCGATCGAGGGTGTAGAAGAACCCGTTCCGGTTCGCGAACATCACGACCTTCCGCGGCTGTCCGCCGATCGTCAACTCGCCCAGCACCGGGACTTGCGTCGAATCCCAATCGTGCACGTCGTGCGGCGTGAACTGATAGTGCCAGCGCCGTTCACCGGTGTCCGCGTCGAGCGCAACCAGCGACGCGGTGTACAGGTTGTCCCCCTCGCGCGCGTTGCTGTAATAATCCGGACCGGGATTGCCGGTGCCGAAGAAGATCAGATTCTGCTCGGGGTCGTACGTCCCGGTAACCCAGATCGATCCGCCACCGCGCTGATACGCATCGCCCTGCGGCCAGGTCCGGGATCCGGGATCGCCGGGCCCGGCGACGGTGTAGAAGCGCCACGCGCGTTTACCCGTGTTGACGTCGTACGCATCGATGAATCCGCGAATGCCGTACTCGGCGCCGGCGACGCCGACAATCACCTTGTCCTTGACGACGAGCGGCGCGACAGTGGCCGAGTAGCCGAGGTTGTGGTCCGCGAGCTCGACGTCGAATGCCGGCACGCCTGTTTTCAGATCCAGCGCGACGAGGTGCGCGTCGATCGTGGACATGAAGAGGCGATCGCCGAGGACCGCGAAGCCCCGATTCACGGCGCCGCAACAGAGCTTCAAGTCTTCGGGAAGGTTCCGCCGATAGCGCCAGATGGCGCGGCCCGATCGCGCGTCGATCGCCCAGGCGTTGTTATTGAATCCGGTGACGTACAACACGCCGTCGAGCACGAGTGGCGTCGTCTGAAAGCTTCCCAGCTGGCCCGTCTGGAACGTCCATTGCGCCGCCAGCCGGTCGACGTTCTCCGGCGTGATTTGCGTCAGCGGGCTGTGGCGTTGGCCGTTGTAGGTGCCGGAGTAGGTGAGCCAGCGCGTTGGATCCTTCAGGCCGTCGAGCAGATCGCGGTTAGTGATCGCTGACGGGGCGATGGCGGCGGAAGACGTCGTGGCGCCCGGCTCACCGCGCAGCGTGCCGAGGTACCCGACCAGATCGGTCAGATCATTATCGCTCAGCCGCTCGAGCGGATACGCCGGCATCAGGGAGCTCTCCTCGTAGATCACCTCTTGCAGGTCCGATTTCCGATAACCCTGTATCCGCTCGCGCGTGTCCATGATCTGGACGGTAAAGACGTCTTCGGCTTTCTTTGCGCCGCGGATGCGCTGACCGTCCTTGGTGACGATCGTGACCGTTTCGAAGGCGGGCCCGATCCATTCCGATGGCGTGCGGATTTCGCGCGTGATCGCAGCCCTCGACCGCGTAGCGCCAATGCGCGTCAGGTCGGGACCCAGCCGCCCGCCGCGACCGGCCACGCGATGACACGACGTACATTGCTGGGTGAAGAGACGCTCGCCGTTGGCGACATTGCCGATCGGACGCTCGGCCGGCGCGACCGAACCGATGTTTCGCAGATAGGCGACGATCTGCAGGATGTCAAGGTCTGCCGTGTCGAGGCCCTGTCCGGGCATTTCGGTGCCGGGCACGCCTTTGCGGATGGTGTCGAACAGCCGCTCGTCCGGCATGCCGGCCATCGCGGCGATGAGATCCGGGCCGCGATAGCCGCTGGCGTCGAGGCCGTGGCAGTCGGCACAGCGCACGCGGTACAAGGCCATGCCTGCGCGGATCGACTCCCGGTTTCCAAGATGCGGATTGGCGGTGGCCGGATGTTGGGCCGGCGGCGTTTGCGCGACGAGCAGGGCGCCCAACCCGAAGCACGCGACCGCGGACAGCAGCAGCGCGGAGCGCAGGCGAATCATCGGACCTCCTGAAATGTCGTGCCTTCGTGGCCGATTCGAGTGTCCAATTCGACAAACCCCCGACTACGTCGTTACGGCGGCGAGCACGCCACGCATGTACGCCATCGATTCGATCATGCCGGGCAGCGGATCCTTTGCGTTGATCTCGTATTCGAGACCGACCTGCCCCTGATAGCCGATCTCGAGCAGCGTCCTGAACAGCGCCGGGAAGTCGATGACGCCCCGACCGACTTCCACCTGGCTTTCCTTGTCGGTCCTCACGGCGAGATCTTTCACGTGCATGTCGTAGAGGCGATCGCGACACTCGCGGCAGGCCTGCACGGGGTCGGTGCCGGTGCGCGTCGTATGCCCTACGTCGATGCACAGGCCGAGCCGCTTGTCGCGCGCCTTCACCGCAGCATACGCGTCCTGTGGACGCGGCCACCGCTTGTCCTCGGGACCATGATTGTGGATCACCGCTCTGATGTCGTACATCTTCGCCATCTGCTCGATAGTGTCCAGAGCGGCCGGGTCGGGATCGGTATAGATCAAGGGAAAGCCGGCGTTTCTCGCGTACTCGAACTCCTTCTTGATCTGGACGGGATCGTTGGGAATCGTAATCGTGCCGCCGCCCATGATCGTGATGCCCCCGGCCTCGATCTTGGCTCGCAGGGCGCGCGTTTTCTCGGGCGGATCGGTCCGCGGAACGTGGACGTCCTTGAACGTCATATACTTCACGCCGAGCCGCTTGGCCATCTCGAGGGTCTGATCGAGCGTGAACTCGCGCATCGAGTACGAGGCGACCCCCAGCTTCAGGGTGCCGCCGCGCACGGCTGGGGCGGCCGAGGCTGCGTTTGCCGCACGGCCGAGCAGGGGCCAGGCCGCGGCCGTCGCGGCCGTATGGAAGAAGTGACGGCGGGAAAGGGCGGTGGCCATTACAAGCTCCTTTCGTGCGAATCCTACTCCAGTCGGTGCTACGATTCCGCCTTAAACGTGGCGCGTGGAGGACGGAACGCACAGGCCGCAAAAAGCCTACAGAAGAAGGAGTGATTGTGGCTGACAAGCACAACGACTCAGACGGCATCTCCCGGCGCGAGTTCGGCACCCGTATCGGGACGGTCGCGGGTATCGCCCTCGGAGGCGAGCTGTTCCGTGCAGGCGTCGAAGCGGCGCCGCATGTCGGCAGCCGCATCCTGGGCGCCAACGATCGTGTGGTCACCGCCAGCATCGGGATACGAGGGCAAGGCAATTCGCTCAAACGAGGCTTCGCTCGACTGAAGAACGTCGAGATCAAGACGCTGTGCGATATCGACGCCAACCTCGCGCCCGAGCGGATCAACGACGCGCGGCTGCAGGATGTTGCCACGTTCAAGCCTGGCTTCGTGCAGGATCTCCGGCGCGTGCTCGACGACAAGGACATCGATGCGGTCGTCATCGCCACGCCCAATCACTGGCATGCCCTCGCCACGATCTGGGCGCTGCAGGCCGGGAAGCATGTGTACGTGGAGAAACCCTCGTCGCACACGGTGTGGGAAGGCCGCCGAATGGTCGAAGCGGCGGCGCGCTACAACCGTCTCGTGCAGGTGGGCACCATGAATCGCAGCCGGCCAGCTGTGCGCGAAGCGATCAAATTGATCCACGATGGTGGCCTTGGAAAGGTCTACATGGCCCGCGGACTCTGCTACAAGCCGCGGCCGTCGATTGGCAAATACCCGGACGGTCCAATGAAGCCAGGTGAGACGTACGCGCTGACCGTCACCTCGACGACGTACGAGCCGACGTACGACGAGCAGTACCTCTCGAAAGTCGACTACGACTTATGGCTCGGGCCTGCACCAAAGCGGCCCTTCAATCGCAATCGCTTTCACTACAACTGGCATTGGCACTGGGACTACGGGAACGGCGACAGCGGCAACCAGGGACCGCATCAGTTCGACATCGCGCGCTGGGGGCTGCAGAAGCAGGAGCACCCGGTCAAGATCAAATCCGTGGGCGGATACTTCGGCGATGAGGCCTCGCAGGAAACGCCGAACATGCAGACGAGCCTCTTCGAGTACGCCGATGGAGCGATCCTCGAGTTCGCGACGCGGGGCGGCTTCACGAACGATGAATCGGGCGTGCGCATCGGCAACCTGTTCTACGGGACAAAAGGCTGGCTCTGGATCGAAGAGGCCGGCAAGAAGTGGCAGTCCTATTTCGGACCGAAGAACGAGAAGGGGCCGGGCGCGGACCTCTCCGATCCGAACAGCGAGCCAACGGGGTTGACGACCACGGAGTACCCGCACTATCAGAATTTCGTCGACGCGATTCGCGCGGGCGATCCGAAACTGCTGAACTGCGACGTGTTCGAGGGCCATATGTCATCGGCACTGCCGCATCTCGGCAACATTTCGTACCGTGTCGGGCGGGCGCTCACGTTCGATGGGAAGTCGGAACGGTTTGTCGACGACAAGCAGGCCGATCGTCTGTTGACGAGGGAATACCGACGAGGGTTCGAGATTCCCGCGTCGTCCAGCACGAGCTCACACGAGCAGGCGAGGAGATAGCCGCCGGACAATCTACGGCAGACACGCACAGGCCCCGCCCGGTTAGAATCACCGGGCGGTTCCCGTGAGCATCGACATCGCCGTCATTCCGGTCGCCGGTCTCGGCACACGCCTGCTGCCGGCCACCAAGTCGCAACCCAAGGAGATGCTGCCCGTCGGCCGCAAGCCGGTCGTGCAGTACGTCGTCGAGGAGCTGGTGCACGCCGGGATGAAGCGCCTGCTGTTCATCACCGGTCCCGGCAAGGCGTCGATCGAGAACCATTTCGATCGGAACGACGAACTGGTTCAGACCCTGCGTGAGAGCGGCAGGGAGGATCTGCTCGCCGAGCTCGAGTTCGACCGCGCAGGTGTGCAGTACTTCTACACGCGGCAGCGGGAGCTGCTTGGCCTCGGCCACGCCATCTCGTGCGCCCGATCGTTCGTCGGCGATCAGCCGTTCATCGTCTCGCTCGGCGACTCGATCATCGGGATGGACGCCGAGAGCGATGTGGTGCGAAGGATGACGCGCTGTTTCGAAGAGCGTGACGCGGCCGCAGTCATCGCCTTCGAAGAGGTGCCGCGCAGCAATACGAGCCAGTACGGGATCGCCAGGCCGGCGTACGATGGTGACCTTTTCGAGATCCTGGATCTCGTGGAGAAGCCGGAACCCCGCGAAGCGCCGAGCAATCTGGCGATCGCGGGACGGTACGTGCTGTCACCCGCCATCTTCGACGCGCTGGCGAAGACCAGCCGCGGTAAGGGAGGCGAAATCCAGCTGACCGATGCGCTGAGTTTGCTGGTTCGCAGTGGCGGCAGGGCGTTCGGCGTCCGACTGCGGCCAGGCGAACGTCGATACGACATCGGGAACTTCGAAGCCTACTTCGAAGCGTTCGCCGCGTTCGCGCTTGCCGATCCGAGATGTGGTGCAGCGCTGAGGCGATACCTGCGAGATCTGCTCGATGTTTCTCACGCGTAGGCGAGCGTTCGCACGCGCCGGGCTGCTCGGCAACCCGTCTGACGGCTACAACGGGAAGACCATCTCTCTCAGCGTGCGCAACTACTGGGCCGAGGTCGTGCTGTACGAATGGGATTCCGTGGAGATCGTGCTGGCCGAGGATGATCGCGCAAGATTCGATTCGGTGTACGAGCTTGCCCGCGACGTGCGGCTGCACGGCTACTACGGCGGCATCCGGCTGATCAAGGCGACCATCAAACGGTTCGTCGAGTACTGCCAGACGCGAGAGCTGACGCTGCACGATCGAAGATTCTCGATTCGGTACCAGACGACGATTCCGCGGCAGGTCGGCCTCGCCGGCTCGAGCGCGATTATCGTCGCCACGCTGCGCTGCCTGATGGAGTTTTACAACGTGCAGATGCCTCTCGAGGCGCAGCCGATGTTCGTGCTGCTCGTCGAGAGGGAGGAGCTCGGCATCGCCGCGGGGCTTCAGGATCGCGTGATTCAGGTGTACGAGGGTCTCGTCTACATGGATTTCGATCGGAGCCGCGAGCACGTCGTCGACGGCCTGGCGAGCTACTGGTACGAGCCGCTCGATCCAGCACTGCTGCCGCCGCTCTACGTGGCGCACCACGAGACGCTTGGCGAGCCGACCGAGATCTTCCACAACAACGTCCGCGAGCGCTTCAACCGCGGCGATGAGCAGGTGATCTCCGCCATGAGCTGTTTCGCAGGCCTGGCAGCCGACGGCCGCGGGGCGCTGGTCGTCCGGGATGTCGAACGCCTCGCCGCCCTCATCAACAGAAACTTCGACACGCGGCGCAGCATCTACCGAATCCCGTCGTGGCAGGCCGCCATGGTGGACGCCGCCCGCGCGTGCGGGGCCAGCGCGCAATTCGCGGGTTCTGGCGGCGCCATCATCGGCACCTACGATGGGGAATCCATGTTCGAGCGCGTGCGCGCCACGCTCATGGCCAACGGATCCTGCACGGTCAAACCACAGGTCGGGGCGAGCTGACAGCCGCCGGCTGCCAGCTCCTCAGCTGCCAGAACAACACTGGTTCTACTGTTTACTTCCGTGCGACGCGGGCAGTTCGCGGATGCGAATGTTGCGAAACGCAACCTCGTCGCCGTGGTCCTGCAACAGGATGTGTCCCTTCAGCTTCGTGCCCCAGCCGGGCTGATCCTTGAATTTGCTTTTCGCCTTCGCGGCCATGAGCGCGGGACTTCCGAGCTCGTATTCGATCACCTTGACGCCGTTGAGCCAGTGCTCGACGTGCATGCCGTTGACGACGATCCGTCCCGCGTTGATCTCGCCGGCGGGCTTGAGCGGCTTGTTTGCAGGTGCCGCGAGGACGTCGTAGAGCGCCGCCGTGGCGCGATTGGGACCTATCCTGGCATCAGGATGGCGCTCGTCGTCGATCACCTGATACTCGTGGGCGATCGGGCCGCTTCGGTCCTCGGTCACCAGGTACTTGACGCCGCTGTTGCCGCCCGGCGCGATCTTCCATTCGAACTGCAGATCGAAGTTATCGAAGGAATCGATCGTGATGATGTCGCCGCCGCCTTGCGAGTCCTCGCCTTTGGCCGCGAGGTGCTTCAGCCAGCCGTCCTGGACGAGCCACCCCATGGCGGGAAACGCGGTCTTCTTGAATCCGCGCCAGCCCGCCGAGGTTTTGCCGTCGAACAGCGGTCGTTCGGGGAGCGAAGACTGGCCAGCAAGCGTGGCGCCAGCGAGGAATAGAGCCATCACACCGAAGCCGTGACGTTGCATCGCGCCCTCCTCGACTCCACATCTTGACACAAGAGCCATCATGGTCCGCGTGCAGCCCGCGGCGCCGGCCTCGACGTCCGACATCGGCGCCCGTGCAGTGGCCCGCGTTCGGCGGCGGCTGATTCCGTTCCTCGCGCTCCTGTATTTCGTCGCCTACCTCGATCGCCTCAACGTCGGTTTCGCAGCGCTGCAGATGAACCGAGCGCTCGGGCTCTCGCCGATCGAGTACGGCCGCGGAGCGGGTATCTTCTTTCTGGGATATTTCCTCTTCGAGGTGCCCAGCAATCTGGCGCTGGCGAGAATCGGCGCGCGTATCTGGATCGCCCGCATTGCCATTGTCTGGGGTCTCGTCTCGATGACGACGATGTTCGTGATCGGACCGCGCAGCTTCAACGCGGTACGGTTCCTCCTGGGTGCTGCCGAGGCCGGCTTTTTTCCGGGTGTCGTCCTGTACTTCACGTACTGGTTTCCGGCCAGAGAACGCGCGCGGGCACTCGCGCAGTTCTCGACGGCGAGCATGCTGGCCGGAATCGTGGGTGCTCCGCTGTCGGGCGCGCTGCTGTCGCTTCGCGGCGTCGCCGGTGTTGATGGCTGGCAGTGGCTGTTTCTCGTCGAAGGCGTTCCGGCGGTCGTACTCGGCGTCATCGCGCTCTTTTACCTGGACGATGGGCCGCAGTGCGCGAGCTGGCTGCCGGACGACGAGAAGCGATGGCTGACGGACGCAGTCGGCCGTGATCCGATCGAGTCGCGACGGTCACTGGCAGGGACGGCGCGCGCGGGGCTGCTGGATCCGGGTGTCTGGCGCCTTGCGCTCGTCCTCTTCCTGGTCGTTACCGCCGGCTATGGGTTCAGTTTCTTCCTGCCACAGATCGTCAAGCGGCTCTCGGGCGCATCGGACCTGGCGGTCGGTCTGTGGACCGCCCTTCCGTTCACCGTCGCCGCGCTTGGAATGATGACGGTGGCCGCACATTCGGATCGCACAGGAGAACGACGGCATCACGTCGCCGC
>JBKPDW010000171.1:0-6703 GCA_046728115.1 Acidobacteriota bacterium | reverse complement strand
GAGCGCTTGAATTCGATCGCATCATCGAAGGGCTCACGGCCTTTGCGGTGACGCCGATGGGTCGCGAGCGCCTTGCCCGACTCCAGCCCTCGACCGACGCCTCGACTGTAGCCCGCTGGCTCGCCGGCACGACCGAGACCGTGCGGTACGTGGCTTCGCACGGCACGTTTCCGCTGGCCGCATCGAGCGATCTGCCGCTGATCCTGGGCACGCTCGCGGTCGAGGGTCGCGCGCTCGATGCGGTGCGGCTGCTCGCCCTTGCGGCGTTTCTCGATTCTGTCGAAGAGTCGCGGGCCGCGCTGCGGCGCGCGCCGGAATCGTTTCCGATTCTGTCGGCAACAACAGCGGGTGCGGCCGGCTTCACGGGCGAAACGGCTCAGGTTCGTGACAAGATCGACCCGGCAGGCGAAGTCGTCGATCACGCGAGTCCGGAGCTGCGCGTGATTCGCGACCGGTTGCGGAAGCAGCGCACGCGGTTGCGCAGCACCCTGGAATCGTACCTGCGTGGAAAAGACACGGCGAAGTACCTCCAGGAACAGATCGTCACCGAGCGAGGCGGACGCTACGTGCTGGTCGTCCGGTCCGAACATCGCAGCGCGATTCCAGGGATTGTGCACGGCGCGTCGGCGAGCGGCGCAAGCCTGTTTCTGGAACCCTTGAGCACGGTCGAGATCAACAACGACATCGTGGCGCTGGAAGAGCAGGAAGCCGAGGAAGTTCGCCGGATCCTGCTCGCGCTGACAGACTGCTTTCGCGGACGCGCTGGAGATCTGCATCGCACGATCGAAGCCGCCACGGAAATCGACGTGCTGCAGGCGCGGGCGCGCTACTCCGAGTCGCTGGACGGCGTCGAACCCGCCCTGTCGTCAGATGGCGCGTTCGAGCTCCAGGCGGCGCGACATCCGCTTCTCAGGAACGCGGTTCCGGTGACGATCAAGGTGGTTCTGCCGGCATCCGTGCTCCTGATCACGGGGCCCAACACGGGCGGCAAGACGGTGGCGCTCAAAACCGCCGGCCTCCTGGCGTTGATGGCGCAGTCGGGGCTGCGGATCCCGGCGGCCGACGGCTCGCGGCTGCCGGTGTTCAAGGCGATCTTCGCCGACATCGGCGATGAGCAGTCGATCGAGACGAGCCTGAGCACGTTCTCGGCGCACATCACCAACATCGCCTCGATGGATCGATCGCTGTCCACGCCCGCGCTGGTGTTGCTCGACGAAGTCGGATCGGGCACCGATCCGATTGAAGGCGGGGCGCTCGGCGTGGCCATCGTGGACAATTTCCGGCGGCGCGGCGCCACCGTCATCGCCACGAGCCATTTCGACGCGCTGAAAACCTACGCATCCACGACGGATGGCGTCACCAGCGCTGCCTTCGGATTCGACGCCGAAACGTTCGCGCCAACCTATCAGTTGATGTACGGATCGCCGGGACGCAGCCTGGCGCTCGAAATCGCCGCGCGGCTTGGTTTGAGCTCGATCGTCGTCGCCGCTGCCCGGGACAATCTGAGCGCGCGTGAAGCGCAGCTCGCGGAACACCTGGCGAAGATCGACCGCGACATGCGGGCGCTCGAGCACGACCAACGCCTTGTCTTGCGCGAACGTGAAACGCTCGACGCGGCAGGTACGCGCCTGCGCCAACGCGAAGAGACGCTGCGGCAGCGCGAGGAGTCGTTTCGCCGCCGCGCGAGCGAGGAGATTGAAGCTCAGGTCCGTCAGGCCCGTCGAGAAATCGACGACGTGATCGCGGAGCTCAAGGCCAAAACGGACGCCATCGCGCAGGAAGCCGCTCGTCAGCCGCTGACGACGGGCGACACCGGCGCGGTACGGCGCGACGCACGTGTCGCCGTCGACGAGATCGCGAAGCGGGTGCTCGGCTCCGAGACTGACGGCCGTACCGAGCATCCAGACTCGTCGCTCGCGCGGTCAGGCCGACCTGCCTCGGCGCCACCCGCAGTCGAGCGGGAGACCGTCGGCCACCCGCCGACTGTCGGTGAGCGCGTCATCGTCGGCGGGCTGGGGCTCGAGGCGATCGTTACCTCGGTGCAGGATGGGACCGCGGAACTCGATGTGCGCGGGAAGCGAATGCGCGCCAGCATTCGTGATCTGCGCGTGATTGCGCCGGCCGCCGCCGGGCCAGCACGCGTGACGGTCCAGGTGCAGCTCGGTGACACTCCCGCCGCCTCGTCCGACTTGAACGTGATCGGGTGCACAGTGGACGAGGCGCTCGCTCGAGCCGAGCGGTTTCTGGACGAATCGCTGCTGACCGATCAGCGCGTCGTGCGCTTGATTCATGGGTACGGCACGGGACAACTCAAGCGGGCGCTCGCAGGGTTTCTGCAACAGCATCCGCTGGTCGCGAGGTTTGCCACCGCACCGCCTGAACAGGGCGGAGGCGGAGTCACGGTAGTGGAGCTGAAAGAGTAACCGCGGAAAATTGCAACGTGCTGATTGCAAATTTATTTTCACTGTGGACCGAATCAGCAATCTTGCAATCAGCAATCAGCATTTATTGATGGCCCTGTTTCCTCAGCAGTTCATCGACGATCTTCGCCTTCACGCCAACATCGTGCAGGTGATTCAGGAGTATGTGTCGCTCAAGAAAGCGGGGGCGACGTACAAGGGCCTCTGTCCATTTCATTCGGAGAAAACCCCGTCGTTCCACGTCAACCCGGACAAGGGCTTCTTCCACTGCTTCGGCTGCGGCGCTGGCGGTGATGTCTTCAAGTTTCTCGAGCTCCACGAAAAGCTTCCGTTTCCAGACGCCGTGAAGCTGCTGGCACACAAGTTCGGCATCGCGCTGCCCGAGCTGCGCGACGACGACGATACGCGACGGGATGCATCGCTGCGAGAGGCGCTGCTGAAAATGCACGAGATCGCGGCGGCGTATTTTCGCGAGCAGCTCGCGGGTGCGTCGGGCGCCCGGGCGCGGCAGCACCTTGAGGATCGTAGTCTGACGCCAGGAACGATAGACCAGCTGGGTCTCGGATTCGCCCCCAGCGCCAGGGATGGGCTCAAGAGTCAGCTCATTCAACAGGGCTTTTCGCAGGCGCTGATCGTACAGAGCGGTCTCGTGGTCCAGCGCGAGAACGACGAACTCGTTGATCGGTTTCGCAACCGGCTGATGGTCCCGATTTGTCGGGACACCGGTTCGGTGATTGCGTTCGGCGGAAGGTCGATGGATGCCGACCAGGTGCCGAAGTATCTGAACTCGCCGGAGACCCCGATTTACTCGAAGGGCCGGACGCTGTACGGGTTGAACGTGACGAAGACGCTCATCAGAAAGAGCGGCTTCGCGGTACTCGTCGAGGGCTACTTTGATTTCGCGCAGGTGTTCCAGGCGCAGGCTGCGCCCGTCGTGGCGTCGTGCGGCACCGCGCTGACGCCGCAGCAGGCGCAGCTGCTCCATCGATTCACGTCAAAGGCCGTCCTGAGCTTCGATCCGGATGCCGCGGGTCGAGGCGCCGCAGCGCGATCCTGCGAAATGCTCGTGGCTGAGGGATTTGACGTCAACGTCGTCGTGCTGGACAGCGGCGAAGATCCCGATACGTTCATTCGACGCCGCGGCGCAAATGATTATCGGGAACGGCTGCGCAGCTCGCGACCGTACCTGGACTACCTGCTCGATCAGGCGGCATCGGGTGTCGACCTGGCCCATTCGGACAGCCGCCGGCAGTTTCTGGAACGGATGCTGTCGGTGGCCGCAAACATTCCGGATCCGGCCGCGCGTGACCAATTTGGAGACAGGATTGCGCACAAGGCGCGCATTTCAGAAGACGTGGTGCGGAGCGAGATTCGTAAGGCAGCCGTAAACCGGCGGACCACCTTGGGAACGGTCGAGTTAGCGTCATTTGGAGCAGTCAAAGACGCCGAAAAAGCCCTGATTTGGTGGCTCATGAACCGGCCCGACGAGGCCCTGGCCGTGCTGGGCGATATCGACGATGCCGACCTGGAGAACCTCGCGAGCCGAGAAGTATTCCAAGTGGCCCGAACCCTGCAGAATCAATCGTCCGAGCTCTTACCCTCGACGCTGATTCAGCGTCTAAGTACGATGAATGTCCAGCTGGTGACCCGCATCGCGACAGGGAAGGCCCCGCCGGTCAAAAGCGTGGCGAACTGCGTTCGCGCGCTGAAAGCTCTGAGATTCGACCGCGAACGAGCGGCGATACAACGCGAAATCGATCGGCTTCAACAACTCGGCGCGCCTCAACACGGAGACGAGATCGAACATTTATGGCAGCGGAAAAAAGACCTACTGCATCGCATCGAGCAACTGACGTAGGCGCCGATCACCTGTCGATCGAAGAGAAGTACGACGAAGTTCGACAGCTGATCAACATCGGGAAGGAAAAGGGCTACTTGCTCTACGACGAAGTCAACGAGCTGTTGCCCTCGGAAATCACCTCCTCCGACGAGCTCGACGACCTCTTCAACACGTTCGGCAGCGCGGGCATCGAGGTCATCGATTCGGATCAGAAATACCTGCGCGACGAGAAAGCCATCGATCGGACGGCCGAAGGGGCGGAGGAGCTCGAGCTCGATCTGACGCCCGGCGCGCTCGACAAGACCAACGACCCGGTCCGGATGTACCTCCGGGAGATGGGAACCGTCCCCCTGCTCACGCGCGAAGGCGAGGTCGAAATCGCGCGGCGTATCGAGCGCGGGAAGCTCGCGGTGATCAAGTCGATCTCGCGCACGCCGCTCATCTCCAAGAAGGTGATTGAGCTCGGCGATCAGCTGCACGCCGGCGAACGGACCATTCGCGAGCTGGTGATCTTCAACGACGAGGAGATCACCGACGAACGCATCGCGGAACGATCGCGGCAGGTGCAGAAGCAAATCGACGCGGTGCGCAAGGCGCGCGGCGTGTACGACAAGCTCGAGGAAAAACTCGCCGAAACGCCGAAGGGAACGACGACCCGGGATCGGCGGAAATACCGGCGGGCTCGATCGGCCGCGATGCGCGCGCAGGTGGAACTGTCGCAGCTGATCCGGCGCATCGAGTTCACCGAAACCGTGAAACGCCGCCTGATCGACGACATGAAGGATGCGGTCGAGAGCGTGCGGGCAGTCCAGCGCGAGGTCGAAGCCTGCGAGCGGATGCTCAATCCCAAGAACAAGAAACTGAAGCTCAAAGAAGACGACAGGAAGAACACCCAGCGCCAGATCCGGGAGTTGCGAGGCAAGATCAAGTCGATGACCGACAGCCTCGGGCAATCACCCGACGAACTGAAGCAGACCCTTGACACGATCATAAGGGGCGAGTACCAGGCCGAACAGGCCAAGAAAGAGCTCGTCGAGGCCAACCTGCGGCTCGTCGTCTCGATCGCGAAGAAGTACACGAACCGTGGCTTGCAGTTCCTCGACCTGATTCAGGAAGGCAATATCGGCCTGATGAAGGCGGTGGACAAGTTCGAGTATCGCCGCGGCTACAAGTTCTCGACCTACGCGACGTGGTGGATCCGCCAGGCGATCACCCGTGCGATCGCCGACCAGGCCCGCACCATCCGGATTCCCGTGCACATGATCGAGACGATCAACAAGTTGATTCGCACGTCGCGCGCGCTGGTCCAGGAGCTCGGACGCGAGCCGACATCCGAGGAAATCGCCAAGCGGATGGACATTCCGGTTTCGAAGGTCCGCAAGGTGCTGAAGATCGCCCAGGAGCCGATCTCGCTCGAAACCCCGATTGGCGAGGAGGAGGATTCGCATCTGGGCGACTTCATCGAGGACCGTCAGGTCGTGTCCCCGGCCGAAGCTGTCATCAACCTGAACCTGAAGGAACAGACCGAGTCCGTCCTGAAGACGCTCACGCCGCGTGAGGAGAAAGTGATCAAGATGCGGTTCGGCGTCGGCGACGGCAGCGAGCACACGCTCGAGGAAGTGGGTCAGAGTTTCGCCGTCACACGCGAGCGCATCCGTCAGATCGAAGCCAAGGCGCTCAGAAAGCTGCGGCATCCGTCGCGGAGCCGGAAGCTGAGGGCGTTCCTGGAAGGAAGGACGTCGTAAGCACCAAGTCTGAAGTCTGAAGTCTGAAGTCAGCATTTCACTTCACACTTCAGACTTCATACTTCATACTTTTGAGGGCCCATAGCTCAACGGTTAGAGCCGCCGGCTCATAACCGGCCTGTTCCAGGTTCGAATCCTGGTGGGCCCAGCCTTCGCTCGCATGGCATGCGACCGGGCGACGGGGAGAATGCGAATTGCGGAACGCAGATTGCGGATCGCAGACACAATCCAGAGCCCCTTGGAGCGGGCTTGCCACGCCAGAGCCCCGCAGCGGCGAAGGCGGGAGACCGCCAGCCCCGGTGCCTTCGAGCGCCGGGGCTTTTTTGTTGTAAGGGCGATGCACGAGGACCTCGAAAAGTTAGTGGCGCTTCAAAAGCTCGACACGGGTGCCGAGGCCGCGCGGCGCAGGCTGGCCGACGAGCCCGAGCGCGACAGGGCGCTGACCGCGCGGCTCGATGCGGCGCGCGATCAACTGGCAGCCGCCAAGGCTCGGCTGAGCGAGAATCAGAATGCGCGCCGCACCATCGAAAAGGACGTGGCGCTTCATCAGGGCCGGCTCTCGAAGTTTCGCGAGCAGGCGATGGCGGTCAAAACCAACCAGGAATACCACGCCATCCAGAAGGAAATCAGTTTCGCGCAAACCGAGATCAAGGGTCTCGAGGACAGGATTCTCGAGCAGATGCTCGAGGCCGACGATC
>JBKPDW010000170.1:0-18634 GCA_046728115.1 Acidobacteriota bacterium | reverse complement strand
ACAGAGACGCGTCGAAGGTATCGCCGACGGGGACTCCGATCGGGCAGTCGCAGGTTTCATGGATGGATACGCCGCACTTCTACAAACGCGATCGGGTTATCGTCTTGTTCGTGGGCCATTCGGCCGATGTCCTGCGGATGCTCGAGGCGGTTCTCGGGGAACCGTTTGCGACCGGTCGGTGATGGCGCCCGCGGAGTGCGGCGCCACGCAACTCTCCGATCAGGACAACCGCTGCTAGATTATTTTTGAACGGTCAACGGATCGCCTGTCCGATGCTCCGTGATCTGGTAGCGCACGAAGTCGTGGACGCTCTTTAGGGCCTCGGGATCGGCCGTCGTGATCCGCACCCTTCCGCCGGATTCGATCTCCTCGAAACTGAGGGTGATCGCAGCCTTTAATCCGCATGGCCTCGACGCCGGGTGGCATCTCGTCGTGCGTCATGAACGGCTTGCTGAAATCGCCTTGTGCGAACTCACCGGCGATCTCCTTGAGGTGCGCGCGAATCGCGTCGCGGTTCGCCACGTCTGCAGGATCGTTCACCTGCACCTGGATGAACGCGCCCGTTGTCGTCAGCCCGAAATGATGTGTGGTCGCATCCTGATCGAATCCCATCGCAGCGGCGCCGCGCTTCTTCATCTCTGCATCTTTTTTCATCTGCGCGAGGTGCGTTCGTGCGACATGCCTGGCGGCATCGCCGGATGCTGTGCCGTAGCGACTGCCGCCATGAACATCACGGCGAGCAACGACATACCGACCAACACACTCTTCATGATTGGTTCCTCCTAATCGTCCGCGAAGATAAGATGGCCCAGATGGCCAGACATCCCGCGTCCGAAAACTCATGCTCACCACGCATATGACGTCCTCAGTCGGGTGGTTCGGCGCGGTGGCAGCCTTCCTTGCGCTGTCCATCGCGGGTTTGACGAGCCGCAACCCGCAAATCGTGCGCGCCGCGTATCTGTCGATGGAACTGACGACGTGGTTCGTGATCGTTCCCCTCAGCGTCGCCGCATTGCTGACGGGCCTCGTGGAATCACTCGGGACGACTTGGGGCTTGTTTCGCCACTACTGGGTGATCGCGAAACTCGGGCTGACGGTGCTCGCAACGATCATCTTGCTCGTTCATACGCAGCCGATCGGCGCTGTCGCCACTGTCGCGGCGGACAGGATGTTGACCAGCATGGATCTGCGCCAACTGCGGATTCAATTGATCGCTGACGCCGGTGCTGCTCTCCTCGCCCTGCTGGTCGCGACGACGCTGTCAGTTTACAAACCCTGGGGCATGACCAGTTACGGCCGGCGGGTCCTCGGCGTCGAGATTGATCCCGATCGTCAAGCTGCCGCGTCTACGTTGTGGACCCGGCTCTGGGTCGTGGGGATCATCGTCGTCCTCGCGTTGTTCATCACCGTCCACATCATCAGTGGTGGACTGCACCAGCATTAAAGAGACGGACCGACCAATCGTCCGTCCCTTCCGCGGCGACGGCCGAGCCGGTCACTCAGCAATGATCCGACCATCCAATGTCAGCTCCCACCCGAGGCCTCTCCGCCGCAGTTCCGAGGCGTAGAGCGATTCGGTGCCCAGCATGCGCCACACTGCAGTCGCGACAACGGTCGCCAGCAGCAACGGAATGACGATCGGATAGTCGCCGGACAGCTCAAAGATCATGACCGTCGCGGTGAGCGGCGCGTGTATCGTGGCTGCGGTGGTCGCAGCCATCCCGACGAGCGCGTAGCTGCCCACGCTCGCGACGAAGGGGCTGCCCAGGGCGGCAACCAGGTGGGCGGTAAGCGCGCCAACCGCGCCACCGACGAGGAGCACCGGGGTGAAAACACCGCCGGGCACGCCCGACGCCACCGACCCGCTCGTGGCGAGCACCTTCGCGACCACCAGCACGGCGATTGCGGTCACGGCGAGCCGGCCGTCGAGGATCAGGTTCAGGGGTTCGTAGCCGTTGCCCGCGACCATCGGCAGGAAGGCGGCAATCCCGCCGACGAGCAGACCACCGCATGCGGCACGCAGCGGCTGGCGCATCGGGTGCCGCTCGACCAAGTGCTCGCCGAGGGCGAGGAGACGCTTGAAGCCGATGGCGGCAATCGCTGCCACGATGCCGATGATCCCGTACGGCACCAAATCGAGCGTTGACCCGAGAACAAATCCGCGCTGGCCCTAGATCGGACCGCCTCCCGCGATGGCCCGCGTCAGCGTTGTTGCGATCATGGTCGCCGTCATGATCGGAAGCAAGGCCTCCAGCGCGGCGATGCCGACAATCGTTTCGAGGACGAACAGCACCGACGCGAACGGTGTGTTGTAGGCGGCCGCAAATCCGGCCGCGGTGCCGGCTGCCACTAGCACGCGCGTCCGATGCACCGTCAGCTTCACGACGCGGCCGACAGCGGCTCCGAGCGATCCGCCGAATTCGATGAGCGGGCCCTCGCGTCCAATCGACATGCCCGCGCCGATGGCGGCCCACGATCCGGCGACACGCCATCCCGTGGTACCGAGCGACAACTTCACGTTGCCGAGCGCCACCGCCTCCATGACATTGCTGACGCCCTGCGCCCGCGAGATGCCGCAGCGCGATACGAGGCCTGCGACCAGCGCGCCGACGACCGGCATCGTCAGCCGCAGCCAGATAGGCATTGCTGTGACGACGGCCACTACGTTGCCTTCACCCGAGATGCGTCGATACAGCCAGACGAGCGACAGCCGGAAGCTCACCGCGAAGACGGCCGCCCCGATGGCGACGAGGATCAGCGCGGCAGCAAACCGCGCGCGCTCGCTCTTCGCAGGCTCCGCCGCCGTGTCCGCCGGCCCCGCTGGTGTCGTGGCGTCGGCGGTGGGTGTGAGTGTTGCCGGCAGAGCGCCTCCTGTTACCTGTTACGCGGCGACGCCGGTTTCGACGGGAAATTGACGTTCGTTCCAGTCGACCATGCCGCCCGTCACGAGGCGTGCGTCGCGTCCGCTGCGCGCCAAGATCGAGGCAACGAGCGAGCTGCGCACTTCATCGCCGCAGATCACCGCAAGCGGCTTGACCGCGGCGAACCCGTCAGCATTCACCCATGCGTCGGTCCACGGTAGCGATCGCGCGCCGGGCACGTGCGCGTGCTTGAACTCGAAGCGATCGCGCGCATCGACCACGTCGAGATCAGTGCGCTGCGCACGCAGGTCGTCGACGGTGAGCACCGGCATCGACGCGGTGGGGAGCGCCGCCTGTTTCCACGCCCCAAGACCGCCTTCGATATGCCCTTCGACGGCATGTCCAGCGTCGCGCAGCAATCGCGCCGCCAGCACTGCAATCGGTTCGGGTTCCGCGTGCACGACAACCGGCACGTCTTTCGGCAGAACCATCTCGGCTCGATCGACCAGATCGGCACGGTTGAACTGCAGGTTGATCGCGCCGGGCACGTGTTCTCTAGCGAAGATGCGCGGCAGGCGCATGTCGAGCAGGACCACGCCGCGCGCGATGGCAGCTGCGACTTCCTGAGGCTTCATACCTTGGCCGGCTCCAGTTCCGGCTTGTCGATGAGACCCAGGTTGTACGACTTGATGCGCGCATAGTTCGCGGGAAACGGCTTGGCCGTTTCCTTGACGAACGCAGCGAACGCGTCGGCATCGGAGCGCAGCATGGCGAGGTTGTGGTGCTTCTCGAAGTAGATCGTCGATGACACTTTGCCGCTCATGTTGACGCCGCCGCATGCCGATCCGCCGTAGTGGTTCGGATACACCTCCACGTAGTCGGGCAGGCTGAACAGCTTTTCGCGGATCGAGCGGTACTGGAGCGACGCGCGCTCCGACTCGCCGATCACGTCCAGCGCCTGGTCGCCGACGAGCAAATCGGGACGGCCGACGTCACCGACGAACAGCGAATCACCGGTCAGCACGCACCACGGTTCCGGTCCGCGGCTCAAGTCGGTGATGAGGTAGCTGCAGTGCTCCGGCGTGTGTCCCGACGTAAAGAGCACTTTGTCCGCACCTGGCCGATGGCCAGCTCCTGGCCGTCCTGAAGCGGCGTGAACGGGTATTTCACCGGTGCGGGCGCGGGCAGATAGTGCGTGGCGCCCGCGAGCGTCGCGAGCTCGCGGGCGCACGATACGAAGTCGGCGTGCACGTGCGTTTCCAGCACGCCCACGATGCCCAGCGTGAGATCCGCCGCTTCGATGACGTAGAAGTCTGGACCGAGGTTGGCGATCGGGTCGACAACAAACGCTTCCTTGGCGCGGGCGCAGCCAATCAGGTACGACGCCTGTCCGAGAGGCTCGTAGCGGAACTGCTTGAAGATCACGACGCACCTTCTTTCTTCCGAATGTAAAACACAAGCGTGTCGTTCTCCTGACCCGACGACAGCAGCTCGTTCCCCGTGTCTTCAGCCCAGGCCGGGAAGTCGGCGATCGATCCGCGATCGGTCGCCAGAATCTTGAGCACCTCGCCGTCGCGCAACGACTTCATTTCCCTGCCGGCTTTGACGATGGGCATGGGACACAGCAGCCCGCGCGCGTCGAGGACGCGGTCTTCTTTGATGGCGTTGGTCATGGTCGCTCTCCGTCAGACGAACAACGTGATATGCGCTTTCCGCGCCTCGGACAGAAATGCCGCTGCGCCACCGAACTCGACGCCGTCGAGGAAGTCCTCCTGGCGGTAGCCGAACACCTCCATGGTCATCTGGCAGGCGATGAGCCGTACGCCGCACTCGCGCGCGGCGTCGAGCAGCTCCCGAATCGTGGCGACGCCTTTCTTGCGAAACATCGACTTCATCATCGACGTCGCCATCCACTGCATCCCCGGCATCGCGGTCAGCAGCTCGGGCATCGGGACTGGCATCGGCATGCCCGGGTTCGCCACGGGCGTGACCTTGAGCATCTTCTCGAAGTCTTTGCGGATGATGTTCAAACCGTAGAACGTGAAAAACACCGACGACTGAATGTTCGCCGCAGCCGCTGCGGTCGCGAGAATGAGCGGCGGATACGCGAAGTCGAGCGTCCCTTTCGATGCGATGATGCAGGCCTTGCGTGCCGCCGGATCTTTCTTCATCGCGAGCTGAATCTCCTCGCGCACGATCTGGCGGACCGTGTCGACGTCGAGCGCTGTCATCGTGGCCTCGGCAGCCATCATGTCCTCCTCATCTTTCACAATGCGTCGCGAGCTCGTGCGTCTCTTCTTCGGCCCTCGCCGGGAGCGCATAGACGTCGCGCCCCGGCTTCAACGGTCGGAGCAGCCAATACGGGCGCCGGGTATGGTCCGGACTGACCTGGCGCGCCGACCGGCATTGCGCGAGCCATTGGCGGTAGATCGCCTCGGCCTTCGCGGTGTCGACGCTGATGCTGCCGTGGACCTCGCTCGGCGCGGCCTTGGTCACGCGGACCGCCTGATGCCAGCAGTGCATGCCCGAGATGGGATCGGGATGGACCGGGAACGTGAGGTTCTGATGCACGCCCACGTCGCGCCACCAAATCAGCCGCGTATCGGTATCCGTCGAGGCGTAGGGCGTGACCGGCTCGGCGCGGATCAAGCGCCACTCGCGGCCGTGGTGATCGAGGACGACGGTGGTCATCAACTGGCGTTGTCCCTGCGTGCCGACCTTCCAGCGCCCCATGTGATGGCTGCACGCGAGCACGCCCGCGCGGATGCCTTGAGTGAGCCACGCCTTCACGACGAACGAGCCGATCGCGGTGTGAACACGCACCAGGTCGCCGGTGCGGACGCCGATGCGCGCGGCATCGGTCGGGTGCATCCACAGCGGATTGGTGTGCGCGATCTCGTCGAGCCATTTCGCGTTGGCGCTGCGCGTGTGGATCTGCACCGGCAAGCGGAACGTCGGGATGAGCGGCATCTCGCCAGGTGCGAGCCGATCGGGGTGAATGTGGCTCTTGATGTACGTCGGCAGCGCGTATTCCGGCCATCCCCACTCGGCGAGCGTGCGCGAATAGAATTCGAGTCGGCCGCTCGGCGTCGGGAATCCACGGACGACGCGGCCGTCGATCATGACGCCGGCGAGGCGCCGGCCCGACGCGTCGGGATCCGGCGTCGGCAACGGCACGATATTGACGCCGGCCGGCTTTGCGGCGGCCGTGTATACGCGGCCGAGCCGATCGACATCAACGTCGACGAGTTCCTCGTCGGCCACCGCCTGGTCGTGAATCGAGCCAGTCTTCGTCGCGACCTCGAACGCCCCGTAGCGCCGCATGTAGTCGAGCGGCGTCAGCTTCTCGCGTGCCGCGCGGTCCGGCAGTCCGGGCACCGACCGCTCGAAGATGTACTCGTAGTACTCCTCGACGCTCAGCTTCTCGCCCGGATTGCGCTGGGATTCCACGAACTTGCGAATGCCGAGGCTCCCGTCGGAGTCAATCCGCCACGTCAGGTCGATCCAGAACTCGTTCTCTTCCCAGACCTCGCCGGGGTTCACTTCACGCGTGTCGTGCACCGGCTGCCCGAGCCGTTCGCGCGCGGCACGCAGCACCGGCTGGCGGAATCCAAGCCACTGCGCATCGTGCGTTTCGTACGAATGCAGATCGTGGCGCTCAGGGCCAAGTCCCATCGGCAGGATGTAATCCGCAAAATAGGCCGTTTCGTTCCACGTCGGCGTCAATGCGACGTGCAGCCCCACTCTCGATTCGTCTGAGAGCGCTTCAATCCACGAGAACCCATCGGGATTGGTCCAGACGGGGTTGTAGACGCGCGTGAAATAGACGTCGAGGCGACCGCGGCGTTCATTGAGGAAATGCGGCAGCAGAAACGATAGCTCGTTCATTGCCAGCGGGAATTCCTGGGGCCACGTCAGCTCGTTCCACTTGTGCGGATGCGGCGGCGTGTGAATCGGCCGGGGAACGAACTTATTCCAGGCGTTTGGAAACGTTCCGCCCGGCGTCGCGACGGCGCCCAGTAGCGCATTCAACATGAACAGCGCCCGCGACACATGCCAGCCGCCGAGGTTGCCGGCGGCGGCGCTGCGCCACGTATGAGTGGACAGCCTGGTGCCGGCGGTCGAGACGATTTGAGCGATCGCTTCGATCGCCTCCGGAACCACGCCGGCCTCGCGGGCGGCGCACTCGAACGTGTAGGACGCATACAGATCCCGCAGCGCCGACTCGAATCGGCCGAACGTCGCCGGCACGCCTGGCGCGGCGGCCTCGAGATACTCCTGCCAGTTCCACCAGCGGCGCACGAAATCGCGGTTGTAGGCGCCGTTTTCGATCAGGTAATTCGCCACCGCGAGCAGGATGGCCGCCTCTGACCCGGGATAAGGCGCGACCCACTGATCGGCATGCGTGGCGGTGTTCGACAATCGGGTGTCGATCACGATCAGCTTCGCCCCACGTTGTTTGGCGTCGATGATGCGCTGGGCGTGCGGATTGAAGTAGTGACCCGATTCGAGGTGCGCGCTGACGAGCAGGATCACGTCAGCGTTCGCGTAGTCTGGGCTCGGACGATCGAGTCCCATCCAGTAGTGATAGCCGGCGCGGCCGCCGGAGGAACAGATGTTGGTGTGCGAGTTGTGGCCGTCGACGCCCCACGCGGCCAGAATGCGTTCGGTGAATCCGTCCTCACCCGGATGGCCGACGTGGTACATCACCTCGTTCTGGCGTCCCTCTCGGATCGCGGCGCGGATGCGGGCAGCGATGTCATCTAGCGCGAGGTCCCAGGCCACGCGCTCGAATCGACCCTCGCCGCGTCGGCCGACGCGTTTCAGCGGGAAGAGAATGCGATCCGGATCGGTCATCTGATTCAGCGTCGCCGGTCCTTTCGCGCAGTTGCGCCCGCGCGAGGCCGGGTGCTCGGGATTGCCTTCGAACTTCCGGATCTCGAGCGTCTCGCGATCGACGTAGGCCAGCAGGCCGCACGCGGCCTCGCAGTTGAAGCACGTGGTCGGTACGAGCATGTAGTGCCGCGCCTCGCGGCGTGGCCAGGCCTGGCTGCTCAACTCGACCCAGTCGTCCCACTGCTCGCGCGGCGGAAAACGCGGCCAGCGTGCCGCCGCTCGGGCCGGGGTAGAACGTCTCGCGCTGGTCAGTCATCTGGATCCTCGTCTTACGCGAGCGGCACGGCCTGACCCGCCTGCACATACGCGTGTTCGTGCAACGCCAATCCCACGAGCGCCACCACGGCGGCGGCAACGCCAATCGCGGGCGCGGTGGCGGCTACGACGACGAGTGCCGCGCCGGCCCAGAAGAGTCGAGCGAATCGGCCACGCGTCATCTCCCACGACGCCACCTTCGCATGCATCGTCGGATGCGCCATCGTGATGTCCGAAGCGACGAAGGCGAGATGGACGATGCTCGCCGCGCACACGGTCCACCGCAGCGGCGTCACCAGTGGCGGCTCGAGCCACATGGCGAACGGCACCAGGACTGCTGCACCGGCGAGCGCGGTTTGGGTCAGCAGATGCGCTGGGAGCAGCGGCGATTCCCACAGGTCTCGCGCTCGAGCCTGCCCAAAGAGGTACGCGGTGTAGATCGCCGTGAGGACCGCGAGCGGCGCGCCGGGCCACATCAGAACGTTTTGCCACGCGAACGCGTGCAGGAGTGTGGCTGCGAAATGAATCGCGAGAACGGCCGCGTACGCGCTGATGATCAGGCCGCCGCGGACAAGCCAACTGCGCCAGTGCGCTTTGGTGAAGATGAAATAGAACCACTCGGGATGCTCGAGGTCCGCAATGAGGAGCACGCCGGTCGCGGCCAAGAAGAAACCCGCGACGACGGGTGCGACCCATTGCCACAGCGCGCTCGTCGGTGACAGCGCGCCGAACGCGACGAGTAGCAGCGGCACAAGGTACGCGCCCGCGGCAATCCCTTTCGTCCACGTGTACGCGCTGACGCGCCAATCCCACGGCGCGCGATGCGGCACGTCGTAGCTCAGCGTCGCGTCGATGCTCGCCGCGTGTGAGTCAGGGTTGCCTCCGACGACGGCGTGCGGATCCTGGAACTGTTCAGCCCACATGAAGAGGGAACCAGCCGGACGCTCCGCGCCCAGCGGATCAAGGGCCGCCTGATGTGAGGCGCGGTAGAAGAGCGCAGGCGATGTCGCTTTCTCGGGACGGCGCACGGTAACCGGCTCACGGTGGACGATCTGAGCGACGCGCGACCGCGGATCGTGCAGGTCGCCGACCAGGATCGCGCCCACCGGGCACACCACGACGCACGCAGGCTCGAGGCCCAACTCGAGCCGGTGCGCGCAGAAGTTGCACTTCTCCGCCGAGCCGTCGCGCGGATTGATGAAGATCGCGTCGTACGGGCAGGCCGCCATGCACGCCTTGCAGCCAATGCACCGCCTTTTGTCGAAATCGACGAGCCCATCCGGACGTTGATACATCGCGCCGGTCGGACACGCCCGCGCGCACGGCGGATCGCCGCACTGATTGCAGCGCGTCACCTGGAAGAGGCGACGCGCCTGTGGGAATGCGCCGACGTCGACGTACTTGACGTAGGTCCGCGTCACCGACAGCGGAACCACGTTCTCCGATTTGCAAGCCGTGCTGCAGGCGTGGCACCCGATGCACCGCGTGTTGTCGATGACTTTGGCCCACCTGGAGACCGACATACTGAGCCTGACGGAAATACGACGTCGCAAGCACGCTCGTGACGGATAACCGGCAAAACGACGCGCATTTGCCGGCGTGCGGAGTTCCTGCCATCGCTTCATGCCAATCCGCTGCCGTCATCGAACTGCGGAATTTCACGCAGGACGGCGGATTTTTTGGGCCCGCCACCTGCTGGCGAACGCCGGTCGCTGAGAAACCGTCAACGTTGCCGGCTCGTTTCGCCTGGCACGTTGGCTGCTTACTTGCCTCACATCGTGACTGCTCTGCGCGTGAGAGTCGTCGCCTCTGCTCTCGCAATCGCCATATCAGCGATGGCAGGCGGAGCGGTGTTCGCCCGGGCCGCGCATCCGATCTGTGTCGCCAAGCACCATGACTGCGGCCAGACCGCCAGAATGTCCAGCTGCTGCTGCGGTGACCAGGACGTCTCCCGGAATGACTCCACGCCGGGGCAGTCACGCACCGACGTCCGTCCGGACATGTCGGTGACACCCGCGCTCTCGTGCGCGTTCGATTTCGCCACGGCGCCGCGCCCGGCGAGTGCGATCCAGACGTCGCCGCCGCGCCTCTGTCTTCTCGATCTCCCGACGCTCTTCGCGGCACTCCTGATCTAGTCCTCGACCTCTCTCGGATTCCCCTTCAGCAGTCGTCGTTCGTCACTGTTCGCCTGTGCGACTGACGCGGACGGCCTGGGTTGAGGTTGATATGCGCGTGTTCTGGAGTGTTTTCATCATGCTTGCGTTGCCGGCGGCAGCGATCGGACAACCGCCGTCGCGCTTGCCGCTTGCCGATGTTGTGTCGGAGGCAGTCGCCAAGAATCCTGAAATCGCGGCGGCGCAGAAACGCCACGACGCGGCGCGGCAGCGCCCGCCACAGGAGCGAAGTCTGCCGGATCCGATGGTCTCGCCGGGTTACAGCGCGAACGGACGCCCGTGGCCTGGCGCCGGTCTGGGCACCGAACCGACGTCGAACATCGGCTTCATGGTCAGCCAAGAAGTGCCGTATCCAGGGAAGCTCGCGCTGAGAGCGTCGATTGCCTCGCGCGAAGCCGACGCCGAGCAGCAGCAGATCGACGCCGTACGGCTGAGCGTCACGGCGCGCGTCAAGCAAGCGTACTACCGGCTCGCCTACACCTACGCAGTCGGCGACGTGCTGACGCGCAATCGCGATCTGCTCGACACCTTGCTGAAGGTGAGCGAAAACCGTTACGCGGTCGGCCAGGCTGCGCAGCAGGACGTCATCAAAGCCCAAACGCAGCTCAGCATCCTGGAACTCCAGTTGGAACGTGTCGGCCAGGAGCGTGCCACCCGCGAGGGCGAGCTCAACGCGCTGCTCGCGCGCCCCGCCGCGACGCCACTCGGACAGCCAGACGACCTGCTGTTGACACCATTCGACACGCCGCTCGATTCGCTCGTCTCACTCGCGAACGAGCACGCGCCGATGCTCAAACGCGACCAGATCATGATCGACCGGTCACAACTCGCCGTCGACGCCGCGCGCAAGGAATACAAGCCCGACTTCGGGGTAACGGGCGGCTACTACTACATGGGCGCGATGCCGCCGATGTACGAATTTCGGTTCGACGTGAAGGTTCCGCTGCAGCGCGCGAGGCGGGCCGCAGCCGTTGCGGAGCAACTGAACACCGTCGAACAGGCCCGCTCCACCTACGACAGCACTCGCCTCGGACTCCAGGGACGCATTCAGGAGGACTACCAGATGGCGTCAACGTCCGTCCGGCTCGCACGGCTGTATCGCGACACGGTTCTGCCGCAGGCGCGTCTGGCCCTCGAATCGTCGATGGCCAGCTATCAGACCGGCGCCGTCGACTTTCTCTCCGTCCTGACGAACTTCGGGACCGTTCTGGAATACGAGATGACGTACTTCGACGAACTCGCCTCCTATCACACCGCAGTCAGCCGGCTCGAGGAAATGACCGGCACGATGTTGGCGCACTGAGGGGTTATGAGGACACTGCTGAAATTCGTGCTCACGGTCGCGCTCCTCGCGGCGACCTTCGCCGGCGGATACATCCTTCGCGCGACGAAACACGGGGAAAAAAAGGGGGCCGCACGGCGCGTGCTCTATTACGTCGACCCCATGCACCCGGCCTACAAATCCGACAAGCCGGGAGTGGCGCCCGATTGCGGGATGACGCTCGAACCGGTCTACGCCGATGAAGCGACCGGCACGAGCGGACACACTGGCCACACCGTCTTGTATTACCAGGATCCACAAAATCCGACGTATCGCGCGGATAAGCCGGGCCTCAATCCCGAGACTGGGAACACGCTCGAACCGGTCTACGCGGAAGTCACGCCGTCGCCCAAGCCTGGCGCCATCAAGATCTCGCCTGAGCGTCAGCAGCTGATCGGCGTCAAGTTCGCCACCGTCGAACTGAGCGGGCCCGCGCGATCGATCCGGTCGGTGGGCAAGGTCACCTATGACGAGACGCGCGTCGCGCACGTGCACACGCGGATCGACGGGTGGATCGAACAAGTATTCGTCGACTTCACAGGCGACTTCGTCAAGCAGGGGCAACCGATGCTGACGATCTACAGCCCTGAGATGCTCGCCTCCCAACAGGAGCTCCTGCTCGCCGCGCGCGCGCGAGACCTGATGCGGGAAAACCCGCTGGCGTCCGCCGCGGAGCACGGAAATTCGCTCTTCGAGGCGGCCCAGCGCCGTCTGGAATTGTGGCAACTCAAGGACGACCAGATCGACCAGGTCCTCAAGACGGGCCAGCCGATTCACAGCGTCACGGTCTACGCGCCCGCCGGTGGTTTCGTCAGCGAACGGAAAGCCTTTCCCAATCAAAAGGTCACGCCCGACACCGACCTGTACACGATCACCGACTTGAGCCGGATCTGGATCGTGGCCGACGTGTTCGAGTCGGACATCACGTCGATCAGGGTCGGCGATGCGGCCTACGTGTCATTTCCAAGCGGCAACGCTCCGTCGCTCGGTGCCAAGGTCACCTACATCCAGCCGCAGGTGGACCCGATGACGCGCACACTGAGGGTCCGGCTCGACGCCAGTAATCCGGGCACGCGGATGAAGCCGGACATGTACGTGAACGTTGAGTTCGGCGTCGCCGGCGCACGGCAGCTTGTGGTGCCCGCTGACGCCGTGCTGGACACCGGCGATCGGCAGACGGTGTTCGTCGATCTCGGCGACGGCTATCTCGAGCCGCGCCAGGTCGTCGTCGGCGATCGGTTTGGTGATCGGGTGGCGATCACGAGCGGTCTCACCGCCGGCGAGCGCGTCGTGTCGTCCGGCACGTTCCTCATCGATTCCGAGAGCCAACTGAAGGCAGCGGCAAGCGGCATGGGCGCCCCACAGCATCAGCACGGCGGCGCACCGGCCACGAAGCCGGACGCGAAGCCCATGGATCCGTCGATGCCCATGCCCGAACCGAAGACCCCAACGCCGCGAGCACCTCGCCATGATTAACGCCATCATCGAGTTCTCGGCGAAGAACCGCTTCGTCGTGTTTCTGATCGTCGCGGTCGCGGTCGTCGCGGGCGTCTGGTCGATGAAGACCGTACCGCTCGACGCGATCCCGGACTTGAGCGACACGCAGGTCATCGTCTACTCACGGTGGGACCGGAGTCCGGACATCGTCGAAGACCAGGTCACGTATCCGATCGTCACCGCGATGCTCGGGGCGCCGAAGGTGAAAGCGGTCCGCGGGTTCTCGGACTTCGGCTTCTCCTACGTGTACATCGTGTTCGAGGAAGGGACCGACATCTACTGGGCGCGGTCGCGGACGTTGGAATATCTCTCGGGTGTGCTCCCGCGATTGCCGCAAGCCGTGCGTACCGAACTGGGACCCGATGCGACAGGTGTCGGCTGGGTGTTTCAGTACGCGCTGGTCGATACGACCGGGCGACACGGCCTCGACGAGCTGCGGAGCTACCAGGACTGGTACCTCCGCTACTACCTGAAGTCGGTGCCCGGTGTTGCGGAGGTCGCGCCGCTCGGTGGATTCGTCCGCCAATATCAGGTCCACGTCGATCCGAATCGCCTGCGGACCTTCAACATTCCGATCGGCAAAGTCATCGACGCCGTCCGGCAGGGGAACAATGACGTGGGCGGGCGGTTGGTCGAGATGACTGGCGCCGAGTACATGGTCCGTGGGCGGGGGTACGCAAAAAGCGCAGCGGACATCGGGGAAATCGTACTAGCGCGAAGCGAGGGCGGCGTGCCGGTTCGTGTCCGCGACGTCGGCGACGTAACGCTCGGTCCCGACCTGCGCCGCGGCATCGCCGATTTGAACGGAACGGGCGACGTCGTCGCCGGCATCGTCGTCATGCGAGAGGCCGAGAACGCGCTGAACGTGATCGACCGCGTGAAGGCGAAGCTCAAGGAACTCGAGCCGTCACTGCCACCGGGCGTCAAGGTCGTCACGACGTACGACCGCTCGGAGTTGATTCTGCGGTCGATCGAGAACCTGAAGCAGACGCTGATTGAAGAACTGCTGATCGTCTCCGCGATCATCCTGCTGTTCCTGTGGCACATCCCGAGCGCCATCATCCCGATCATCACCATACCGGTCGCCGTCGCGATCGCGTTCATCCCGATGCGGATGATGGGGCTGACCTCGAACATCATGTCGCTCGGCGGCATCGCGATCGCCGTCGGCGCGATGGTCGACGCGGCGATCGTGGTCGTCGAACAGACGCACAAGAAGCTCGAGCAGTGGCAACGAACCGGTCGCAAAGAGGATTACCACCGGGTCGTCATCGATGCAGTCAAGGAAGTCGGCGGGCCGAGCTTTTTCGCGCTGTTGGTGATCGCGGTGTCGTTCCTCCCGGTTTTGACGCTCGAGGCGCAAGAAGGGCGGCTCTTCAAACCGCTGGCCTACACGAAGAACTTCTCGATGATCGTGGCAGCGGCTCTCGCGATCACCCTGGATCCGGCCCTGCGCCTCCTGTTCACGCGCATGCAGAACTTCTCGTTCCGGCCCACGTGGCTGGCGCGTGCGACCAGTGCCGTCCTGGTCGGGAAGATTCATTCGGAAGAGACCCATCCAGTCAGCCGCATCCTGATTCGGGTGTACGAGCCGATCTGCGCCTGGTCGCTCCGCTGGAAATGGTTCGTGCTGGCCGCCGCCGTCGCGACCGTTACCCTGACGGTGCCGATCTTCGAACGGCTCGGATCCGAGTTCATGCCGCCGCTCGATGAAGGCACACTCCTCTACATGCCATCGACGCTTCCCGGCATTTCGGTCGGCGAAGCGCAGCGGCTACTCCAGACCCAAGACAAGATCATCAAACAGTTTCCAGAAGTCGAGACGGTGATGGGCAAATCCGGTCGTGCGGAAACGTCCACCGATCCCGCCCCGTTCTCCATGATGGAAACCGTGATTGTCCTGAAGCCGCACGACCAATGGCGCTTCGTCGAAACGTGGTACTCTGATTGGGCGCCTCAATGGCTGCGGCCCGCGCTGCGTCGCATCACCAGTGATCGCCTCTCGACCGATCAACTCGTGCAGGAAATGAACGAGGCGCTGAAGCTGCCGGGGACGACCAACGCCTGGACGATGCCCATCAAAGCGCGCATTGACATGCTGACGACCGGCGTCCGCACGCCGGTCGGCATCAAAGTCTACGGCTCGAACATTCACGAGATCGAGCGCATCGGCACGCAGATCGAATCGGTGCTCCCACCCGTGTTTGGCACGCGGAGCGTGTTCGCCGAACGGACGTCGGGCGGATACTTCATCGATTTCGACTGGAAGCGGGACGAGCTCGCCCGCTACGGGCTGTCGATCGACGACGCGCAGATGGTCGTCATGTCGGCGGTCGGCGGCGACACCGTGACAACGACGATCGAAGGACGCGAACGGTACGGCGTCAACGTGCGGTACTTCCGCGACTACCGCAGCGACCTCGACCGTCTGCGTCGCGTCGTCGTGCCGGCGATGGACGGACGGATGCAAATCCCGATCGGTCAGTTGGCCACGGTGAAACTGGTCAGCGGACCCGCGATGCTGCGCGACGAAAACGGCATGTTGAACGGGTATGTCTACGTCGACGTCGCGGGACGTGACATCGGCAGCTACGTGAACGAGGCGAAACGCGTGATCGCGGAGCGCGTCAAGCTGCCCACGAGGTACTCCCTCGCATGGAGTGGACAGTACGAGGCGATGGAGCGCGTTAAGGCGCGCATGAAGATCGTGCTGCCGGTCACACTGTTCCTCGTGATGATGCTGCTTTACCTGAACACCCGCTCGCTCGCCAAAACGTTCATCATCCTCCTGGCCGTGCCCTTTTCAGCGGTCGGCGCGGTGTGGCTGCTCTATCTGCTCGGCTACAACATGAGCATTGGCGTCTGGGTCGGCCTCATTGCGCTCATGGGCGTCGACGCGGAAACCGGCGTCTTCATGCTGCTCTATCTCGATATTGCATACGAGGACGCCCGCCGTGAAGGACGCCTGAGATCCGCACGCGACCTACGGGACGCCATCATGCACGGGGCCGTGAAGAGAATTCGGCCGAAGTTCATGACCGTGGCCGTGATGTTCATGGGACTCGTGCCCATCATGTGGTCAGCGGGGGTCGGCGCCGACGTCATGAAGCGGATCGCCGCACCGATGATCGGCGGCATCTTCACGTCCTTCATCCTGGAGCTCGTTGTCTACCCGGCTATCTACGAAATCTGGAAATGGCACTTCGGCCTCAAGCGCGAGCTCGCCCTCACGCCGACATCCCAAGGAGAGTCGTCATGAGAATCGCTGCAGGTGTGTTGTTACTGGTGATCGGCGCTTCGTCGCTCGCCTTTGCCGAAGAGACGAAGACGTATGTCGGCGTCATCACCGACACGATGTGCGCGGCCGACCACAAACCGATGAAGGTGACACCAGACTCGAAGTGCGTCAAGGACTGCGTCGGCGACGCGAAGACGTTTCAGTACGCGCTGCTTGATGGCGCCAAGGTGTACAGGCTCAGCGATCAAGCGACGCCGGCGCGGTTCGCGAGTCAGAAGGTCACGGTCGCCGGAGTGCTTCATACGAAGACGAATGTTCTCAAGGTGGAGCGCATCGAAGGTACGAAGTGATCGAGGGAGACCCCGTCATGTGATATGGGTGCTTCCGCACCTGCGGCGGTCGTTGGAGGTGCATTATGACCGCTCTCGTTTTCGAACGTGAATCGCTGGAACGTCGACGCCACCGGCTGCTCGGTGGCTGGCGCGACATATTGGACGACATTCGGACGCTCTGCCGCAGCCTCGCCGAGCTGCCGGACGAGTGCGAGTGCGGCCACGGAGCGGCGCATCTGAAAGGCACATGCCCCTGCTGCAATCACATCGCAGTTGAACGCGTGCCTGCCTGTGACGATTGCGAGGAACAGCTGGAGCGCCTTCGCGATGGGATCGATCTGCTGACGGTCGACACGTTTCGGTTTTTTCCTGTCGTGAAAGAAATCCTGAATCGCACCGCGGCGCACGATCTCGAGAAGCGCGGAAGCGAGATCGAATGGCACATCGCCGAACTGGTTCGCATGTTTGCGGACCTGGTCGTGGCGGCTGAGCGTTTCAAGGCCGACTGCCGCGCCAGTCATCTGAAGACGCTCAAAGAACTGGCACTAAGGCTACAGCACGAGGCTGTAACGTTTGAGCACGATGTCTAAGTGCACGCTGCACGTTTGAGGTCGTATGTCTTTGCCATGCAAATGCACCGGACCGCACGTGCACACCCGGATGGTCTTGACGGGCGGGCCGGGCGGCGGCAAGACGGCGGTTCTGGAGCTCGTTCGCCAGCACTTCTGCGAACACGTGTACGTGCTGCATGAAGCCGCAGGCATCGTATTTGGCGGCGGGTTTCCACGAGCGTCTCATGATGCGGGTTTGCGTGCGGCCCAGCGGGCCATCTTCTACGTCCAGCGCGAGCTCGAGGCGGCCGCGGAGGCCGAGAACCCTGCGATCGTCTTGTGCGATCGCGCGACGATCGACGGTGCCGCGTACTGGCCCGGTCCAGGCGATTTGTGGTCTGCCGTCGGCGCGAACCTGGTCGAACAACTCGCGCGATACGACGCGGTCATCCACCTCCGGACGCCGGCGTTCGACCAGGGTTATAACCACGCGAATCCGTTGCGCGTTGAAACAGCCATCGAGGCAGCGTCGGTCGATCAGCGGCTGCTCGACGCCTGGGCCCGTCACCCCCGCCGATTCATTGTCGAACCAGCGACCGACTTTCTTACCAAGGCCAAGCGCGTGTTGGACATCCTCCGGGACGAATTACCGGAATGCTGCCGTAAGCACCGAATCCCTGAACTCGACGGTCGTGAGGAGACCGACCATGTCTGAAGCGTCTGACGTAAAGGAATTGGAACGATCCGAAGCCGCGGCGTTGATCGCGGTTGACCGCACGTGCACATTCGGCCCGAGCTTCTTCTTGGGACATCTCGGACGGTTCGTGCGCGACCACTGCCCCGATCCGAAAGAGCACCTGCCGCTCGTGCAAATCCGGCTCGATAACGCAATGATCCTGGACCCCTGTCACATCGTCGGTGTGTCTGCGCGCTGGGTCGTCCTGGCCGTGCACGACACCACCAGTCATCCAGCAGGAATGGTGATCGAGATCGTGCCGTTCCAACACATCCAGGGCGTTCGCATCCACACGCACCGGATCGAAGGCCCACCGGTCGGATTCTCGCAAGGGCATTCGCCCACGATCATCTCCGCCGAGGCCTTGATCCAGGACGCGCTGCCGCACTCGACGCGCGCTGCGGGATAACGTGCGCGCCTCGTCACAGCTGCCGCCCCGGGTCTGGCCGTTCATCGCGAGTCTTTGTACGGCGCTCGTCTCAATCGTGGCCCTTGTTTTCGGCGAGGTCCAATGGGCGATCGTCGGAATGATCGCGACAGCGACTTTCTGGTTCGCGGCCCGAGTCTGGAACCGCCGCACGCCAATCGTGTTTCCGTTCTTCCTGCGCTCGTTTCTTCGTCTTCCGCGTCCGTTTCAGTCACCGAACCAACTGGTGCGACTACTCGAGCCAGCCAAGGGTGAACACATTTTGGAGATCGGGCCCGGCATAGGGACGCACGCACTGCCGACGGCCGCCGTCATCGGATCCGATGGCACGCTGGATGTCCTGGAC
>JBKPDW010000169.1:0-5412 GCA_046728115.1 Acidobacteriota bacterium | reverse complement strand
ACCGGCCGCGCCTTCGGCGTCGACATCTGGAGCGAGCGAGATCAGGCCGACAAACGTCCGGCAGTCACTCTGAGAATGCCGATCTGGAAGGTGTCCGGGATCGCGTTCGTCTTTGCGAGGGCGATGCCAGAGCACTCCCTTCTCCCGATGCGTCATTCGACGTCGTCGTGTCGAGCCTGGCGATCCACAACATCGCAAGACGCACTGAACGCATGAAGGCGCTTCAAGAAATCGCGCGTGTCGTGAGGCCCACCAGGCGGATCCTCATCATCGACATCGCTCGCACTGCGGAATATGCGCGGGCGCTGCGTGACGCGCGTTTCGGCGAGATTCGGCGCAGTCGACCCAATTTCATGTTCCTCCTTCCTGTACACGTCCTGACAGCCAGTCGGCGATGAGCCCCCGAGCCGCTGGCTCGGGCCACGGCGACGGCGACGTGAAGCACCTTACGTAGATACCTCATCGAGGGAGTCGGACAACCGCAGCACCGCAGGAGAAGAACGATGCCGGAATTGATAGTTGACTTCATTACCTCACTTGACGGCTACGCATCCGCCGAAGGATGGCCCGGGTGGTGGGGACTCCAGGGCCCGGAGTACCTTGCCTGGCTCGACGAGCGACCCGAACGCAACTACACGCTGTTGATGGGGGCGAACACTTACCGGCTAATGCACGGATTCGCCTCCGCCTCAGAGGCATCGGACTCGGACAAGACCTCCGAGGATGCCGCAATGGCTGAACTCTCCAGACTGCCCAAGGTGGTGTTCTCCTCGACACTGGAGGCACCGCTGTCGTGGGCCAATACCCAGTTGATCCGCGACGATGCTGTCGCGGCGGTGGCAGCGATGAAGCGCAACGGCACCAGCATGAGCACCATCGGAAGCCTCACGCTGTGCCGGAGTCTCCTCAAGGCAGGCCTGGTGGACCGTTTCAGGGTGGGCGTCTTCCCGGTGATCACCGGGAGCACCGGTCGGGAGCGGATCTATGACGGCTATCCCGATGTGGCGCTCGATATGGTTGCTAGCCGGACGTTCGACAACCGAATCCAGCTCCTCGAGTACGTCCCGACGGTGCTCACCAGCCCGCCCGGTACTGCGCCGAATTCCTAAACCGGACGCAGCAGCGAAGCGGTGTAGGGCGACACCTCGCCGACGTGTTGCGGGAGTGCCTATCGGCCTTGGCGACCGACGAGAATGTCGGTGCATATGCCGAGACATTCGTCGCAGATGCGGGCATCTCCAGTTTCCGCCACACGATCCCCGCGTCGGCCCTTCTTGCCGCAGAACGTGCATTTCGCGTTTCGGTCCGACATGGCCGCGAGCTTAATCCGCTCGTTGCCTTTGGCTTCGTTTTCTTGGACGACCTCGGTTGCCAGCCTAATGCAGCCGTCGCAGATGTAGACTCCCGGGCCAGCAATCACCTTCCGTGTCTCGATCTTATCCAAACCGCAGAAGCTGCATACCAGGTTGGCCGGGGCATTCTTAACGGCGACCTTACCAGCGACTCCTTCCACGATTTGGTGGACGCGCTGATGGCTGAGACCGAGGGCTTCAGCAATATCGCGGAGCGAGCCGCCAGCTGCATGTAGCCTGCGGATCGCATGCTCATAGCTGAGCCATGTTCTATCGACCTCGTATTCGAGCTCAATAATGTGGTCACGGTGCTCCTTAGCCTGATTCAGCAGTCCTTCATCGAGTGTCATAGCCTGTCTACCTTAGTAGACAGCCTCGAAGTTGTCACCATCGGCGGCGCAGATCTTTCTCGGCTCCGTCCTCGCCGCGCGCGCCCCGATGACATTTTCGCCGGTCTGCGCGAATGGGAAGGCGGGCTTCGTCCCCGAGTGGAGGCCAGGCGCAAACTGGGTCATCGGAATACGGGGCTGCTGGTCCCTGCTAATTCGTTCCAGCTTTGGCGGCGCGACCTCTTGATGCGCGTGGTCGCGCTGCCGCTGGTGACGCGCCTCTTGAAGCTGCGTCATCAACCGCCCGCAATCGATCCGTAAGCGACAGTAACACTTCCTTACATTCCGGCAATAACCGAGAAACAGTCGCGTCGCAAGCTCCGGATTGGCGAGCAGTTCGACCCGCCAGCGTCTGCCCGGAAATGGACCGTCCAGTGGAGTACACGTGGAAAACAAACGCGCGACACCCGGTTGCACTGCGGCGACGATGCGGAGAGCCTAAGATGATCCGCGCGAAGTTCGTGCTCGCCCTGAGCATCGCGGCCGTTCTGACTGTGCGCTCGATAGGCGCGCAGGAACCGGAAACGGCCGACACGGCTCGTACGACCGCGGATGATACTGGACACCGATGCTGGCCGCCATTCGATCTCGCCGTCGGGGCAGGGTTCAAATGGCAGTTCCTCCTGGAGCAGGCGGCGTCGAACAGCACGATAGTCGAGGTCATCGGCCGCCCTTCACCTCGCGCCAAAGCCGGCATCATTCCACAAGGTCGCATGGGCATGCCGGCGAGGGCGACCGCAGCAGTGAGCGGAAACGAGGCTGGAGCAGAGGACTTCGGTACGCTGCGTCTGCGCCCGCTCATGGCGGGTTTTGGTTGGGTTCAACCGCTCGCGCCGCGGGTATCACTCGTGGCATCCGGCGTAGCAGGGTATTCATTCAACAGCGTCGACAAGGCTGGGACAACCACGCGTGGTTCGCGACTCGTCTTGTCCGAAGCGGTCGATCGGATCGACAACAGCTTTGCCTGGGAGCTCGCGGGCCGACTCTGGTACGACGTGCATCCCAGGATCTACCTTACGGGAGGCGCATCTTTCCTGCGCACGCGACCGACGCTGACGTTCGTCAGCGGAGCGCAGCAGGCCTGGAAGGCTGACCACATCAGGATCGAGACAGGGGTGGCCTTTCTCGTCCTCCGCCGGCGCTAATCACTTGTCTCGAGGCAGCCGTGAATCACAACCAGACGGCATGCAGAGGCGACACCATACGCGCGAGACTCCCGAACACCCTTCCGCCCTGGGCCATCGAAGCTGTTGCAATTCGTTACCGGACAGAAATAACTCAGAAACGTTCGCCTCCGACACTGCGCACAGAGGGTTTGGGTGAAACGGATTGTGTTCGCGGTCGTGGGCCTAGCCGCAATTGCGAGTGCCGTCTTCCTCTGGAGCCGTGTCGCCTGGACAAAATCCGACAGCGATCGCGCTCAAGCACAGGTCGTGCGGGTGGTTCGGCGCGACGTCGGCTACGTCGTCAAAGCGACAGGAATCATCAAGCCCCGTGTTGGCGCTGAGGTTCGTGTGGGATCCCGAATTTCGGGCGTCGTCCAGCGACTCTACGTCCGGATTGGGGACCGCGTTACCAAAGGGCAGTTGCTCGCAGAGCTGGACGACCGCGACTTGATCGCCCGTCGGAATGAAGCCGCCGCCGCATTGCAGCAGGCGGAGGTCAATCTGAACTATGCCAACACCGACCTTCAGCGCAAGCGCCGGCTCAGCGAGGAAGGCGTCGTGGCGCGCAGCGACTTGGACCTGGCGGAACGCGCCGCCGCCGTGGCCGAAAAGCAAGTCACCGCCGCACGCGCAAGCCTCGAGTACGCGACAACGCAGCTCGCATATGCACGGATCCTGGCACCCATCGCGGGCGTCGTCGGGTCGGTCTCGACGCAGGAAGGTGAGACGGTCGCCGCGAACTTTGCGGCGCCGACATTCGTGACGCTGATTGACCTGTCTCGCCTCGAAGTCTGGGCTTATGTGGATGAGACCGACATCGGGCGGATTCGTATCGGACGGAACGCCACATTCACGGTGGATACCTACAGCGGTCAAGAGTTCGCGGGTCGCGTTACCGCTGTGTACCCGAAGGCGGAGATACGCGACAACGTCGTCAACTACGTCACGGTGGTGCGATTCGAGCCACCGCGCGATCGGATCCTCCGTCCCGAGATGACCACGACCGTGCGGATACTGCTCGACGCTCGCGAGCACGTGTTGGCCCTGCCTATTCGTGCGGTGCGCCGTGATGGTAGCGGGACTTTCGTGCTGTCACGACGCGGCGACAGGATCGAACGTCGGCTGGTGACCACGGGTATCCGAGACGACAACTACTCGGAAATCATCGACGGCGTGCGCGAGGGCGACGAGGTGTTGATTGGGGATGTGAAGGACGAGGCGAGCACAGATGATCGAGCTGCACGCGATCGGTAAAACGTATACGCGGCCGACCGGCGAGCCGGTCCACGCGTTGTCGGGTGTGTCGCTGCGGATCGATCGCGGCGAATTTGTCGCGATTGTCGGCGCGTCGGGATCGGGCAAGTCCACGCTGATGAATATCCTCGGGCTCCTGGACGCACCCACCGCAGGCCGATACATGTTTGATGGGCGCGATGTCTCGCGCCTGAGCGTGGCGGAGCAGGCCCGCTTCCGGAACAAGAACGTGGGATTCGTCTTCCAGGCGTTTCATCTGCTGCCGAGGACGAGCGCGCTCGAGAACGTCGAGTTGCCGCTGTTATATTCCGATCGCGCATCGACGAACGGTCTCGGCCGCAAGGCGCTCGAGGCAGTCGGCCTCGCCGATCGCATGCGCCATACACCGTCCGAGTTGTCCGGTGGCGAGCAGCAGCGTGTGGCCATTGCACGCGCGCTCGTCAATGATCCGGATCTTCTGCTCGCCGACGAGCCGACGGGGAATCTGGATCCGACGTCGGCCGGCGAGATCATGGAGATTGTCACGGCATTGCACGAGTCTGGCCGAACGATCGTCCTCGTCACCCACGACATCGCCATGGCCGCACACGCCCGACGCGTCGTGCGGCTCGAGCGCGGCCGGGTGGTCGCCGACGACGCTCGAGCGCCGCTCACGACAACGAGAGAGCCCTCTCACGTCGCTCAGGGCAGGGAGGTTTAATGATGACAACGCGTCTGATCACACACAGCATGCGTGCCATGGCACGGTACCCGCTGCGGAGCACGTTCGTGATGCTCGGGAGTCTCGTAGGCGTGGCGGCATTGACGCTGGTGGTCTCTCTCGGACAGGGCGTGGAAGCCAAGGTGGTGAAGACCGTCGGCCAAATGCTCGGTGATTCGTCCATTCTCGTCATCTCGGGCGGCAGCCGCATTATGGGAAGTCCCCGCGCCGGAGCCTCGCGGCTGACGATCGACGAATTGACCGCCGTCGCAGACGAACTCGGTGACATCGAGGCATGGGATCCCCAGCAGGAGGTCTCGAGCGTCGTGCGGTATCGCGAGACCACGGCCACCGTACGCGTGCTCGGCCAGTCCGAGCGGGGGGAGCGGGTGTGGGCGCGGACGGTGAGTCGCGGCCAGTATTTCGATGCCGCGGCGGTCACCTCCGCAGCCCGTGTGGCCGTGATTGGCGACACTGTCGCTCGGACGCTGTTTGGACAAGCCGACCCACTTGATGCCGAGGTCCGGATCGGCGCAGTCCCATTTCGCGTG
>JBKPDW010000168.1:0-6321 GCA_046728115.1 Acidobacteriota bacterium | reverse complement strand
CGATGCGTACCAGAAACACGAGCGACACGTCCCGGTCGCCCAGTGGGGCGTCACCCTCTGCGACCACATCGTCGCGGTGGACTTCGAGGTGTCTTCCTAGCGCAATGTCGCATTTCGGTCGATGGTGTTTCCGCGTCGCCTGTGTGCACCGTGGTGGCGTGTTGCGGAAGCGCGACAAGCGACTGTCCGATCATTGCGAAATCGGACATCAAACTTTGAGCGGCGAGATCCGTCTATACGTGTCAAATGACGATCGCCGCGAGCTTGCCTCTGGCGCTTCTCGCGTTCGCGTCTGGTCCCAACGCGCCTGTTAACCGTGCGACCCCGCCGATCGTCATTCATGTAACGACGACGCCGAACATTCCAAAGGGAGTCGTTCAGGTGGCACGCGGCGAGACGGACGCGATTTTCGGCCGCGCTGGTGTGAGCTTCGAATGGTGCGATGGCGAGAATGTTCCGGCGTCGATCCTGGTGGCGATCGGCAACGACCAGGGCCCGCCCCGCTCGATGGGCACGCCGCTAGGGTGGTTGATGTTCGAAAATGGCGCGCCAGCCCAGACGCTGTACCTGTCCTATGCCAATGCCGAGCGGTTTCTCCGGGATTCGCGCGACGTCGTCGGCAACGTCGATCAGAAGACGAGGGCAGAGCGCGAATTACTGCTGGGCCGGCTCATAGGGCGCGCTCTCGCGCACGAACTCGGTCACTATTTGATCGGCACCAAGGACCACACCGAACGCGGTCTGCTCAAGCGTGCACCGACGGCCGCGGAGTTCTTTTCGCCGGATCGTTCGGCGTTTTCGATAGATGTCGCCGAGCGAAGCCTAATCGTTTCGCGTCTCACCCAACAGGCCGCCCTGGCAGCACGCCATGGATCCCAGCCCCCGGCCCCAGCAGTACAGGGGCCCTCCCGAGTCCCGGTCATCCCGCAGTCCCAGCGCTGATCCCCTAGTTCCCCGTCCCCGTTCCGCGCTACCATCCGCCTGTTCTTTCATCCCGCGAGGTCTCTGTATGCCCAGCCACAAGACCGCCCTGAAACAATGCGCGGTCACCGTCAGCGTTGCCGTCACATTGCTCGTTGCCGTTCCGCGGGCGCAGCAGAAAGCTGCCGCCCCGAAGGTGACGGGCCCGATGGAGCAGTTCGGGCACAACATCGGCGACGACTACTACCTGGTCAATTACACACAGTATGTCGACTACCTGAAGAAGATGGACGCGCAGTCCGAACGGATGATGGTGGTGGATATTGGCAAAACCGAGGAAGGGCGAACCGAGTACACGGCAATCATCACGTCGCCCGAGAATCACCGGAAACTGCCGCTCATCAAGGAGGCCAACCGCAAGCTCGCGCTGGCGGAGGGGCTGGCCGACGATCAGGCCCGCCAGCTCGCGCGAGACGGGAAGGCGGTCGTCTGGATTGACGGAGGCCTGCACGCCACCGAGGTGCTCGGCGCGCAGCAGCTGATCGAAACGATTTACCGGCTGAACACTCGAACCGATCCCGAGACACAGCGCATCCTGAACGATACGGTCATCCTCTGCACGCTGGTCAATCCAGACGGGATGGAATTGGTGTCGAACTGGTACATGCGGCGCTCCGACGAAAAGGCACGGTCCACCAGCGGCATCCCGCGTCTGTACCAGAAGTACATCGGGCACGACGACAACCGCGACTTCTACATGATGAACATGTCGGAGAGCACGAACGCGAACAGGATGATGTATCGCGAGTGGTATCCCGTCATCATGTACAACCACCATCAGACTGGACCGGCTGGTGCCGTGCTGTTCGCACCGCCGTTCCGCGACCCGTTCAATTACAACTTCGACCCGCTCATCGTGCTCGGCATCGACATGGTGGGATCGGCCATCCATACGCGCCTGGCGGCGGAAGGAAAGCCGGGGGCGGTGATGCGCACCGGCGCGCCGTACTCGACATGGTTCAACGGCGGGATCCGCACGACGTCCTATTTCCACAACCAGATCGGTATCCTGACCGAGACGATCGGCAACCCGACGCCGGTTGAAATCCCGTTCGTCCTCGACATGCAGCTGCCGCGGGCCGACGTACCGAACCCGATCCAGCCGGGACCGTTCCACTTCCGTCAGGCGATCGAGTACTCGGTCACCAACAACTACGCGATTCTCGACATCGCATCGAAGCGACACGAAGACTTCCTCTACAACATGTACAAAATGGGGAAGAACGCCATCGACAAGAGCAATCGAGACAACTGGACGATTCATCCCAAACGCATCGAAGCGGCACGGCAGGCAGTCGAAGCCGAGCGGGGGCAGAGCGAAGCCGGCGAGAACATCGGGCCGCGGGCCGCGCTCGGCGGGCGTGGCGGGGGCGGCGGCGGCGGTGGTGGGCGCGGTGGCGCGCCAATCGCCATTTACAACAACGTACTCCACGATCCAAGGCTGCGCGATCCGCGCGGCTACATCCTGCCCTCGGATCAGCCCGACTTCCTGACGGCGACGAAATTCGTGAACATCCTCATCAAAGCGGGTGTGACTGTGCATCGCGCGACTGCGCCGTTCACGGTCGCCGGCAAGCAGCACCCGGCAGGGTCGTATGTCGTGAAGTCGGCGCAGGCGTTTCGCGCGCACGTGATGGACATGTTCGAGCCGCAGGATCATCCCGACGACATCCCGTATCCGGGCGGCCCGCCGCGTCCGCCGTACGACGTCACCGGCTACAACCTGTCGTACTCGATGGGCATCAAGTACGACCGGATCCTCGACGGATTCGATGGTCCGTTCGAGAAGATTCCGGACCTGGCGCCGGTTCCCGCCGGCAAAGTCACACAGGCGCCGAACGGTGGCGGCTACCTGCTCAGCCACCAGACGAACGATTCGTTCGTCGCCGTGAATCGCCTGCTGAAGGCGAACGAAGAAGTGTATTGGCTCAAGAGCGCGGTCACGGCGAACGGGAAGCAATATCCGATCGGCGCCATGTACATCACGGCGAAAGCGTCGACGCTGCCGATTCTTCAGAAGTCGGCGACAGACAAGGGCGTCAGCTTCGATGCGGTGCCTTCCAAGCCGGCCGGCGACTCGATGCGCCTGAAGCCGGTGCGAATCGGCCTGTGGGATCAATATGGCGGATCGATGCCGTCGGGCTGGACACGATGGATCTTCGAACAGTACGAGTTCCCGTTCGAGGTCGTGTTCCCGCAGACGCTCGATGCTGGCAATTTGAACGCCAGGTTCGACGTGCTCGTCTTCGTCGACGGCGCCATCCCGATGCGCGACGGGGCAGGCGGCGGGGGTGGTGGCGGCGGTGGCGGGTCTGGCGGACAGCCCGATCCCGCGAGCATTCCGGACGAATTCCGCGGGTGGCTCGGCCGCCTCACCGTGGCGAAGACGGTTCCCGAGCTGAAGAAATTCGTCGAGAACGGTGGAACCATTCTGACGATCGGGTCGTCCACCGCGCTCGGCTACCACCTCGGATTGCCGATCCGCGACGCGCTCGTCGAGACCGTCAACGGCGCTTCGCGCCCGCTACCGCGCGAGAAGTACTACGTGCCCGGATCGGTCCTCGAAGCGCGGATCGACAACAGCAACCCGCTCGCCTACGGCATGGACGAGCACGCGATGGTCTTTTACGACGAGAGCCCGGCGTTCCGGCTCGCTCCCGAGGCGGCGCTCAAAGGTGTGAAGCCGGTCGCGTGGTACGACAGCGCGACGCCGCTGCGCAGCGGATGGGCCTGGGGTCAGCAGTATCTCGATCAGGCTGTTTCGATCGTCGATGCCCCCCTCGGCAAGGGTCGAGTCGTCCTCTTCGGGAACGAGGTCATCTGGCGCGCGCAGCCACATGGCACGTTCAAGCTGCTGTTCAATGGGATCTATTTCGGCAGCGCAACGTCAATGGCGCCACCGGCGCGGACGACGGAGGCGCAGCAGCCGTGAGCAGGTGCTTGAATGACTGATGGCTGAGTGGCTGCCGGCTGATGGCTGAATGGCTCAATGGCTGATCCTCAGCCACTGGGCCTCTGCCATCAGCCATGACGCTGCACGCTCTTCTGTTCGGCTTCGCGCTCCACGAAATCCACGATCCGATTTTCCGCCCAGTACCCATCATCCGATGCCGTGCGCGGGCCCACGAAGCCGCAATGTCCACCGTGTGCGCTCACGTGGAGCTCGATGTGTGCATTGGTCGTGACCTTCGGATCGCTAAAGGGCTGCGAGGGCACGAACGGATCGTCGTCCGATGTGATGATCAGCGCGGGGAGGCGAATCCGGTCCACGACGCGCATGGAGCTGGCGCGATGGTAGTAGTCCTCGGCGCTGCGGAAACCAAAATGAGGAGCTGTGAACGCTGCGTCGAACTGACGCACGGTGGTGATCGCACGCAGCCGCGACAAGTCGAAGCGGCCAGGGTAGAACTGCTCCTTCCGTCGCATGCGACGCTTCAGATCCTTCACGAAATTCCATTGATAGAGCACGTTCTCCGGCCGTTCGAGCGCGCGCGTGCACTGCTCGATCTCGATGATGGGCGACACTGCGGCGATGCCCACTAGGGCGGCAGGGGGGTTCGCGCCATACTCGCCCGCCAGCTTCAGCGCCAGATTCCCTCCCAGGGAATATCCGGCGATGGCAATCGATGGCAGACCGTCCACCTCCGAGAGCTCATGCACCACGAGGGCGGCGTCTGACGTGAGGCCCGAGTGAAACAATCCGGCCGACAGATGTTCGGTATTGCCGCAGTTGCGCTGGTTCAGCCGCAGCACGTTCATGCCTCGCGCAAAAGCTTTCGCGGCCATGCCCCGCATGTAATGCGCGTCGCTCGAGCCGTTCAGCCCATGCAGCGCGATCAGCGTGAGATGATTCCACGGCCGCTTCTGCCAGTGACAATCGGCGGCCACGCGCGCATCGGGCGCGACATCGAAATAACGGCGCGTTGGCGCAGGAAGCGCAGGGAAGTAGCGCGGGTTCCCCCAGCTGTACAGCGTCATCCAATGGCCGTTTCGCAGCAAGGGGCGGGGTTCAAACAGCTTCATCTGGTAATCTGGTGATTGGGTAATCGGGTGACGTAATTGACTGGAAGATTGGCAGTCAATCCACCAATTTCAATTACTCAATTACCCAAGTACCAGATTACTCGATTCGATTACCTGATTACCCAATTCGCCACGCTCGCTCGTGGCGTACAATCGACCGATTTCTGAGGTGTTCCCATGCGTGCAACTCGATTGCTGACCAGTGCCATCGCGGGTGTCCTGACCGCCTCGCTCGGCGCGTTCCAGGAGCCGGCGGCGCCCGTCGCCAAAACCGCTGCGACACCGATCGACCCGAAACTCGAGCAGTTCAAACGTGACGTCGGCCTCGAAGTCGACGGCATGCGCGAGGATCTCGCGCGGATGAACGATCAGGTGTTCAGTTTTGCCGAGCTCGGCTTCCAGGAGTTCGAAACGTCGAAGTACCTCACCGAGATCCTGCGTAAGAACGGCTTCACGATTCAGGAGAACCTGGCGGGCATCCCGACGGCGTTCATGGCGAGCTGGGGATCGGGGAAACCGGTGATCGCGCTCGGCTCGGACATCGACTGCATCCCGCAGGCGTCGCAGAAGCCCGGCGTGGCGTATCACGACGCGATGATCGAGGGTGCGCCCGGACACGGCGAGGGGCATAACTCGGGGATGCCGCTGCAGATCGCCGCCGCGCTCGCGGTGAAGAAGGTCATGGAGCAGCAGCATCTGCAGGGCACCATCCGTCTGTGGCCCGGCGTCGCCGAGGAACTCGTCGGAACCAAGGCGTACTACGTGCGTGCCGGTGCGTTCAAAGACGTCGACGTCGTGCTGTTCGCGCATGTCGGCGAGAACCTGAGCGTGACCTGGGGCGACAACACCAACAACGGCCTCGTGTCGGTCGAGTACACGTTCAAGGGCGAGAGCGCGCACGCGGCGTCGGCGCCGTGGCGCGGACGGTCGGCGCTCGACGCCGTCGAGCTGATGGACATTGGCTGGAATTTCCGGCGCGAGCACCTGCGCATCCAGCAGCGCTCGCACTACGTGATTCCCAACGGCGGCGATCAGCCCAATGTCGTCCCGCCGAATGCGACGGTGTGGTACTACTTCCGGGAGACAGACTACGAGCACATCAAGGAGATGTGGGACATCGGCAACAAGATGGCCCAAGCCGCCACGATGATGACCGACACCGAGTATTCGATGCGTGTCCTCGGGTCGGCATGGCCGGGTCACTTCAACAAGACCGTTGCTGAAACGATGTACGCGAACATCGAGAAAGTCGGCCTGCCGCCGTGGACCGAGGACGAGCAGAAGCTGGCCAAAGCGCTGCAGCACGAGCTGAAAGTG
>JBKPDW010000167.1:0-24560 GCA_046728115.1 Acidobacteriota bacterium | reverse complement strand
GGTCGAGAGCGTGCTTCAGCGTCTCGACGGGAGGACGCTCGTAGTGTGGAAAGTCGATCCAGTCGCCGCGCTCGCGGTCGGCTCGCGAGACGTCCCACACGCGCATCAACGCATGCTGCAGCACCGGCAGCTGATCCTGATTCTTGTGCTGGACGCCGGAGGAATCGCCGGTCCGCGATCCGAGTTCGTCGATGTCGTAGAGGAGCTGCTGCACGAGGGCTGGGTTGATCCGGGCGCCTCCGACAGCGATGGGACATTCGATCGCGTCGCGCAGCTGCGCGCGTGTCATGCGAGGCACCAGGAACTGGCTGTCGTTGAGTGCTTCCGGCAGCCCCGTGAACTGTGCGCAGTCCCCCAGATAGTCCGAGCGCATCGTCAGCACGACGTACACCGGCACCTCGTCCTGGCGCGTTGCATTGACGAGCAAATCGACGCACGAGGCTGCTTGCTCGAGAGCGTCGCCTGCCCGCGCGATTCGACTGAACCGAAAGATCTCCTCGAACTGGTCCGCGACGACGAGAAGGCTTTCGGGACGGCCGTCGAGAAGCCCGCGCGTCGCGTGGACCAATCCGAGGCTGCTCGAACGCAGAAGCTGGCCCAGCTCTTCCCCATCGTGCGCGGCCGGCGCCCCTTCGGGCAGCCGCCGGTCGAGCAGCCCACGAGAAAGGTTGCCTACCGGATCGGCGCCCGGCCTGAAGATCGCGACGTGCCACGACGATCCGGCCGCCGGCAGATATCCGCGATCCAGCGCGGGCAGCAGGCCCGCGCGAACGAGCGACGACTTGCCGCTGCCCGACATGCCGACCACCGCCACAAGACGGTGCCGCGCAAGGCGCCCGAGCAGATCGTCGCATTGTTCGTCGCGTCCGAAGAACAGCGGCGCCTCGTGCTGCTCGAACGGGCGCAAACCGGGAAACGGATTACCCCGACGAATCCGCGCGGAATCGAGGCCAGCGGCTGGAACGGCGGTCATACGGTGTGCCCGAGGCGATCGACGAACCGCACGAGCTTTACGTCGGAGAGGTCGAACATCTCGAACTGTTTTATGAGTTCGTCGACCTCGCGTGTCTCGTAGTTCTCTTTGACGGGACTGGGCGGGTCGGAGACATAGGCGCCGACGACGGCGAAGTCGCGGCCGTGCCGCCAGCCGCGGGCCTGCATCAATTCGCCGATCCGGTGATCGAACCAACCCTGGCGCGCGGTGCCCCAGTAGAGCAAAACGCCATCGCATTGCCTGAGCTTCGTGCGATTGTCCCGGCTGAACTCCGCGGCGTCGGCCTCCTCGGCCAGCGGCACTTTCACTTCGAATCCGAGCTTGAGTAGATGATCGCGGAGCGCTCGCGCGCGATTCGGTTGCAGCAGCGGATGATCGTCTCTGTCGCAAACGAGGTACACACGCACGAGCCGCTTTGAGTGCGGCGCCGCCGGCCTTGTTGGCGTTGGCTGCGGCGCCGGTTGTTGCGCGACTTCTTCGATCGGTGTTCCCAGCGTTTGCAGCACGGTGTGACACAGTGCATGGGTCGCCGGCTCGATCAGCCATTCCACGTTCGAGGCAACCTGTTCGCCCGCCAGTTCGTTCCTGCCCTGCGGCGCGCCATCGGCCTGGCCGCGCATGACGACGATCTGTCGTGTCCGCTCTTCGTTGGCGACCGCGCGCTCAACGGCGGCTTGGGCTTCGGCGGGATCGCCTTCGGCGGCGCGGTCGCGGAAAAGGATTGACAATGATGTCTCTTTGACCGCCGATCGCACCGAGTCCTCGTCTCCGGGCGGCGACGCGCTGGCCGCCTGCAGCGTCCGGTACCCCCGGCTTTCGAGCTCGAGACGCACTCGCTCGCGTTGATCGCGCGATGCCGCCGACGCCGTCCCGAGAAACACGCTCCGGCTCTTGCGCATGGCCCGCAACACCACGCCGATCTCGCGTCCGAGCTCCGTCAGCCGTCGACGAAACAGCTCGGACTCGGCGTTCGCTTCGTAGGCCTGACCGGTCGCATGGTCGGTCTCGAAGAATTCTGCAAAGCCGGTCTCGGACAGGACCCGCAGGCGGCTGACATCCGCGGGCCGCTTGAGGATCTTGATGACCCGGCATCGCGTGTCGACCCAGAGATCTCCCATGCGCCGGCTGCTGGCGAATCCACCAAGCTCCCATTCGCACCACGTCGAGTTCAGGTAGCCAGGTGACAGCACAGCCAGGAGGATGGCTGAGCGGCGAATCTGTCGGTCGAGGTCGCGGCTGAAGTCCGTGGCGGGACCAATTCGCGGGTCGCGCCAGATCGCAGCGCGCATGCCGATCTCTTCTTCGATCTCGATGTGAAGCCGCCGGTGAAAATCGGTGACCCAGCCGGGACCTGTTACAGCTTGGTCATCGATGTGGCTGTAGCTGATGAAGATGTCGTTGGCGAATCCGGGGACATAAGCCATGGAACGACCGACCTCAGTGGCCACCGGGAACCAGCGTGTTGCAGCAATCTAGCACGAAGCTGAAGCAGCGATTCATGCAGCCAGCCCATGTGTGGTTGCATATGACCTACCCGCGCCGAAAGAGATTTCGGCGGTACTGACTGGACGGACCGGGAGGTCCTCTTTACGCCGGTTGCGCAGAACGACTCGACCGGCCGGTTGTTGAGCTAGCGCGCCGTCCGACGTGCTGCTGAAGCGGCTTGGCAGCGGGTTTCTAAACCGTCTTCAAAAGCACGAGTGAGCGCGCAGAAAAGCATCGTCCATCCCGCACCGCGGCAAATGCTGTGGCGCGGACGCATTCTTCGTATCGCGGCTCTTCTGATCGGCTGGCGCCCTTCGAAGAGGAGATCTCGAGTGGCGCCAGTTTATGGTTACGACAACGACCCTACAAGTCGAACATCAGCTGCGGAACGACATTCCGCAGCCGTGAGCCCGAGCGCTCACAGCCTGCACAGGAAGTTATCGCAGTAACTTTTCGTCACGCATCTCGCCGGGGACACGCAATCACAGCAGACCTTCCCCGTCGGGCAGCCCGTCGTGGTGCAGTCGGGAGGCCTCGGGAAACACGTAGCGCCTTGCAGGCAATCGACGGTTGGCTTGAGGCAATCCAGCCAGCACTGATAGTTGCTGAATCCTGGTGGCCACGCGCCACACTTGTTGTTGCATCCGATCCAATCCGAACACGAGACGGTGCAGCCGGGCGCCTGCTGGGCAACAACCGCTCCGTCGGGAACAGACCACGATGCGCTGATACTTCCGGAGTACGATTGCCGCGCCACATATAGCGAGGATTGTGCGGTGAATGCCGGCATGTTCATGTCAAGCCTCCTGGACGTCGACGTCCGGCCTGCAAAAGGATCGTTGACCCAGCGAGATGCTAGCGCGGTGGAATAAGGAAGGCATCAGAAGTGCGGCTGAGTTGCATCTCAACTGACGAGGCCCTTGTCGCTCGCCGAATGCTTCACGCCAATTTCCCGTCGCGCTCGAGAAAGCGCAAGGCCACGAGCGCGTCGAAGAAGTCCGGATTGGATCGCGGATGCAGTCGAAGCGCTTCCTGCAGGTCGGTGCCGGTCATCGACGTCGACCCGAGTTGGGTGAAGAGCCGAAACTCGATCGCCGAGAGCAGCACCTTGGCCGGCCAGAACGCCATGCCCACTTCCATGATTCGCGCCGCGGATGCCGCTGGAGCTGCAGTCGTCGTCGTCATTTTGGAATGCTCCCTTCATTCTGAGAACGCCACAATTTGTTCATTTACACGATTGTCGTGTAAACGACTATATCGCCCGCCGCGCGGTGTCCGGAACACATAACGCTCCGTTTCAGAGGAATGTTCCGAGATCTTTCATGACGTGCTCGAGCAGGACGCCGAGCTGCTCGAGCTTCTTGGGGCGGAGATGACCCAGCATGTTTCTGGGAAACCGATCGACGTGTTCGTCCAGGCTGCGGAGCAGCTGCAAGCCCTTCTCGCTGATTCGTACGTTGACGACGCGGCGGTCCCGCTGACTGCGGGCGCGCATCACGAGCCCTCTTTTCTCGAGGCGATCGACGAGGCGGGTGATGTCCGGGTCGCGTGTGATCATCCGGTCGGCGATTTCGCCGCTCGGCAGTCCATTGGGGTGGCTGCCGCGCAGGATGCGCAGCACGTTGTACTGGTGCAGCCCGAGTTCGGCGTGGGCTTTGAGGAACTTCTCCCAGGGCTCCATGATTCGGGCCGCCGCGATCTGGAGGCCTAGCATGACCTCCTGTTCGCGGGACGTGAAGGCGCGCTTCTCTTTCAGCTCGCGGGCGACGACGCGGGGCATGTCGCGGGGACGATATTCGTTTCAACGACTATTGTCCAGCGATATCAGCGGACCCGGAAAAGATGACCACGTGTCGCATTTCGTGCGTAATCCACAGACGTGCAGGCGACGATGTAGAATCGAGGCCACGAACGCTGCCCGACAAGACGTGCAGAACACGAATCGTCCGACCGGGGTAACTGCGGCGCGTGAACGCGTCATGCCGATCACCATCACCGTCAACGGCGCCGCACACGCGATCGACGTCGACCCCGACACGCCGCTTCTGTGGGTCATCCGCGACGCCGTCGGCCTCACCGGCACGAAGTTCGGGTGCGGCATCGGCGCCTGCGGCGCCTGCACCGTGCTCGTCGACGGTCGACCCGTTCGCTCGTGCATGTTCCCGGTGTCGTCCGCCGAAGGCGCCGCCGTGACCACCATCGAGGGTCTGGCCCGGGGCGGAACGCTCCATCCGGTCCAGCAGGCGTGGATCGATCATCAGGTGCCGCAATGCGGCTTCTGTCAGTCGGGAATCATCATGGCTGTCTGCGCGCTGCTCGACGAGCACCCGCACCCGACCGACGACGAGGTTGACGCCGCCATTACCAACATCTGTCGCTGCGGCACGTTCGTGCGGGTGCGCCGGGCCATCCATGCCCTCGCGCACGAGTAAGGACGTCGGCATGCGGACGTGGACGCGGCGGGCTTTCATCGGCGCCGGCACGGTGCTCGGCGGCGGCTTCGTGCTCGGCGTCGCAGGTGTCGTGCTCGCGCCCAACCGCCTCGGCGTCGGCTCCGATCGCGGCCTCGACGCGGGCGAGCTCAACACCTGGATTACCGTGACTCCGGACAATCTCGTCACCGTTCTCGTGCCGCACTGCGAAATGGGCCAGGGATCGCAGACGGCGCTCGCGATGATGGCGGCGGAGGAGATGGGGGCCGACTGGGCGCTCGTGCGCGTCGCGGAAGCTCCGGCGCTCGCCGCCTACGCGAACGAATATATTGTCCGCGCATTTACCGGCGGCGAGATTCCGGCGGCGCTCGTGCGCGGGTTCGACTACGGCACGTATCGTATCGCGCGATGGTATGGCCTGCAGGTCACCGGCGGATCGACCGCTGTGCGGGGCACCGGCGTGTACGGCATGTCGGTCGCGGGCGCGGCCGCCCGTGAGATGCTCATCGCCGCGGCCGCGCAGCGGTTTGGCGTGAGCGTGTCGGACTGCAGCGCGCAGGGCTCGCGCGTCACCCACCGGGCGTCAGGACAGAGCGCCACATTCGGGGAGCTCGCCCCGGCGGCCGCGAAACTGCCGGTTCCGTCGCGGCCCGCGCTGAAGCAACCGGACGACTACACGATCCGGCGGACCGCCCGGCCCCGCGCCGACATTCCATCGAAGGTCGACGGCCGCGCGATCTACGGCATCGACTTCACGGTGCCGGGCATGCTCTATGCCGCCGCCGAGATCGCGCCTGTCTACGGGGGCACGCTCGTCTCGGTCGACAGCGCTCCCGCAGAAGCCATACCGGGCGTGAAGCGCGTCGTCCGGCTGAAGGAGGCGGTCGCGGTCGTGGCCGACACCTTCTGGCATGCGCGCAGGGCGCTGGCGTCGCTCAAACCCGAGTTCGATGATGCAGGTCACGGCAGTGTGTCGAGCGCATCCATCTTCGCGGCGTTCGACGCGTCGCTCGGCGCCGCGCCCGACATGCCATCCGGAGCGGCGACCGTCGTGAAGGCCGACTATCGCGTTCCCTTCCTCGCGCACGCGACGATGGAGCCCATGTGTTGCACCGCGCGCGTCGAGGGAAATCGCGCGGAGGTCTGGGCGGGCGTGCAGGATCCGCTCAACGGCCGCGCCACCGCCGCGAAAGCGCTCGGACTTGCGCCCGAGGACGTGCGATTCACCAACCTTCTCCTTGGCGGCGGCTTCGGACGTCGACTGCCGGGCAATCTCGACTACATCGATCTCGGCGCGCGCATCGCGAAAGCGATGTCGCCGGTACCGGTGAAGATGGTCTGGACGCGGGAGACCGACATTCAGCACGACTACTACCGTCCTGCCGCGATGGCGCGATTCGCCGGAGGGCTGGATGCGAGCGGCGCGCCGATTTCCGTGCGGTCGCGCTATGCCGGCGGCGGCGACGCCGAGTCTGTCTTCATGCCGTACGCCATCCGCGAGAAGAGCGCGAAGAGCGGTGACGCCGCGCATCCTATTCGGACGGGCCCGTGGCGATCGGTGCTCAATTCACAGCACGGATTCTTCAAGGAATCGTTCATCGACGAGCTGGCGCATGCGGCGAAGAAGGATCCCTATCGCTTCCGCCGCGATCTGCTGAGCGATCAACCCCGCTTCCGTGCCGCGCTCGATACGGCGGCGGCGATGGCCGATTGGAGCACGCCGGTGCCCGAGGGCGAGGGGCGCGGCATTGCCCTCACCGAATGCTTCGGCACCATCGTCGCCGAGGTGGCGCATGTCGCCGTGTCTCCGGAGGGAAAGCTTCGCGTGCGATCCGTCTTCGCGGCGGTCGATTGCGGCGATGTCGTCAACACCGACAGCGCGGCCGCGCAGGCAGAGGGCGGGATCATCTTCGGCCTCTCCGCCGCGCTCCTCGGCGAAATCACCATCGCGCAGGGCCGGGTCGTTCAGCGCAACTTCAACGATCATCAGATGATTCACCTTGCGGATGCGCCGCAGATCCGCGTGGAGTTCATCCGCTCGAATGCGCGTCTGGGCGGGCTGGGTGAGCCGTGCGTGCCGCCGATCGCCGCCGCCGTCGCCAATGCCGTCTTCGCGGCGACGGGCGTACGCGTGCGCGATCTGCCGATCAAGAACCACGCTCTCTCGCGCCGCGCTCATGCCGCGACCTAACGGGCTCGCGTCGCGTCGAGCGCGTCCAGGATCGCCGCGGCCACGGGCTCCGGCCTTTTCGCGCGGCAGGAAATGCCTGGCGCCTCCGTAACGCGCTCGGTCGGCGATGTTACCCGCCGATGGGGATGACCTCCTCCATCGCATCGTGCAGGCACGCGTCGGAGACCAACCGTCAGGCCGCAACAGGCGACACGCCTGACGAAGCCCTTGGAAGAGCGGAATAAAGTGCCTCTCCGAGCGCTACGTCCCGGGGGTCTCCGGTCAGCGTCGTTCCCATCTGGCTCGTCACGTAGGCGTAGCCGACGCCAGTCGCCGGATCGGCAAAGCCAAGCGAGCCGCCGGATCCCGGTGCCCCAAAGGAAGACGGACTGCCGAACGGCCACACCGCGCTCGGCTTCATGAAGCCCAGCGAGAACTGCACCTCGGCCTTCAGGCACTCGTCGTAGCACCCGCGTGTCGGGGGAATCGCGGGCGCGGCCAGCAAGTCGAGCGTCTCTCGCCGTAAACCCAGCTCGCGTCCGCCGGTGGCGAAAACGCTGTACGCGCACGCGATGGCCCGAGCCGTACCGACGGCATTGCCGGATGGCACCTCGAGATTGCGCGCGTAGACGCGCTGCTCGTCGAGGTACACCGCCGTCCCGGGATTGATCACGAGCGCCCGGTAGATGTTCGAGCGTGGATTCATCGCCTCCAGCGTGAAGCGAAAGGGGAAGCGGAGGAGCATCTCCATCCGACCGGGCGGCGCGATGGTTGCGAGGCGAGAGTTCGGGATCGCATCAGGCAGGCGGAGGTACAGGTCCAGCCCGAGCGGCGAGGCGATCTCGTCCTGGAAGAATTGTCCCAGGCTGCGATGCCGGGGATCGACACGTCGCAGCAGCTCGCCCTCATAAAATCCGAGGGTCAGCGCGTGATACGCCTGCCGCGTGCCAGGCTCCCACGCAGGTTTCTGGCGCGCCAGGACGACCGCCAGGCGATCGAGATCGGCGAGGATGCTCCGATCGACGGGCTCGTTGATCGCGAAGAGCCCCGCCTGATGCGCCAGTAGCTGGCGGACGGTGATGCGCTCCTTGCCCTGCTGCGCGAACTCCGGCCAGTACGCGCATACCCGTTCGTCGTAGTCGAGCCAGCCCCGCGAGTGGGCGATCGCGAGGGTCATCGCGGCGAGACCCTTGGTGGCCGAATGGACGACAACCATCGTGTTCTGCTCCCAGGACTCTCCGCTTTGCTTGTTTCGAATGCCGCCCCAGAGATCGACGACTTTCTCGCCGCGCTGATACGCGCAACACGCGCCGCCCAGTTCCCGGCGTCGAGCGAAGTTGTCGGCAAACGCCTCGCGCACCGTTTCAAAGCCACGACTGACGTGTCCCTCTACGGCATGTGGTGCCACGATATCCACGCACGCGGTGATGGCCCCGGTGCCCCGGGCCCGCAACAGTGCGGTCGCAAGCACGACGACCCAGAGCAGGAACACGCCGACATTGATGCGCTCCCACACCCCTATCCACGGCGTCGGCAGATTGGCCGCGAGCCGAGGGGCCTCCCAAAAGGTCAACCCGCCAAACGCGAGGAGGATCACCAGGGTCGCAACCGAGTAAAGGCGAAACCGCTTTCCAAGCGCCGCAGCCCCGCAACCAATCGCGAGCAGCATGAGGAAAACAGTCACACTGCTCAATACGACGTGCATCGTATCGCTCAGCGTGCTTCCGCCTGCCGCCACCGCTTCGCGGAGGTGCATCGGGGCAAACGGCCAGAGAATGCCGAGGGAACCGTAGGCGATGATCAAGCCCCCGACGATGCGCAAAGAGCGATTGCGATCGGCCGATTTCCAGACGCCCCATCCGAAGGCGGTCACCAGCACGGTGTAGACCGCGCCAGGCAGGAGCCAAAGCCATCTGGTTGGAGCGCCGATCGCGGACAGCTCGCTGATCACCTGCGACGCGGAGCTGTAGCCTTCCCCTTGCATCGCGATGATGACAGTCATCGCTGCATACAACAGCGACGAGAGAATCCCGCTGACGAGCAAGACCTTCCGTAACATCTTTCACCTCCCCGACGACCCGCACACAAGACGGCGACCGAGGAACTCCTCTGCATCGCCGGTACCCAGCCGCCGATGACAGAGCGTCCCCGAACACCCGCGATTGACGTGGCGCTGCAGATGAATCTTCGCGCCCGAAAGCCGCTAGCGCGCCACGTTGCCGGAAATCCGGCACGTCGACGGCGTTATTCCGCAAGTCGACGAGGAGTATTCCGCACGCCTCTGAATTCTCGGCGGCGCCGTGCCCATATTCCATTGAGCGTACGCGGGCAGGCATCGGCAAGGTTCGTGCGTCCTGGACCACCGAGTTGCTCGACGAGCGCATCGCGTTGTGACGCTTGCAGCAATCGATCGCACGGCCGCTCGAAATACACCATGTGGCCAGCATCCGGGACGACGGTGACCGTGCTCAGCGGGGTGGCCACCGTCGTAGGCGGTTCCTTCACGACGGCCGCAGAGGTCACGTCTCGCTCGCCGAACACGTAGTGAACGGGCATCGCCACTTGTGGCGTGTTGGCACACAGATCCAAGGAGACCAGCGCCGGTACCAAGACGCGCGACCGCTCCGATCTGTGACAGGCCGAACTCGGCGCCTGGGCGCCAATCAACTTTACAACGCAAAGTGTGAATGGCTACAATGACGGCCATGAGAAAGGCTCTGGGCGCGATGTGTCTGCTGACCCTGCTGGCGGTGGCCTATCTGACCGTGTCGCTGGTCGTGCTCCGCCCGCCGCGCGCGAACTATCCGGTCTGGTTCACGCTCGCATCCATCTTCGTCGCGCAGGGTGTCCTCACGCTGGCGGGCTTGCGGGCAAGGCCATCTCCATCGCTGCGATATGCCGTTCTCGCCGGTGGTGCGCTGCTGGCGGCGGTTGGCGTCTGGATGGTCCGCGCCACGCTCGCCAGCGCGCACTTCGAAGGCTACGCGTTGGTCCTGGGCTCCATGCTGATCGCGCAGGGCGCGCTGACGCTAGCCGTGTTTCTCCGAGCTACGGATACGTCACGTGCATTCGGAACGTGAGCCTGCACGTCGCCACATACACCTCGTTTCCCCGCTGGTCGATTGAGAACAACTTCGCGACAATGGGGACCGGGACTGTGGAGCCTGGACTCGCGGACGGACCAGGCACGAAGCACGAGGTACTAAACTGACAGCCATCGCCGCGTGCCACACAGATCTGAAAACGCTCTCTAATGTCCCAGCCAGAGCAAGCCTGCTGACAGAACCGACAGGATCCGCAGGGTCGAGCCGATTTCGCGCCACCGGCCCGCGATCGTGTAGAGCAGCGCGTGCAGCAGGAAGCCCCACAGGATGCCCTGTGTGATCGACAGCGTCAGCGGGATCAACACCACCGTGACGAATGCTGGCAGCGCGTCCTCGATCGACGCGAAATCGATTTTCGAGACGGACTGGAACATCGACACGCCGACCAGCATCAGCACAGCCGCCGTCGCGTATCCGGGAACGGCCGCCGCCAGCGGGCCGAGAAAAAAGCACGGCAGAAAACACAGCGCCGTGATGACGGATGCGCGTCCGGTGCGGCCGCCCATTCGAATGCCGGCGATGCTCTCGACGTAAGCGGTCCCTGGCGACGTGCCCGCCAGGCCCGAGGTGAGCGTGGCAATCGCGTCGACGATAAGGCCGCGGCGCAGATTGATGGGACGGCCGTCGGCATCGGTCAGGCCCGCGGCCCCGGCGACGCCGATGAACGTCGAGAGCGAGTCGAACAAATCGGTGAACAGGATCGCGAAGATCGTCGGCAGAAGTGCGAGCTTCAACGCCCCGCGAACGTCGAGCGCCAGCAAGGCGGAGGAAAAATCCGGCGCGCTGACGTAGTGTTCGGGCGGTTTCGCGTAACCGAAGGCCCACGCGAGCGCCGTCACGACGAAGATTGCCGAGAGAAAGGCCAGTGGGTTGCTTCGTCGCGTCAACGCCACGGCGATCGTCATGCCGATCAGCAGGAATGCCGAGCGGTAATCCAGCGCACCCATGCGCACCAGCGTGGCTGGATCGCCGACAACGAGTCCGGCGTTGCGCAGCCCGATGAACGTCAGCAGCAGCCCGATGCCCGCGGCAACTGCGGCCTGCAGCGACGCGGGAATCGCCAGTGCGATGCGCTCGCGCACCGGCGTCGCCGACACGGCGACGAACAGTACGCCCGCCCAGAAGACGATGCCGAGCGCGGTCTGCCAGGGCACCTTGGCCTGCAGCACAATGGTGAACGCGAAGAACGCGTTCAGCCCCATGCCGGGCGCGACGGCGAACGGCAGCCGCGCGTACAAACCCATCAGCAATGTCATGGTGGCGGCGACGAGCACCGTCGCCGTCATCACGCCCGAGAACGGCATTCCAGTCCCGGGCGTCGCGAGAATCGCGGGATTCACGACCACGATGTACGCCATAGTGAAGAAGGTCGTCACCCCGCCGATGACATCCGCCGAAAGTGATGGCGCTGGTGTCGCGTCGGTGCAAGTCATGGAAGAATGCGCATGCTACCATCGCCGCTCCGCAGATCCTCCCGTCCGCTGTGGCGCGAAGATGCGCTCGCCCTGGTGCGGCAGCTCGTCGAGGCCGCCGCCAGTCGCGATCCGGCACGCATGGCCAGCTTGTATGCCGAAGAGGCCGTGACCGTGAGCCCGGTGTTCGGCGACGTTCGCGGCCGTGACGGGATCGCGGCCTCGTGGACCACACTGTTCTCGAGTTCTTCGACGAGGACTTTCCAGACGGCGAGGTTTACTACATCGCGCGCGCTCGCCAGGGTTGGCGAGCTGGAGCTCGCGACCGACGCGTTCGCTCGCGCCATCCACAGCTTCTTCTGTGTTCCCGGAATTGGATTGGGAGCTGCGCGGGCAGTCACTGGCGTGGATAAACCCTCAGGACGAGCACCTCGCGGCCCGGGAAGCGCTCGGCCTCCATCGACCCTCGGGATCCGAGAGATTCGACGAGTGGCCTCGTGTCGCCGTGCCAATCGTTATCCTCGTACGTGACCAGCAACACTCGACGGCCTGCCGTTCGACGTGAGACCTCGGCAGGGAGATCGTCCGCGCGCTCGAGCTCACCTGCAAGCCCGTAGCCCTTCCATCGCTGTCCCGACTTGATGAAATACGGAATGCCGCGCCTGCCCACGTAGCCTCCACCGACGGCGAGGTCGGGCGCATAGAATCGCGCCGCCACTTCGAGATGATGAAGGGGAAAGCCCCAAACCAGATCGTCCCGTTGGGTCAACTGCGTGAGACGTGAGGTGAGCGCCCGCCAGTCGTCCCGGAAGTAGTCCCGAACGAACAGGTATTGGCCAAGGCCGACGAGCTGCAGCGCGAGAAGAACGCCGACAAACGGCTTCGCGACTCTCGACCGGATGGCGGTGAGCGCGACGACCAGCACGAAGGGCGGGAAGGCGAGCGCGAGATATCGCGTCGTCACGCCGATACCGGTTACCGCATCGGCGACCCAAACCGCGGCCAGAGCGAACACAAACGCGCCAAGGGCCAGCGCAACCGCCTTGTCGCGATCGCGCCAAAGCCTCACCAGCGCCAGGACGAGAACGGATCCCACGGCCAGCTCTGAGGCTGTTGTGAGACGGCGGTCGCGACCGCTCGCGAGGGGAGGCATGCGTACGCCATGGCCGAGCGCGAGGCGCGCCAGCGGATACTTCCAGCGGGTCTCGATCTTCAACTGTCCCGCCTCGTGTCGATCTCCGACCAGCTCGGTCCCTTTCGCGAGGCCGGGAATGGACAGGACGAGAGCCAGGGTCGTCGCGGCGCCCGCGACCCACAGAGCTTGTTTTTGCGAGCGTGACGCGATCGAGGCGGCGAGGGCCACCGGCACAAGCGCCAAACTCAGGTATGAAAACCCGGCAGCCGAGACGAGGAGAGCACCCCACGCCGTTGCGCAGCGCCAACTCGGCTTGGTCCACCAGGTGAGGAACACGTCCGCAGCGGCGAGGGCGCAGGCCAAGAAGCAGGTGTAGGGACGCAGCTCTTGAGAAAGCGACACGAGAAACGGAGACAGCCCAGCGAGAACCCAGGCCGTCCGGCCGGCGGAGGGGCCCCCGAGTCGTGTGGCCAGGCGACCCAGGAAGAAAAGACAAACGGCTCCGCCCAGAACGCTCAGAACTCTCAAGCTCTCCGTTCGCAGCCCAAGCCTCCAGAGAGCGCCCACCAGGAGGTAGTAAAGAGGCGGCGTATAGCCGTCGACGGATGCTTCGTGGATCACTTGGAGGGACGTGTGGCGCGCCACCCAGACGGTGAATAGCTCGTCGTACCAGAAGCTCTGTCCATTCAGTCGGAAAAGAGGCAGAGCCGCAATGAGAGCGGAGGCCAGTCGCACTCGGCCGTGACTCACGATGGGAATCATATGCGGCGGGCCGGCATGCGCGTTTGAACGATTGCGCTAGAATTTGCGTCAGGATCCAACGTGCCGGCGTCATCAGCCGGAGGGTCGCTCCGCCGGCTTCTTTCACCGATCATCCGTCTCGCTGCGCGTCTTGCCGGGCGCGAGTCGCCTTGGGACCGCCTGCCGATGCCGGTGCCGGCGCGCGCGTTCGGCCCGGGCTCCAGGCAGCCGTTCGCCGAGTACTTCGAAGGCGAGAGCTGCGTGCGCGTGACATCGATCGACGACATCGTGGCATGGCTGCAGACCTGCGAATACGTTACCGACGTCGAGTTGTTTCACGAGCGGGACGTCTGGCAGCATCCTCGCAGCTTCGAAGAACGCAGGCGGGGCGATTGCGAAGACTTTGCGCTGTGGGCGTGGCGTAAGCTGGCGGAGATCGGCATCGACGCCGAGTTCTGCGTGGGCCGCGTGATTGGCGGCGATCGACCGGAGATCGATCGCCAGCATGCGTGGGTCGTCTATTGCGTCGGCGGAACAGCTTTTCTCTTCGAGCCCGCCGCGCGGACCCCGTCGAGAATGATTCGACCGCTCGCGGACGCGATGGACGAGTACGTGCCGCACTTCGCCGTGAACCACCGATTCGAGACGAATGCTTTTGCGGGATGCGCGTTCGACTCGCACCGCGGCAGCCCGAGCCGCAGCATCCCACTATCGCAGTCTGAGCCAAGCAGTCAGGTCGTCGCCCGTCGTTCTTCCGAGTTTGGGAAGGTCCTCCGCTGACAACCACACGGCTCCGGCTTGCCTTCACAGCGATTCTGCGTCCAGCGGACGAGGTCCGGATTCATCAGAGAATTGTCTGACAACCGTAGTCCCATGACCCTGTTTGGCGAAGATCCAGTATTGAGACGGCGGCCACGCCCGCGGCCCGCGCCGCCCAATCCGCGTGGTGTGTGAAAGTGGCTTATTTTGCTGTGCGAATCGACTCCACCTGGATCGTCCTGGTCTTGGCGTCCAGGGTCCCTGTGACCCTCACTCTCTGAGCCGCAAATTGTTCCGGCGTCCGCTGGTCGTTCAACGTGTAGAGCTCCTTGCCGTCGTACAGCACGTACATGGCACCGTGAGCACCGATGCAGGCAATGGTGCATTCGGCATCGGTCGGCCCCATTCGCATTTGGGAATGACCGGCCTTCCCGCACACGTCGTCCGTAATGATGCCGGTGAACGTGTGCTTGCCGGGAGCTGCGGAAAGCGCACCGACAGCAAGCAGACTCCAGCCCAGATGTTTCATGCGGCCGCTTACTCGCCGGGGATCATGAGGTGAGCCGTCGACGTACCCGCATTCATGATCCATATGCCATTCTGCGTGGGTTTGTCCGGCAGCCCGAGTGATTGCGCCGTGGCGCCCGGCACGGCGATCGTCATGTGCGCGCGAGCATGCTCTCGATCGGCACCCGCCAGGTGATACCACACCGAGCCGAACGCGGGCTTTACGCGGGTTCCGTTCGCTTCCTGGTCGTTGAGCATCGCCTGCGTCTTGGTCCTGTCACCGAGTGCTTCGGCCTTCAGGTTCTGCGCCTGCCGATCCAGGTTGGCGGCGCTGGTGCACTCAATCGAGAACGGCTGCTGCAAAGGAAAGCCCGAGCGGTCGTAGCAGGCCAGTCCGTTCGCGCCTTTCCTGAGCGTGTCGTAGGTGAAGTCGGGTTTCCACTTGATGACCATCGCCTGGTTGCGCAGGTTTTCGGGCAGCGCGAGCACGGCCTTGTCGACATCGGCCTGCGACGCCCCCGGCTCCAGCGGCGCGGGCGGAGCCGGCGCGCCGCGCCCTCCCTGTGCCAACGCGCTCGTCGAAACCGCCATGACCACAAGGATGATTCGGGCAATGTGTTTCATACGGGCCTCCAATCGAAGAACCGCTCAAATCTTGCACGTCCCCAGCTGCCAGCAACGATAACACGTCACCGGGAACCAGAGTCCCACAGGAGGGGCCGGCGAGCTCAGAATGAATCCTGACAGGAAACAATGCTCGGCGCATTGTCAGCAGACCTCGGCGTGACCAGCGCAGAAAGCGTCATCCCACCGCTCAGCTTTGGGATAGGCTATGGGGCGCTCCGCATACGGGAGGACGATCGATGCCCCAGATCTCAGTGACAGTCAACGGCAGGGTGCGCAAAGCCACCGTTGATCCGCGCATGCTGCTCGTGCACTTCCTCCGCGAGCAGCTGCGTCTCACGGGCACGCACATCGGCTGCGATACCAGCCAGTGCGGCGCCTGCACGGTCCTAATCGACGGCCGCAGCGCAAAGTCGTGCACGATGTTCGCGGTGCAGGCCGACGGCTCCGAGGTAACCACCATCGAGGGGATCGCCACGGGCGACCGGCTGCATCCGCTGCAGACAGCGTTCTGGGAGGAGCACGGCCTGCAATGCGGCTTCTGCACGCCGGGCATGATCATGCAGGCGATCACGCTGCTGAAAGACAATCCGTCGCCATCGGAGCGCGCGATCCGCGACGGCCTCGACGGCAATCTCTGCCGCTGCACGGGCTACCAGCACATCGTCAACGCCATCCAGCACGCCGCCAACGCGAGGTGACCATGCCTGCGACTCCTGTGTTGCCCAAACTCGTGGGTCAACGCGTCAAACGGCGCGAAGATCCGCGGCTCATCCAGGGACGCGCCACCTACGTCGACGACATCGCCCTCGTCGGCATGCAGCATCTCGCCTTCAAGCGCAGCGACATCGCCCACGGGCGGATCAGATCGATCGACACCAGCCCGGCGACAGCGATGGAAGGTGTCGAGGCGGTCTTCACGGGCCGCCAGATCGCCGAGTTTCTCGCGCCGATGCCGATCGGGACGCCGTTTCCATCGCCGGAACATCGGGCTGTTGCCGTGGACACTGTGCGGTTCGTCGGTGAACCGGTCGCTGTGGTCGTCGCCCGCGATCGCTACATCGCCCGCGATGCTGCGGACGCCATCGACGTCACCTATGATCCGCTGCCTGCGGTCGTCGATCTGGAGCAGGCGATGACGGGGAAGCCGACCGTCATCCATCCCGACTTCGCCAACAACCTCGCCGTGCCCTTGGTGCCCAGCGGGACCGGGGTGAGCGCCGACGGAAAGGTCGACGACACGGCGATCAACGAGGCGTTCGCGAAGGCTGAAGTCGTCATCTCGCAGCGGATGATGAATCAGCGCCTCGTGCCGACGATGATGGAGCCGCGCGGCGTGGTCGCACACTGGGAAGCGGGCAAAGGCGCGATGACCATCTGGTCGTCGACGCAGAACCCGCACATCCTGCGAACCTTCATCGCGGCGCTCAACGGTCTCGGCCAGGATCAGGTCCGCGCGATCGCGCCAGAGGTCGGCGGCGCCTTCGGCGCGAAGATCAACATCTACGGCGAGGAATACGTCGTCTCGGCGGTGTCCAAACGCCTCGGCATTCCAGTGAAGTGGAACGAGGATCGGTCGGAGTCATTCGTCGCGACGACGCACGGCCGCGATATCTTGTGCTATCTCGATCTCGCGGCCATGCGCGACGGTACGGTGTTGGGCCTGAAGATGCGGCTCATCGCCGACATCGGCGCGTACAACATGCTGCTCACCGCCGCCATCCCTACGCTGACGATGATGATGGCGAACGCCACCTACCAGATCCCGGCGATCAGGACGACTCTGACCGAGGTCTTCACCAACAAGACGCCGACCGATGCGTATCGCGGTGCTGGCCGGCCGGAAGCGACCTACTTCGTCGAACGCGCGATGGACATGCTCGCGAGCGAGCTGAAGATGGATCCGGCCGACGTGCGGCGGAAGAATTTCATCCAGCCGAACCAATTCCCGTTCGCCACGCAGACGGGCGCTGTGTACGACTCGGGCGATTACGAAAAGGCGTTGAATCTGGCGCTGCAGACCGCCGGGTGGGACGCGCTCAAAGCGGAGCGCGATGCCGCGCGCAAGCAAGGCCGGCTCGTCGGGCTCGGCCTGTCGATGTATGTCGAGGTGTGCGGCATCGGTCCCTCCGCGTCGCTGCCGACAGGCGGCTGGGAGCATGCGCAGGTGACGATCGAGCGCGACGGTCGAATCTCAGCCGGGACCGGCGCGTCGCCCCACGGCCAGGGCAACGAGACGACGTTCGCGCAGATGCTGGCGGATCAGTTCGGCGTCCCCTTGGAGCACGTGACGATCCTCCACGGCGACACCGGCGTGGTGAAGCAGGGCATCGGCACCTTCGGCAGCCGCTCGCAGGCGGTGGGCGGGACAGCGATACACATGGCGGGCGCCAAGGTGAAGGCGAAGATGGCGAAGTTCGCCGCCGCGCTGCTCGAGGCCCACGAGGACGATCTCGTGTTCGAGAACGGCCGGATCTCGGTGAAGGGATCGCCGGCGTCGGGCAAGTCGTTCGGCGAGGTGGCCGCGTACGCCTACGTGCCCGTGCCGCTGCCAGCCGGCCTCGAACCGGGCCTGAGCGACGAGGCCTTCTTCGAGCCGACCAACAACACCTATCCGTTCGGCTGCCATATCTCGATGATCGAGATCGATCGCGAGACCGGCGAGCCGACGCTCCTCAAGCTGATTGCCGTCGACGATGCCGGCCATCTGATCAACCCGTTGATCGTCGAGGGCCAGATCCACGGCGGCCTCGCGCAGGGCATCGGGCAGGCGATGATCGAGGAGGCCGTGTACAACGAGGACGGCCAGCTGGTGACCGGCTCGCTGATGGACTATGCCATTCCGCGCGCCAGCGATCTGCCGCGGTTCGAGCTGGCCGCGACGGTGACGCCGACGCCCGTGAATCCGTTCGGCGCCAAGGGCGTGGGCGAGGCGGGCACGCTGGGCTCGACGCCGTGTGTCGTCTCGGCCGCGGTCGACGCGTTGAGCGAGTTCGGCGTGAAGCACATCGACATGATGCTGCGGCCCGAGAAGCTGTGGCGCATCATCCAGGGAGGCCGATCGTGATTCCGGCGGCATTCGACTACAGCCGGGCAACGTCGGTCGAGGATGCGATTGCGAAGCTGCGCGCAGCGGGCGGGCACGCCAAGCTGCTCGCCGGCGGCCACAGCCTCGTTCCGATGATGAAGCTTCGGCTCAGCGAACCGGCCATGCTGATCGACATCTCGCGCATACCGGGGCTGTCGGGCATCCGGCAGCAGGGCGCCGCGATCGAGATCGGCGCCTGCACGGTTCACCACGACGTCGCTACTTCCAACCTCGTAGAGCAGGCGTGTCCGATGCTGGCGGAGACGGCCGCAGTAATCGGCGATTCACAGGTGCGCAATCGCGGCACGATCGGCGGCAGCCTCGCCCACGCCGATCCGGCCGCCGATTATCCCGCGGCGATGCTCGCGCTCGACGCCGACATTCACGTGGTTGGCGCCGGCGGCCCGCGCGTGGTGAAAGCCTCGAGCTTCTTCAAAGGCCTGTTCACGGTCGATCTCGCGGACGACGAAGTAATCGTGAGCGTGCGGTTTGCCCCGGTGAAGGCGGCTGGCTACGCGAAGCTGCACCAGCGCGCCTCGCGCTTTGCGATTGTCGGCGTCGCGGCCGCGCTCGACGTCAAGGGCGGGACGATTGAGTCGGCGCGCGTCGGACTTACCGGCGCAGCCTGGCATGCGACGCGTCTGACCGAGGTCGAGACGGCGCTCGCGGGCAAACCGCTCTCGAAGAGCAGCATCGAAGCGGCGGCGCGCGGCGCTGGCGCCGGGCTTGCCGAGGTGAACGCCGACATCCACGCGAGCGAGGAATACCGGCGCGCGATGGTGCCGGTGTTCACGCGGCGCGCGCTCGGGCTCGCCCTGTCGCGCGCGACGTAGCTTGTAGGCTTCAGCCGAGTGTGACAAGGCTTCAGCCCGGGGGCGGGCGCCGACAGGGAGGACAGCTTTCCGGCGCGCGCCGAGCGCGAACGCTCGCCTGACGCTTCGCGTAAAAGCGGCAGATCCGCCGTGTCACGCGAGGGCGTTCAAGAGTATCGCCACGTCGGCAAGATCGTTGAGCGTCCGCGCCGGCAGGAAATCGTCGACGAACGGCAGCGCCGCCTGCAGTCCCCGCGTGAGCGGCGCGTAGCCGGTTGTGCCAGCGAGCGGGCACAGCCAGACCAGGCGATGACAGTTGCGCTGCAGTCGCGCGATTGCATTGCGGAGCTCGGCCGTGTCGCCGCGGTCCCAGCCGTCGGAGATCAGCAGCACGATGGGGTTTCGGCGCAGCGCGCGGCGGCCCCACTGCTTGTGAAAGGTTTTCACGGCGGCGCCGATGCGCGTCCCGCCCGACCAGTCGTGCACGGCGCGCGAGATGGCGGCGACTGCGTCGTTGGTCCGCGACGCGCGAAGCTCCCTGGTCACCCGCGTGAGCTCGGTGGAAAACAGAAATGCTTCAACGTGGTGATGGCGCGCGGTCACCGAGTGCGCGAAGTGCAGCAGCATGCGCGAGTAGCGCTCCATTGATCCGCTGACGTCGCACAGGAGCACGAGGCCGCGCGGGTGCTCGCGGACCCTCCGCCGTGCGAGCGCCGCGAGGTCGCCGCCGGTGCGCAGGCTGTCGGCGATCGTCCGCCGGAAATCCACGCGTGGGCCGCGCCCGCGGACCCACCGGCGCGTGCGGCGCACGCCGGGGGTCCACGTCAGCCGTGACAATGCCGCGGTTGCCGCGGCGAGCTCGGCGTCGGTGAACGCGGCGAAGTCCTTGTCGGCGAGCTGCTCGACGTCGCTCCACGTCTGCACGACGTTCGCCGCCGGCTGTCCGCCGTCGCCGGCATCCGCATCCGGCGCGACGTCGTCGGGCGCCAGAACCTCGTCGATTTCGACCGCCGACCGCTGCGCCGCCTCGGATCGAGGCGAACCGGACGCGCCGCCCGCGTGCTGCGCGCGCCAGAACGCGGCAAACGCGCGGTCGAAGGTCGCGATCTGGTCCTGACGATGCACGAGCAGCGCGCGGCACGTGTGGTACACGTCGTCGCGGGCGCCGAGGTCCACGTGGCCGAGCGCCTCGGCGAGATCGAGCAGCCGCCCGTGATGGGCGTCGATGCCGGCGCCGCGCAGCAGCCGCCCGAAGAGCAGCAGGTTATCGAGGAGCGCGAGCATCGATCGCTCGATCGAGCAGCTCCGCGATCTTCCGCCCGCGCAGCGCTTCCAGATCTTCCTTCGCCTTGAGGACGACGCCGAGCGTGTCTTCGACGGTTTTCGCGTCGAGCATCTCGCGATCGAGCGCCACCAGTGCGTTCACCCAGTCGATGGTTTCCGACACGCCGGGTGTCTTGTACAGATCGGCGGTTCGCAGCGCCTGGACGGCCGCCGTCACCTGCTCGGCGAGGCGCGCCGAGGCCTGCGGCGCACGCGCACGCACGATCGCGAGCTCCTTCTCGAACGACGGGTACTCGATCCACTGATAGAGGCAGCGGCGTTTCAGGGCATCGTGCACCTCGCGCGTCCGGTTCGACGTGACGACGACGAGCGGCGGCGTCGCCGCGCGGATGGTGCCCAGCTCGGGTACGGTCACCTGGAATTCCGCGAGCATCTCGAGCAGGAAGCCCTCGAACTCCTCGTCGGCGCGATCGATCTCGTCGATGAGCAGCACCACGGGCCGCGTGCGCTGCGGATCGATGGCCTGCAGCAGCGGACGCTTGATGAGGAAGGCGTCGCTGTACAGCTCGCGGTGCGCGCCCTGGCGATCGAGCGCGTGCGTGGCGTCCAGAATGCGCAGCTCGAGCAGCTGGCGCGGGTAATCCCACTCGTACAGCGCGTGCTGCACGTCGAGGCCCTCGTAGCACTGCAGACGAATCAGGTCCGCGTCGAGCGCGGCGGCCACCGCGGCGGCGAGCGCGGTCTTGCCGACGCCCGCCTCGCCCTCGAGAAAGAGCGGCCGTTTCAGCCGAAGCGCGAGGAAAACCGACACGGCCAGGCCGCGATCCGCGACATACTGCTGTTCCGCGAGCCGCTGCTGAAGGTCGGTGATGGAGGTTGGACGAATGGCGGTAGCCCTTGAACGGGAACGGCCGCAGTATAGTCGAAAGCGGTGAGCTTCGCGCTAGACGACAGCCCTCACGGAGGTCGCAAGATGCGGGGCGCACCGAAGATCTCGCGGCGCACGTATCGACGGGATGACTTGCAAAGGAGCCTCGTTGCGTTCGAAGCGGGCCAGGTGTGCGTACTTCTTGATGGCTCGTTCGACCGCGGATGTTTTCGTGATCCCGCCAGGACTATCGTTGAAGGAGGCTACGATCTCCGGTTGAATGCAGGCTCGTTCGAACTGCCCCCGCCATTCGGCGAATCAGGTCGCCAAAGGGGCTTCTTGCGCTCGGCCTTGAACTCGAACTGAACCGCCATCTGCATCTGGGCAGCCTCGCGCGTAATTTACAGCAGGCCCGGGCCACTTCTGATTAGCCGCGGATCGTGAAACGGCCCGGCTGTCCTGCCGGTTGGGCGAAGTCGACCTCACGTTCGGACAATAGCCTCCATAGCCGCCGCGAAACCCGAAGACCCAGAGCGCAGTCGAAGGTTCCGCGCATGAACACTGGCACACCGGTTGCTCGCGCACATGTCGCGCCAGGATTACGGCGGCAGGTCAGAGCGTTTCGATCATTCGATAACGGTTGAGATGCGAGTTGTCACCGGTGAAAAAGGGGATCGGTCGGTGTACGGCTGCAATCGCGCTTACGGTAGCGGGCGGCGTGCAGGCGGCGCGCGCCCAGCAGTTGACGTGCGTCAGGATCCGGCCCGGCGACACAGCGGCGCACCTCGCATTGCACCTCGCAGGTGATGCGGCGTACTGGCGCGAGCAGTGGTTTCAAATCGTCGACCCGGCAACGTCGAGATCCATCGCGAAGCGTCAATACGCTCGGATTCTTCCTGGCTGGCGCGCCTGCATCGACGAAGGACTAGTCAAGCGACCGTCGGAAGAAGCGCCGCCTCAAACCGCACGACCGCTGCAACCGCCATCGCCTGATCTGGTCCAAACGCTCACGACAGCCGATTTTGGCGTCTGGTGGGCAGTCTGTCTGGTGTCGGCGGCGATGCTGGTCGCATGGCGTCTCGCAACGTACGCGCGCGGCCGACAACCCGTTGTGGACATCATGAAAATCTTTGGCGAGCGGTTCATTCGCGAGTTCGAACGACCGCTGATGCGCCCGGGCTCTGACGATCGGGCTCTGGAGTCGCGATTGCGGTTCAAGCCACGCCAGCAACGATTGGACATTCTGCTCGCGCCCTATGACGGACGGACATATCCCAACCTGTCGGACCACAGAAAGAATGTCGAGTACGACGTCGGACGCGTATTGCGGGTGTTGAGCGACGAGCGGTTCGTCGGCGAGCGCCTTTTCGGTCGAGGACGATGGGTGATCGTGCGGTGTCGGTTCACGGCCGATCCAGCACCAGGGGGTGGACGGTGAGCATTCTCCTATTGAGCTTGGGCGGCGGCGGCGGGAATATTCTTCGCTCGCTGAAGGCGCTGTTCCGTCGTGACTTGATGGTGACGCAGAAGACCGATGCGAAGTATGCAGAACGGCTCAGACGTGCGGTCAGCACGCGGTTCGTGGACACGAACGAGTTCTCGCTGTCCGACGTACCGCTTGATGAAAGATTCCTGATAGGTCCACGCACGACCGGACGGCTCGGTGCCAGGCATAACCCCGATGTGGCCAGACAGGCGCTCGAAGAGTCGAGGCGTGAAGTCGAGGCGCTCGTGAGTGGGTACTCGGTCGTGATCGTGATCGGAACCGGTGGGAAGGGTACCGGCGCCGGCACGATGTTTCCAGTCACTCAAATCGCGCGAGAGCAAAAGCGGCTTGTGATCCCGATTTTCGTTCGGCCGTCGTTCGAACGGCACGAAGTGGACAAACGGCGCTTCGACCACGCACTGTGCGTCATCGAGCAGTTCGATAGGGCGCAGATCCGCCTGATCGAAATCCTCAACGATCAGGGATATGCCGACACCCATCCGGAACCTCAGTCCGTGGTGTGGGAGCGCATGAATCTCCCGATCGCCCGAGGGTTGCGCGGGCTGATTTATGTGCTGTCCGATCTGTCGCAGGTCGACCCGTCTGATATATCCACGCTGTTTGCCGGCTCTGGCAGGCTGCGCATCGGCTTCTCGGAAATCGATCCATCGGCCTCGCACGATCCGGATGACAGACAGGTCGAGGATGCGGTTCGAGACTGCTGGCAGAATTCATACTACGCGTTCAGCAAGCCAGTAGGGACATCGCTGGTGTGTATTCAGGGAGAATGGTCGAACGTTGTGGACGCCAGAATCAAAGGCGGACTCGCGGCTCTTGCGGCGGGCGATGCAGTTGATGACCCGTACAATCCGCTCTACGCCCGAGTGCCGCACGCGCCCAGGCCATGGGGTGTCACCGCCTTGTTTGCCGAGTACACGGGAAACCACCCGCCTCTGGTCATTGATTGGACTCTGGAAAAAAAGGTTTCAGCCCTTCGCCGCGCTCACGACCGTACAGATGAACCCGTTCAGATCGCCGAAGGCGGGCTCGCCATCTCGCGCGCACCGGCGGCGAAAGTGTCCGTGCCTGCTATCGAGGTTGCCGGGACGAGAGAGATGGCCCAACCCATGTTTGCCAGCCTCTGGGAATTCGCCGTCGCTATCAACCGCGGCGCCGCCGCCGCCCTCGCTTTGGCGCGTGACGGCACGCAATCCGAGATCCCGATTGATGGTCGAGAGGTCCGGAAGCTTCTCGGCACGGTGTGGTTTCGTGGAGTAGTGCCCCGGCTGTCGCAGCCCTGGCGAGAGCGAATTTTGAAGGCTCTCGTGGCGAGCGCGCCGATCCCGGACCACATGTTGAAAGTTGGCCGGCACGGGGTGCGGCTGAGCCAGTTGAGCCACGTGCAGCTGCAAGACGTCTTCACGAAGACCGCAGTGGCCCATGCAGCGCGCGCTGATCTTCAACTGCTGCTCACCGTCGCCAATCTGTGGGGCGAGCACGCACTGGAAGGGTTCCGATTCGCCGCCGTTTCAGACAACAACGAACGCTCGCGGTTCACGAGCGCATTGCAAGGATTGCGCAACCCGACTTAACCTGCTTCAACTCGTTCGTTCGGGCTGATCAAGATCACCGGCTGATCAAGATCAATAGAGTGCACGC
>JBKPDW010000166.1:0-8429 GCA_046728115.1 Acidobacteriota bacterium | reverse complement strand
ATCTTGGAGTGGGCCAGCTTCATGCATCGTCGGGGCGTGACCCGTGTATGTTGTCTCCTCGACGATGAACAATTGGCCGGCTTCCCGGTCAACCTTGAGGCCGAATACAAGAAGCTTTTCGGCGCAGCCCGCATTCTCATGGAGCCTGTCGCTGACCACCATCTCTGCTCACGGGAAGCGCTCAAAGGAAATATCCTGCCGTTCCTGCGCACCGCCGACACGGACGGTGAACGCGCGGTCATCCATTGCTGGGGCGGCAATGGCCGAACCGGTCACGTGCTCGCGGCTTGGCTCGTTGCGGCCCGAGGCCTGTCCCCGATGGCGGCAATTGAGGCGGTGGAAGCAACGGGACGACTGCCGCGGGAGGCTGTTCTTGCAGGCAACGCAACACTCGACGAATTGATCGAGCTGCTGACGAGTTGCAAACCTAGACGCGCAGCCTAACCCAGCGTCTCCGACTTCCTCACGCAGCGCTCAAAGGAAGACCTGCTCGCGATCGTGCGCGACGCACCGCCCTTCGACGCACGCCACGTTCGTAGTTCACTCGGAGAGCACGTCCGGTACATGCCATGTGGCAGGATGGTTGCCCGCCTTCACGCGTCCCGAACGTCGTCGGGTGCAAGCGGCCCTTAAAAAAGCGAAGAGTTCAGACGATGTCTGGGTAAACGCCTGTGTGCGTTGGGGACTTGAACCCGTGTTTCCGCTACCGTTGATGCCTCACGGCACCCGACGCATCCCGTTGCGCGCGCAGCTCGGCACTGGTCTTCCACGGTGCCGACCGATGTCCGGTCTTCCGGACTGAACGAGTCCCGAAAACACCTGATTGTCCCGCAAAGACCGGACCTCGCGACTCCCGGAAAAAATCGGGGCTTGGCCCGCTAGGATTAACACTTCCGCGCGCCCACCACTGCGCCCACCACCTGTGTCAACGCCGTGAGATTTCCTGAGTGTTGTAGCGATCCGCGGAGGCGGCTGCCGTCGTCTGGTGACCCGCGCGTTCATCAATTGTGGCCAGAAAGCGCCTAGATGCCAGAATGTCGGGACGTTCCTCGATCTTTTTTTCGAGGATAGTCAGCTCAATGTTCATGCGGGTGAACTTGAGGTGCGCCCACCAGCTGCGCCCACCACTAGCGCGTCAGCGAGGTCGGGAGGCACCTCCCCGTAGGAAGCCTGCGGCACGGAAAGGGCAAAGAATAGTAAGAGGCCGGTAGCCACACCGAGTCGATTCGTACGATCCACCAGGCGCTAGCCTCGGCGTCACGAACCTCGACACAGCCTAGATCTGCCGTTCCTACACGACTTTGATGACCACTTTTCCCGTCGCGCGCCCCGACTCGGAATACGCGAGTGCGTCACGCACGTGCTCGAGCGGAAACACCTTGTCGACCAGCGGCTTGATCGCGCCGCTCTCTACCAGCCGCGTAATCGCTCTCAGCTGTTCTCCGTCCGCACGCATGAACAGGTACTCGTAGCGGGCGTGATGGGCTCGCGCTGCGGCCGTCGCCTTCCAGGACATCACTCTAATCGCCAAGACTATGATCGGGTTGAGTCCCCAGCTTCGCGCAAACGCCGCTGACGGGGTGCTGCCAATGCTCACCACTACGCCGCCAGGCTTCACGCACTCGAAACACCTCACCAGCGTGTCTCCGCCGGCGCTGTCCAGTACAACGTCACAATCTTTGGCCACGTCTTCAAAACGCGTGCTCCGGTAGTCAATGGCAACGTCCGCGCCCAGACGCTTCACCAGTTCCACATTGCGTTGCCCGACGGTCGTAAACACCGTCGCGCCCAGGTAACGGGCTAACTGGATGGCCACGCTTCCGACGCCACCGCTGCCCGCGTGAATCAACACTCGCTGGCGGGCGCCCAGTTGTCCAATCTCCACCAGGGCCTGCCAAGCCGTCAGCGCGACCAACGGCAATGAGGCGGCCTCTTCGAATGTCACGTTGGTGGGCTTGAGGGCGGCGGCGCCTTCGCGGACGACGGCAAACTCAGCAAACGTTCCGATGCGGTCCTTGTCCATGCGCGCGTAGATCGCATCGCCTTTCTTGAAGCGCGTCACCTGCGCGCCCACGTCGGAAACCACGCCTGCGAGGTCACTGCCAAGCACCAGTGGGAACCGGTATTTCAACAGCACCTTCAACTGCCCATCGCGCGTCTTGACATCCACCGGATTGACACTAGCGGCGTGTACTCGAACCAACAGATCCATGGAGCCGAACAGGGGAACGGCGGTGTCTGCGACCTTAACCAAGTCATTGCCGCCGTAACGAGCGATGAGTGCCGCCTTCATAGAACTCCTTGGTCTAGTCCTCAGCTCACCGCCTTCTCTCGAGTGCGCCGCAATCACGCGCGGTCCAACTCGAAGTTGAACGTGGCCGCCCACCGCGTGGGCGGCCAGCCCTGAAGCGCCACATCAACCTCGTCTCGGCCCTTGGGATGCCGGTGCGCCCACCACTAACCCGTCGGGCGCGAAGTCGGTAACGCCCCGCTCAACCTTGCGGGTAGGGGATTCTGTCTCTGCGATGGATTGAGTCGCCTCGGGAGGCTCTGAAATGATACGGCTTGATCCCGAGCCTCTTGAGCTTCGACTCCAGGGTCTGCCTCGGCATGCCGAATATTGCGGCCGCCCCGTTTTCGCCAGAGACTCGCCCCGAGGCTTGTCGCTTACCTCCCGAGATACCGCGGCGGGCGCCCTTCGGCCTCGGCGCGCCGACCCTCGAGGAAGTCCTCTGTCCGGTACAGCGCGGCGTACTGCGCGCCGAGCTTCGAGAGCGCGTCGGCTTCCACCGCGTCGACGTACTGATGCGCAGAATTTACCGTCGCTCTGATCGATAGTGGTGCGCACGCGGCGATCTTGCGGGCGAACGCAATGCCGGCGTCGAGCGCGGCCTCGGGCGTTGTCGCAATCTGCTGCGTGATGCCCATCCGATACGATTCCTCGGCTCCCCAGTGTTCGCCGGTCAGCATGTAGCGCATCGCATTCCCCCATCCCGCCTCGCGCACGAACCGGACTGTGGCCCCGCCGCCAGGAAACCGGCCGTGCGTGTTCTCGTCCTGACCGAAGCGCGTGGCCGCTGCCGCAACGCGGACGTCGGCGGCGAGATAGATCTCGTGTCCGAGATTCCATGTATCGCCGTGTGCGACGACCACGACGGGCTTCGAGCGGTGCGGCTGGGAGTTGCCGAGTGGATCCAGCATCGGCGCCGCGCCGGCCGCGCGCTGCCCCGCGAGGATGCTGGCTTGCGCGGCGTCGACGTCGATGCCGCGCGAGAAATGCTCACCGTGGCCGAACAACACCAGCGTCCGCAGCGACGCATCGTGTTCGTACTGATAGAAGGTTTCGGCCAACCGGAGCCGCGTCGGCGGATCGATCCGGTTCTGGATAAACGGGCGGTTGAGACCGACCAGCACGATGTCGCCGCGACGCTCGACAGTGAGCGTCACCGATGGACCCAGCGGCACGTCCACGAGCGTCGTCGGCTGTTCAGACGGCGGCTGATCCTGCGCCCGAGTCGCTGCCGACATAGCAAGCATCGCCGTGGTCTTGAGCAACGTCCGGCGTCCGACGGGATTCCGCGATCTGGTGGCCATGGTGTCCTCGCTCTGTCTGCGATCAGCGCGTCGGCTGATAGCCGATCGCCCGTTCGAGTTGCTCGGTGATCGCCTGCGATTCGCCCAGAATCGCGGTGCGCTCTGTCTGGCCGACCGGGACGATCATCATGCCGTCCGGGCCGACCCGGTTCATGAAGACCAACGCCCCGCGTGCGCCGCCGATATCGGCGTCGGTCAGGCTCGGACCGTAGAACATCAGATGGGGATTCGAAGCGGTCCGTGTGACGGCGCCGTGCTCGTCGATGCGGTAGCGGAGCGGCGCAAGCATGTAGGCAATCCCCGCCCTGGCCGGCGCTTTGTAGTCGCCGTTCTTGTATCGCTGGGCGACGATCTCGTCGATTTCCGCCGTCGTTTTGCCGGCCAGCCGCAGCTTGGCATCGTCGAAGTCGACTTTCAGGAGCGATCGGACGCCTTCCGCGTCCCAGCACACCGGGAAGAGATCGCCGGCGCGCCGGCTGACGACGCAGGTGAAGGCGTTCGTGCCCTGTTTCGCAAGCGTATAGCCGTCTGGTTCGAGAACCCAGACGGTCGCCTGCTCGCGCAGATGCTTCGGTGCCGCACTCAGAGCGAGCTCCACCTCGAGCGCCCGCGGCAGCAGCGGATACTGCGCCGATCTGGCGAACAGATCAGGACCCGCGTAGGCGGGCGCCGACGTGAGCATCACGACGACGATGAACGGGCTGACATCGGCTGCGCGCATAACCTCTCCTTTTCAGTTCGCAAACGTGGCCCGTGCGGCTTTCAGAATCTCGTCGGACAGCGCCGGATCGTCGACGGCGCGCGCCAGCATGAGGGCGCCGACGAGGCCGGCCAGCGTCGCTACCGCTCTGCGACGACGAGCGGATGGCGAGGTGCCGGGCATCAGGTCGCGCAGGGCGTCGAGGCGCGACCGGACCCCGTCGGTGAAGGCATGGCGGATCGAACGCGGCTGCCGCGCCACATCGGAGCCCACCGCTGGGAAGAGGCAGCCGCGGCCCGGGTCGTCGCGGTGTCGGGGCGTCAGATAACTTCGAACGACGTCCGCCACACGCGGCTTCCCCTTTCCTGTGATCCGCTCGGCCCATCCACCGCGGCCGAAGACCCGGGCTGTCGCCTCGGCTGCGAGATCGTCCTTCGACGCGAAGTGGCCGTAAAAGCCGCCGTGCGTGAGCCCCGCGCGCTGCATGATGTCGGCGACGCCGACGCCGTCGAACCCATGCTCGCGAAAGAGCGTCCCCGCCGCGTCGAGAATCTGCTCGCGGTGCGCCGCCGCCTGCTCGCGCGTTACTCTCACGGGTGTCCTCCCGTCATATCGCTTGACAGTATACATGATGATAATCATAAATAGTATTCATGACGTCTGTCATGAATCATGACGCCCGGACCCGCCGGCTCCTCGAGGCGCCGATCCCGCGGACGCTCGTCGCCCTCGCGGCGCCCAACGTCCTCGTTATGTTCGTCCAGGCGTCGATCGGCCTGATCGAGACGTACTTCGTCGCGCGGCTCGGAACCGACGCGCTGGCCGGCATCTCGCTCGTCTTTCCGGTGCTGATGTTGATGCAGATGATGTCGGCCGGCGCCGTCGGCGGCGGCATCTCGTCGGCCATCGCCCGTGCGCTCGGCGCGAACCGCCGCGAGGATGCGAATGCGCTGGCAGTGCATGCGCTCGCCATCGGGATGGGGCTGGGCCTGCTCTTCACCGTCGTCCTCTTTGGCGCCGGACGCTGGATCTACACGGCCATGGGCGGACGGGGCCCGGCGCTCGACGCAGCGGTGACGTACTCCACCGTCGTGTTCTCCGGTGCGATCCTGGTGTGGACGTTCAACTCGCTGGCAAACGTGATTCGTGGAGCCGGCAACATGGCCATCCCGGCCTCGATCACGGCCGCGGGAGCGGCGCTCCTGATCCCGCTGTCACCCTGTCTGATCTTCGGCTGGGGGCCGTTTCCGCGGCTGGGGATCGCCGGTGGCGCCGTCGCGGTGCTCGTGTACTACGCCGCCGGCACTGCGGCACTGCTGATGTATCTTCGCGGACGGCACAGCGTGGTGCGTCCGTCGTTCGCCGGCGTCCGCTGGCAGTGGGCGTACTTCAGCGACATCCTGCGTGTCGGCGCCGCGGCGAGCCTGATCACGATTCAAACGAATCTGACGGTCGCGATCGCCACGGCCCTGGTGGGTCGTTTCGGGACCGCGGCCATCGCCGGCTACGGCACGGCCGCTCGACTCGAGTACCTGCTGATCCCGCTCGTATTCGGGTTTGGTGGTCCGCTCGTGGCGCTCGTCGGCACGAATATCGGCGCCGGCCGCCGCGATCGCGCGCTGCACGCGGCCTGGGTCGGTGCGTGGATGGCTGGCGGACTCACAGCGGCGATCGGTGCTGCCGCGGCAATCGCGCCGCGCGCGTGGCTCTCGCTCTTCGGCAGCGATCCAGCGATGCTCGACGCCGGTTCACGGTACCTTCGCGTCGTCGGCCCGTTTTACGGCCTGTTCGGATTCGGCATGGCGCTCTATTTCGCTGCGCAAGGAGCGGGGCGGCTCAAGTGGCCGCTCGTCGCCAACCAGGTGCGATTTGCCGTTGCGGTCGGCGGCGGCTGGGCCGCCATGCGAGTCAGCGGACACGTCGAGTTCGTGTTCGCCGCACTCGGCCTGGCGCTCGCCTCGTTCGGCGTGCTGAATGGCGTCGCCGTCGCCGCTGGCAGTTGGCAACCCGCCAGGTCGGCGCTACGTCAACGCCCGTGACCTCCGTCTCATCGCCCCGTTTTCGAGGTAGGCCACCCCGTTACTTGCTTGTGGCGCGTGGCACGACGTAGAACTGAGTCGTCACGTCTCCGTCGAGCGTCAACGTGCGAAGATACTTATACGTGCACGCGTCGTACATGTCGATCGTGCTGCCGGCGTTGTAGATGTAAAGCAGCCTGCCTACGCACCGCGTCCGCTCGCCTTCAGCAGGAGCTGCACCAGCGAGAACATCCGCTGAAACAGGTAATCGACCTGCCAGGAGTCGGCAACGGGAATCTTGCCCACCTCGGTGTGGCGGATCATGAAATCGTTACCGACCTTCGTCAGCCGGGTCGCCTCGTCCTCTAACACTTGGCGGAACGTCGCCTCACCCGAGCCCTTGTCCAGCAGCGCCTTCGTGCTCGCCTTTTTATCCCCCCCGGCTCAAGAGTCTTCAGTCGCTCCCAGGCATCCCACAGCTCCTCCAAGGACTCCTGTCGCACCTTGAGGTCCTTGTTCAGGAACTTGTGGCGCGCATCTTCGAGCATCTGATCGAGCGCTGGATCGCCGGTATTGAAGATCGCTGCGGCCAGAGGCGCTTCAATCGCCGCCGGAACAACCCGAATCACCTCGCCGTCCTTCAGCTCGAAGGCAATGCCGTTCCTCTCGAAAATCCGGTTGACGTCCTCAAGAAATCGACCGCGCCCCTGCGGCTGGTCGTAGTCGAAGTGGTGATGCCGATAGTAGTCGTGCCACCCGCCCTTCTGGGGCCACGCCGCATATTCGTAGCTGAACTCGATCAGGTCGAACAGCTGCACATCGGTCGCATCGTTCGCGTGAACGCCCTGCGGCCAGAGCACGCCGTAACCCGCCATCATTGTTCTGAGGCTGTGAACATCGCATCCGGCATTCGCGGTCCCATCAGGGCACTTAGATGGAAACGACAGGCCGAACCAGTCCTGATCGATCAGCGAAGAGACGAGCCCCAACAGCCCAGTCTTCGTCGGTTCATCAAGAACCTCCGCCGTCCGCGGCTTGCCTTGGCCATGGCGCTCCGAAAACAGTTTGCGCATCCTCACATCCTACCCGCTGCTGAGAGCGGCGCCGCATGCGGAATGCACTCTTCTCAGGCTGTTGGCGGCGTAGAGTTGGCTCGGAATTGCTGTTCTGATTCGATGTGAACCGAATGCCAGCGCCTCCATGTCTCCTGCTCCGTCGCATATGCCTCGGCATCGATCGTTCGCGGTCTGACCGAGCGGACCCATTCGGCGGCACCAGGACGCGCGATGATCAAACGAAACGCTCGTTCGGCCATGAAACGCTGGATACTGCGGGTCTGTTCCGCGCTCATATGCCGCGGCCCATGATTGTTACTTCCTATCTGCGCACACACTGCGATGTGTGGCGAGATCGGCAGCACGAACTCCGAGCCCTTGCGCCCCCACCCCGCGCCGAAGTCGTACTGGTCGGGACCAAAATAGTTGAGCGTCAATACGGGGTGATCCGCCAAGTGCGTTGTCGTCGACGATAATGTCGCGCTGATCACGTCGGCGAACTTCACGGAATGGGCGCATCAGCGGAACGTCGAGGCGGGCGTCGTGATCAGAAGCGACCAATTCGTCCGTCAGCTTCGAGCGCAATTCGACTCGCTTGTTGAATCCAAGCAGGTTCGACGCCTTCCTGGATTTTAGAATGAACTCGTACCGTTTTCACGCGTTTGGCCGTGTGCAGGAATGCGAGTAAAGTCGAGATGGAGCCAGAGCAACTGACGTTCGAAGCAGCGGACGCCCGTTCGCTACTCGATCATCTAATCGCGGACTCACAACTCTACAAGACGACTAAAGGGTATAAGGAGTTACTAGAGTTCGTCGTGCGATTGCGGAACTTCGCGCCCTTCAACGCGATGTTGCTCCAGCTGCAGAAGCCAGGACTCACGTACGCGGCCTCTGCGCACGACTGGCGAGAGCGATTCGGACGGACGCCCAAGGAGGGCGCGAGACCTCTCCTAATCCTGTGGCCTTTCGGGCCTGTCGCTCTGGTTTACGACGTTCAGGACACAGAAGGCAGAGATCTCCCGACGGATGTTGCGTGCTTTCTCGCGCGCGGTGCTATTACAG
>JBKPDW010000165.1:0-4653 GCA_046728115.1 Acidobacteriota bacterium | reverse complement strand
CGATGAAGGACGACTGAGAGCTCTGTTCGTGAGCACGCTGGCCCTGGGCGTCGGGTTGTACAGCTACATCGCAGCGGGACTGGCCATGCCGCTGTACCTCTTGTTGACGCTAATCGCTCTCTTCATCGACAGGCGGCCGTTGAAGGCGTACGGCGTGGCGTTGCTGGGCTTTCTGTTGCCGGCCGCGCTGTACGTGCCCTGGCACTTCGCGCATCCCACAGCTCTGGTGGACGTCCTCGGCAAGTACGGTCTCGGTCCGGAAGCCGGGATGACGGCGGGCCAGAGCGTCCGTGCGTTTCTCAGTTTTCACAGCATCGGGAACCAGTTGTCGCACCTGTGGGCGTTCTTCGATCCGCGATTCCTCTTTTTTGACGGTTCGATGGAGTTGATGTATTCGACGCGAACGGCGGGCGTGTTCCTCTTGCCGGTTGCCTTGCTCTTGATTGCGGGTGTGATCGCGCTCTTCCAAGGCCCGTTCACCGCGACCAGTGTGCTGCTGCTGGCCGGAATGCTCGTCGCACCTGTTCCGGCCACGCTCGTCAACGTCACCGACGCGATTTATCGCGCGCTCGAACTCCTTCCTTTCGTGATTCTGATCGCCATGTGCGGCGTCAGATGGTTGTGGGCGTCGCCATCGCCCACCGCCCGGCGCCGAGCGGTGATGCTCGGCGGCGCAGCGCTGATCGTGGTCGCGGTCGTGTATGCGGCGGCCGTTCTGATGCGACAGGCAAGGCTGCCGGGGAGTGCGTTACCGCTCTCTCTGCTCGGCGGCGGAGTCGTGGTGCTCGGGCTATTTGCCGATCGAATGCGAATCTCGCAGATGATTGCAGCGCTGCTCATCGCAATGGCTCCGGTGCAGTTTGCGTTTTTCTACGCCGATTATTTGACGGACTACCCGCGGCGGACGTCGCTCGTGTTCTCCGGCAACATCAGGGGTGCCTTCGAAGAAACGATGAAGGAGGCGCAAGCCACAGCGACGCCCTCGATCTATCTCGGACGGGTCGGGCCGTACGGCAAGGGCGGCATCTACTGGATCTTTTACATGAAGAAATACGGGCGAGACGACCTGGCCGCGCGCACGGTCGACGCGGGAACATTCGACCGAGAGCGTGTATTGGCGCTGAAACCAGGAAGTCTCGTCGTCACCAACGCCGGTGAAGGCGAAACCGAAGCGGCCGTCGATCGGCTGATCGCGGCAGGGCGCCTGTCTGTTCCCGTGATCGTGTCGGAGCCCGATGGCACGCGCACGTTTTTGATCCTGCGAAGGATAGGAGGGTAGGGGCAGCGCCAGCCTTTCCGAGCGAGCGAAACACGATGGAACAGATCGACGTCGCTGTCATCGGCGCCGGAGTCACCGGCCTCGCTTCGGCGCGCGCCCTGGCGCTCGGAGGGTACTCCGTGTGTCTGCTCGAGCGGCATCCCCGCCCTGGCCTCGATACCAGCACTCACAACAGCGGCGTCATTCATGCGGGGATCTATTACCCGGCAGGAACGTTGAAAGCGCGGCTCTGTGTTGACGGGCGCCACCGGCTCTACGAATTCTGCGCACGTCACGGCGTCCCGCACGCGCGGTGCGGAAAACTGATCGTCGCCGAAAATGCGGGTGAAGTCGGTCAGCTCGAGGCCCTGCAGACTCGCGGTCTGGCCAACGGGGTCGAGGGCCTGAAGCTCGTCGAGGCTTCGTTCATCAAGGCTCGCGAACCCGCCGTTTCGGCCGCCGCCGGTTTGTGGTCCGCCGCGACAGGGATCGTCAACGCCGAATCGCTGGTGCGAGCGCTGCTGCTCACGGGTGTAGGCGCCGGCGTGATGTTTCTTCCAGCGACCAGGCTGATTGGCGCGGAACGTGACAACGCGGGGATGACGCTTCGCACCGAACGCGAAGTCATTCGTGCACGGACCGTTGTCAACGCGGCCGGACTGTATGCGGACGATGTCTCGCGTCTGCTCGGTGGCGAGGCGTTCACGATCTATCCCTGTCGCGGCGAGTACGCGGAATTGACGCCATCGAAGCGCTCGCTGGTCAAGTCCTTGATCTATCCGCTGCCCGCCAAACACAGTCTGGGCTTGCACGTTGTCAAGACGACCGACGGCCACGTGTGGTTCGGACCCACGGCGTCCTTTCAGGATCGAAAGGACGACTACGAGAACAACAGGCTTCCGCTGGAATCGTTTCTCGAGCCGGCGCGGCGGCTGCTGCCGGGTATCACGATCGACGACTTGCGGATTGGCGGCACGGGCATCCGCGCAAAGATCCACCCGCCAGCCGAGGCATTCGCGGATTTCATGATCCGGCACGATCGCGAGAACCCATTTGTGATTCAGGCGGCGGGTATCGAGTCGCCCGGGCTGACCGCCTGTCTCGCCGTCGGCGAGCTGGTGCACCAACAGGTCGCCGAGGCACTCTGACGCGTCATGGGGATGGCAGTACGAACGGCCGAATCCCGCCGATCGAACGATCGTGCGACGCTCATCGTCTCGATCGGGATCGCGTTGCTCGTCATCTCGCTTGTACGCACCGCATGGCTGAGTGACGACGCGTACATCACGTTCCGGACGGCGGACAACATCATTCATGGCTTCGGCCCTGTCTGGAACGTCGACGAGCGCGTGCAGACCTATACGCATCCGCTCTGGCTGGCGCTCTGCACGCCGGCATTCTGGCTGACCGGCGAAGTGTTTTTCACGGCCATCGCTCTTGGTGCGGTGTGCACGCTCGTTGCGGTCGCGCTCATCGCGACACGTCTGGCTTCCACGCCGTGGAATTTTGTCGTCTGCCTCGCGGCGTTGCTGTCGTCGAAGGCCTTCATCGACTTCTCGACGTCAGGTCTGGAAAACCCGCTGACGCACCTGCTGCTCCTGTATTTCCTGTGGTTGTGGTGGAGGGAGCCGGACGGCACGCGTCGCATGAGGCGTTTGTCGTTTACTGCGGCGCTGTGCCTGATGACTCGCCTGGATCTGGCGCCGCTCGTCCTTCCCGCGTTGGCATGCGAAGGCTGGCGACTCGGGCTTCGCGCGGCGATTCGGCCGTTGTTCGTCGGGATCCTGCCGTTGATCGGGTGGGAGATGTTTTCGATCTTCTACTACGGTTCGCTTGTGCCGAACACCGCCTACGCGAAGCTGAACACCGTCATGACCGCGGATATACGACTGCGCCACGGGTTGGCCTATTTGTCGCGCACGCTCACAAGCGATCCCGTGACGCTTCCCGTGATCGCATCGGCTGCGTTCGCGCTCTTCGTGCGTCGCGGCCGAGACTGGCCCATCGTTGCCGGCATCGGCCTTTTCATGCTGTACGTCGTGCAGGAGGGCGGCGACTGGATGATGGGCCGCTTCCTCACTCCGGCTTTCGTTTTGAGTGTCGGTCTTCTGGCGCGGGCCGAATGGCTGCAGTCGCGACGTCCGTCGCTGCTGACGGCGACGATGACGTTGGTTGTCGGCCTGTTCGCGTCATGGGAGCCGGCCATTCTCAGCGGTTACGGCTATTCACGCGCCAACAACCTGCTGCACGGCCGACGGACCATGAAGCCGCTCGACGACGAGGCGAAGACGTTCGGTCAAGGCGTGATGGACGAGCGGCGGTACTACTCCGAAGCGACGGGACTACTGAAGAGTTTCGGACGAGGATTGCCGCGGCCCAACTACGAGTGGTCGGTCGAAGGCCTTCGTCTGCGTGCGAGCGACGAACGCGTAGTCGTGCGCAGCAATATCGGGATGCTCGGCTACTTTGCCGGACCGGACGTTCATGTGATCGACAGCCTTGCGCTCGGCGACCCGCTCCTGGCGCGTCTTCCGGGTGGAACGCTCAGCTCTCCAATGGGACATTTCCCCAGAGCGATTCCTGACGGATACGTCGAGACCATTGCGACGGGCACGAATCATCTCGCCGACCGCGATCTCGCCGCCTATTACGATCGTCTGCACGAGATCATCAGCGGACCGCTGTGGAGTGCACGACGACTCAGGATGCTTCCGCTGTTTCTGGCGGGCCGCTACGACGCGATGCTGAACGCCTACATCGTACGTCGCAACTCGTACAGCGTGAATGTACCATCGCGATAGATCGGCTCCGCCGTTCCTGGATCGCCGAGGTACCGCCACAATCCTTCCGGATACGGCACCCAGTCGACATGTTCGACGAGCACATGCGTGACGCCGAGCCTGGCGAACAATTCCGGCAATTCCGCGCGCCCATCAGCCTCTCTGATGAGATCGTTCAACCGCGACGCCTCGAAAAAGCTGTCCGCAAGATAATCGCGGTCGACAAAAAAGCCCTGGTTGGTATCGAGCAGCATGAGCCGGGCGGATGCCGGCAGTTTGTCGCGAATGAGCGCGTAGACAGGATGCGGCTTCCATGTTCGAAGGTCGGGCGAGTGCGCGAGGAGTTCGCGCGATACGCGAACCGTCCGCGGAGCCATGTATCGAGCGCTCCAGGCGAGGGTCGCCACCGATGCAGCGATACAACCGGCAGCGAGGACGCGGCCGCACATGCGAGCCGTCCAGATACGATCCCCGCCCGCACGCTGCCCGGCGACGTACGATGAGACGAACGTCACAATCCACGACAGAGCCACGGCTGCGGCCACCGAGAGCAGGGGCAGCACCGAGATCAGAAACCGCGTCTGCTGCGACGTGACCGCCCAGACTGCGAAATAC
>JBKPDW010000164.1:0-2763 GCA_046728115.1 Acidobacteriota bacterium | reverse complement strand
CCGATGAGTTTCCGGAACATTTGGGTGAGGGAGCTGAAATAACGCAAAGCAGCACTGATTAGTGGCAGTTCAGACTTCAGAGTTCAGAGGTCAGATTGCTTTTTAGATTGGTGGAGTGATCGGACAGATTAAGAAGCCATCTCACCAAATAGCCGGCATCGAACTCAACACCCTCGGCGCGATTTGGATAAGTCAACACTGGACTGCTCAGGAGTAATGCGGCTTCACGGCACATCGCTACCGTGAACCCGGCCCGCCGGGCCCCCACTTCGTTCGTCAGAAGCGCACAACCGGCCCGACACTGGGTTCGAACTGTTGAGTCAGTGGTCCAGTCAGGACCACGACACAGCCGCCGACTCCGACTGTGCCACACGCCCATGCGCCAACTTCTGGATCAATCAGGATTGGCAGCCATTTCGCCTCGGCGCGTATCGCGAACCTAGAGTCCAGGAATTCTTTCAATCCGGCGCCGAAACCGAACGAGAAGCGCGTGAAACCATCGTGCGCAGCGGCAACACGCGTGGCACCGACGCTGCCCGTCAGAAACGATCGGAGACCTTTTACTTCGGGGATGACGAACTCACGCGTGAAGTCCGCGTGAAACTGATTCAACGTGACGTCTCCGAGCGCCGCGCCCAGAAGTCCTAATGACGTGTCGAAGCGTAGCGTCGAAGTCGACCGCGTTCCATCGGAACTCAATCATGGAGAAATCATCGAAACGGACACCGGCAGACAGACCGTAGCTTGAGGCGTCTTTCCAGATGGCCTGAGTCTGCGATGGCGCCTCCGCCCGCACGTCGAAGGTTCCTGCAAACCTGACGCCGACGAACGGCGTCACCTCGAACGAGTCGATCTGGACATACTGCGCACGCGCGGGTGCCGCGAGGGCCAGTAACGCTTGAAGCGTCAGGCAGGCGGTCGGTCCTTTCGACCGCAGGCCATGGAAGAACCCGAGCCGCATGTTGGTAGGTTACACCGTCCGACAGCCGGTTCGTGCCACGTCAGCGAACCGGGCCGAGGTTCGACGGACTTGACGCGTAGGTTAGCGTGTGCTAACTTGACGACACGATGGCTGCGATGCTCCCCTTCTACGTTCGCGAGGACGATCCTCCGGCCAAGCGGCAAATCCTCCGCGCGGCGATGAAGCTGTTCAGCGAGCGAGGCTTCGCCGCCACGAGCATTCGTGACATTGCCCAGGAGAGCGGCTACACCAATCCGGCGCTGTACAAGCACTTCGCCGGCAAGGAGGAGTTGGCCCTGCATCTCTTCGAAACCTGTCATCGACGTCTGTGGACGAAGTGCAATGCCGCCATCGCCGCTGCGAAAAGCTTCGACGACAAGCTGGAGGGGTACATCGGCCAGGTCCTCGAGCTCGTGGACGAGCACCCGGACGCTATGGCGTTTCTGTCCGAGAGCGCGCGCGTCCTCTGGCCAAAGGCGGCGCCGACCATCCGGCGACAGACCATGATTGGCCTGGCTCGGTCGCTGATGAGCCTGGCGCCCCAGCCGCGCCGCGGCAGACCAGCGGTACATCCCGACGTCGCCGCGGCAAGTTTGCAGGGAACTCTCGCCGAGCTGGCCCGCATGCTCCAGGTCGGAGTGGTACCAGGGCCGGCCATGCGGTGGAAGGCCGATCTTGTCGCGCTGTTTCGGAGGGTCGCCGCGTAATTTCTTGCCTCACCGGTTAGCAATTGCTAACGCGACACGCATCGGGTGGAGGCTGGATGACGACGCCCACGCGATCAGATTGGATGCTTTACGGTGCGTACGGCAGCACCGGACGCTTGATTCTCGACGAAAGCCCTGCGCCGCGGGCATCGTCCGGTGCTGGCCGGACGCGACAGCGCGCAGCTCTCGGCGCTGGGACAGGCGACCGGCCTGAGCACGCTGTGGCTACCGCTCGATGACGGCGCGGCGCTACGGGCGGCGCTGTCCCGCCTGCGCAAGCGTGCGATCGCGTCCCCCACCTGGCGCGCGCCGCGCGTGGATGCGCACGGGATGGCATTCGCCGCCGCGCCACTCGCCGAGCTCGTGGCCGTGCAGCGCTCCACCGGCATCGCCAACATTGTCGCGGGCATCCCGCTATCGCGCCCGGCTGCCGCGTTGATGCGGGTGACCGGCTCATTGCTCGGCAAATTCCTGGCGTGGCAAGCCGGACGCACATCCACAAGGATCGAAGCGACCCCTTCGGTCGCCGCAATTGCAGCGCTGCGCTCACGCGTCTGGGCGCAGGCTGGCGACGACACAGGCAGGTACGTTGCCGCCATGCTGGAGACCGGCGAGGGCTATCGCGCTGCCGCGGTTGCCGCGGTGCGCAGCGCGGAGTCGCAGCTGGATGAACCCCGCGTGGGCGCGCTCACGCCAGTACAAGCATTTGGCTCGGGCTTCGCGTTACTCGTGCCCGGCACACGGATACAGGAGCTTTAATGACCATGGCGATCAGGACACGGCTCGTAATCGACAAAACGGTCACGCTGGACATCAACGGTTCGACCCAGAAGATCCGAATGTGCGCGGAACGCACAGGGCTACCTCCTCTCTTAATCGTTAAGGACGGGCCAGGCTTGCCCATGCTGCACGAAGTCGCAAAGTTCCAACGACGCTTGCGCCTGGAACAAGACTTCTTGGTGAGTTACTGGGAGCAACGTGGCTGTGGTGCCGCATCGCAACAGGATGCAAAAAGCGTCTCTTTGCGGCAGCAGATCGATGATCTGCGCGCCGTCCCTGTCTCTTATACACATCTGACGCTGCCGACGACTCCAC
>JBKPDW010000163.1:0-15792 GCA_046728115.1 Acidobacteriota bacterium | reverse complement strand
ACAACATCTTTAACACGCGCACCGAGGGCTTCGCGACGGCGTTCGAGGAGCTGATGCTTCAGGCCGGCATGTTCGAGGCGCGGCCGCGCTCGCGCGAGCTGGTCTACATCCTGGTCGCCGAACGCGCCGCACGGGCGCTGGGCGACCTCCGCATGCACAGCCACGAGTTCACGCTCGAACAGGCCTCACAGTTTGCGGCCGACCACACGCCCCGCGGATGGCTCAGTATGAGCGGCAACCTCGTCCGCGGCGAGCAGCATCTTTACCTGCAGCAACCGGCCTACGGCACGAGCTATCTGATTGGCAAGATCGAAACCGACAAGCTCATCACGGAGCGTCGGCGCCAGCTCGGCGACGCGTTCACGATGAAGCGCTTCATGGACGAATTCAACGCGGCGGGTCTTGTGCCGATCTCGCTCGTCCGCTGGGAACTGACCGGCCAGATGTCTGACGACGTGAAGCGGATGCTGGGGCGATAGCGCGCGAAACGGCCGGCCGGTTTCTCCCTCAGGGAAGCCCTTCGGGCGGTTAGCTGAACGCTGCGCGCTGTTGCATCGACTAGTTCAAAGGTACCGGGCCCGTGTACCTGAGGATGTAGAGCCCGCCAGTGAAGCGGTCGTTCGCGTAGATCAGCCCGTGCTCGTCGACGATGGCGTGGTTGATTTGCGCGCTGCGCACCGGAGTCCCTGGCGGCGGCGCGGGAATGTAGTGGCCGATCTCGGCAAGGTGCGGCGGCGCGTCCGGCACGCCGGCCGGACCGTCGGCGATGTGGAAGATGCGCACGCCGCCGTTGAACCAGCTCGCCACCGTGGTGTGCTGCAAGTTGGCCGACGTCGCGTTGGGAAAGTTCGGATGCAGGTTATGCGCACCGAACCGCCCGCCTGCCTGGCAGCGCTCGCCGTCGTTGGCGTGCAACGGCGCAGTATCGATAATGACGGGATGCGACTCGGCTCGAATGTCCACGAGCCAGACCAGCTTGGGCATGTCCTCGCAGTTGTCCCGAACCGCTTCGTCCGAGGCGAGCGCGAGGCCACGGCTGAAGACGGGCTGAAACGTATGGGTCCATGCCGTGTAAGGCGGCGAGAACGTCGCGTGGCCGACCACCGTGGGACTGAAGTTCCGCTCACGGCCCGCTTTCACGCCCGCGAGCCCTGAAATATCGAGGATGAACGCGCCGCCGTCGATGTAGCCGACGTAGGCGCGATCGGGACGCTCCGGCCACACTTCGATCTGGTGCGGCCGGTACCCCGCGTCGAACTTCTGGTGGCGCGGCGGCAGGCAGCCCGGCAGGCACGCGTCGCCCTTGCGCGTGCCCGGATACCACCAGCGGCCCACTTCCCGCGGACGCCGCGGATCCCTCAGGTCCACGACCACGTAGATCTGATCGTCGTTCGGATTGGTGGGATCGAAGTCAGACATGCCCGTTGTGAGATGGGCGAACTCGCCGTCGACGAACCACAGGCAGTGGATGCCGCGCGAGCTGAGGCCTGACGTGTCGAAGAAGGAGAGCGCGAGATCCTGCAGCGTCTTCGACCTCTCGATGCGCTCAACGTTCGACACGTCAAGAACCCACATCCCCGCGAGTTGTTGTCCCTTCTGGAGCGTCTGATTGGCCACCGCCAGCACGTGGCCGCTCAGTCCGAGCGAGTTGCAGCGCGTCGTGCCGGGCGTTGGAGACGGGAGCTGATTGATCAGCACCGGACGTTCCGGACGCGTGACATCCACGATACTCAGACAGGTCTTCTGCCCCTCGTGGGCGAGGTAGAGGATGCGGCGGCCGTCCGGCCACTGCTGGATAACGAGCCCTTCACCGCCATCGCCGTTGCCATTCAAGTCGTGGTGGCCAACAAGCACGACGTTCGCCGCGTCTGCCCCTGCCTGTGCGTGAACGGGCAGAGCCAAATGCGCGGCGAGCCGGAGCGCAAGGCCGGCAGCTATCAATGATAGGGCGATACGCCTCACGGTCTTCGTCCTGATCCGCATCGCGACCTCCCGGACCTCACCCTTGGTATCCGCTCGACGAGCCGCGTATCCGCGCGCGATAGCCTTCGCCATTAAATCCTCGCGAGCATCAGCGTGGGTGGCATCACCGATCGGCCCCGGCGCTGCCGCGATTTCGCGCGGCGGCGTATTTGACGACGCGCACCCGTTCCACGGTCACCAGCGCCCCGCCGGTCACCATCTCGTCGAGAATCGGCAACAGTTTCTCCACATGCGCTTCGTCATCGACGACCTCAATCAGCACGGGCAGGTCGCTCGAAAGCTCGACCAGGCTCGCGGTGTGAATCACGCTGCTCGCTCCGAATCCCGCAACGCCGTGAATGACCGTTGCGCCCGCGAAGCCTTCGCGCCGCAGTCGCTCCAACACTGCCCGATGTAGCGGCGTGTGATGAAACCGGTCCGATTCTCCCAGAAGAATCCTCACGAGGAACTGATCTCCGTCCAGTACTCGCATCACGCCTCCTCACCGCCCGAGCAACTGCCTCGCGCACAGCATCCCGAGCCAGCCGGCGGCAAAGGCGCCCAGGATCGTTGCGGTCGCGTTTAGCGCCGCGGCGCCTGACGCGCCTTCTTCGAGCAGGCGGCTCGTCTCGTAGTTGAAGCTGGAGTATGTGGTCAGGCCGCCGATGAAGCCAATCGTGATCGCCGAACGAACGGTGGGCGACCATGACAATGCCAGAGCGGCATGCATGACCGCGGCGATGGCAAAGCAGCCAAGCAGGTTGACGATGAGCGTCCCGTACGGAAAGGTGCTGCCGAAGCGTTGCGCAGCCCAGAGTGCGACCAGATATCGCGCGCCCGTACCGGCGGCCCCCGCCACACAAATCCAGAGGAATCGTTCCATGTCGCGTCACCTTCGCGGCGCCGCGGCAGGAGATACTCCCACGGCTGCCCGCAGGAGTCATTGGCCGTCATCGACGGCGGTCAGGCGGACTCCACCGCCAACGAATATGCGAGTGTCGCGTGCGAGCCCTTGGGTGTCAAGAGCAGAGCCGCTCGCGGGCGAGCACGCTCACGCAGAAACAGTCCGGCACGGCGCACCACCACGATCCCGTATCGCGAGACCACGTCGAAACGTGGACGCGCGAGCCCTCGAGTTCCTGAACGACAAGCGAAGCAAGATCCCAAATGGTACCCGTTGCATGATCGGGCGCGAGGCGAGAGCCGCGCCATTCTGCGCTCGCCACCTCGAGGGGCAACGTCGTGATCGTCGCCGGACCGGGAAATCGCGGGCAGTTCTGGGTCTGTCAAAGAGTCGCGCAATCGCCGATGATGTGTCAGTCACATGAGAGGAGCGGGAATGTCGCGATCGGTCTGGTCACTATTTCTTGTCGTCCTGGCGGGTCTCGCGCCAGCCCTCCCGCAAGCCTCCGGCGGACCTTCCCTTGACCGGCCTTGCTCGTTCGCCACGGCCGATGAGATGTCCCAGCTGCTTGGAACGAAAGTGACAACCGCGACCGATGAGCACTTTCGCTGCAAGTACGTCGTCGAAAACGGCTGGTTGGAGACAAAGCTGCTCGACATTTCGCTGAAGATTACTCGCGACATCTATGAATACGACAAAGCCCACGGCAAACCGGTGCCCGGCGTCGGTGACCAGGCGTACGTGTTCGGCGCGACGCTCGTGGCCAAAGTTGGCGACGTGGTCGTCGATGTCGACGGCAGCAATCTGCCGCACGCTCCGGATACCGCGAGGCTGAAAGCCATCGTGGCGAAGATCGTCAGGGGAATTCCGTAGAGAGCGCAATCCACACGGTCCTTGCGCTCGGCGAGCGTTCGTTCAAATCTCCCCACGCTTCGCGAATCGCGCGATGTGCTCACCCGCGCAGAACGCGAGCGCCTGAATGGTCATCGTCGGCTGCCCCCGGGCCGGATGTCACGAGGCTGCTGCCGTCACAGAGAAACAGATTCGCGACGTCGTGACTGCGATGATATTTGTCGATCACTGACGTCGGCGGGTCATTACCCATTCGGCACGTGCCCAGGAGGTGGACCGACGATGTCTGCTCGGTAACCGGCGCCTTCGTCACCCTGAGCGCGCCGGCCGCTTCGAGGATCTCGGCGCCACGATCTTGCAGGAACCGCGCGTTCGCGGACATCAGGAGCAGCCGCGGCGTCTCGGCGCGGTTGGCGCAGACGATCACGGCACGAGCTCGTTGAAACCGTTCACGTCGATTGCGATCGAATCTGCACTACCACTACCTCGATCTCGTTCCTAAGGGACGAGACGAACGAGGACGCGGCCCGTACTGGGTGAGCCGCCACGATGAGTACGAGGACAGCGACAGAATCTAGGAGAGCGTTGCGGAAGGACCGCGTCGGTCACGCTGGCGGGCTGCCACGCTCGGTCGATTCGGAAGGGATCGTCAGGGCCGTCGAGCCCTGCCTTGCGACTGCCTCCACAGCCGATAGCCGCCGACGAACGCGCGGGCGTTGCTGCCGAGTCGTACCCGCGGCGGGAGCTTGCGGAGGTGCTTGGCGTTGCCACCGCCGATGACAATGTCGTCAGCCACCAGCGCGGCTGCGAGAAGATGGACGACCTTCGCGACGTGCCGACGCCACTTCCGCTTTCCTTGCCGCAGGCGCGCTTGGTTGCCGATGTACTCTTCGAAAGTACGTCCCTTCTTGTACGGCAGGTGCGCGAGCTCCATCGGTGCAGCGGTGCCGTCGACGATCAGCGCGGTGCCGAGTCCCGTCCCCAGGCCGAGGAACAACATCCGGCCTCCTCGATAGCTGCCGAGCGCCTGCATGGCGGCATCGTTCATGATCTTGACGGGGCAGCCGAACGCTCTCCTGAAGTTGAAACCGACCCATCCCCGACCCAGATTCTTCGGCTCGCGCGCCGGCTTGCCGCGAACCACTGCGCCCGGATATCCGATCGAGACGACCGAGAACCGCCAGCCCGCCACGGCCCGCCGCACCAATCCAACCATCCGTCGCGGCGTCAGCGTCGGACCGGACGGGATCTTCACCGGGACGCGACGTCCGCTCGCCCAGACCTTGATGGACGTACCGCCGATATCGATGACGAGGATGTTCATGACGTTACTATCGCAGGGTTCCCCCCGGGGTGCCCTGGGCCGAACGGCTTCTCCACGATAACCCGTCGCTGGTGCGCACGAGCGGTTCGCCCGAGTTGGTCGACGCGACCGAAGGTGCTCGGCGGAACAGCGATGTAGTGGGCCGGAGCGTCGCTGGCGCCAAGCGGCCCGCCAGGCTGATCGAATGTTGAAGCCTCTCAGCGGTCGGCGTCGATATAACCGAGGGATCGAATCAATCGTTCGAGAGCGTCACGATCGCAGACGGCGTACCCGTGGACGCTGCCGACCGCCAGCGCGCGAAGCTGGTCGACTATAAAGCCAGACTTCGCGAGGGCGCTGACGGTGCACGTCGAGGTGTCCGCGCCGCGGCGATTTCCGCGAGGGCGCATCGGGGTCCTGAACCGGTGGGATACTCATGGTGTACGACTCGTCGTAATACCGGGCACACGCGGCAGTCGACTGGATCAGCAGGAAGTTAAACGGAAACCAGATTGGGCCGCGCCAGCATTTCATTGGCAGCCTCCATGGGAGGCTCAGCCACGACAATAAAATCGATGAGCGATTCAGCCTCGACGGGCCCACACGGCTGCGACGGCCGCCTCAATCGATATCTAACTGGAAGCTCTGCATGACATGCCGCGGGCCCGCCCGTTGCATGGAGTTGCCGCTGCGGGATACTAGACGTCTTGAAGACCGGGAATTCATGAGCACCTCCACAGACGTCGTCACCTCACGGCCAGTTCGCCTCGACCTGTCAGGCGTGGCCTTGAATGGAGACCTCAGCCTGCCGGCCAACGCGTCTGGACTGGTCGTGTTCGCACACGGAAGCGGCAGCAGCCGTCACAGTTCGCGCAACCGGGCGGTAGCCGAGGTGATCCAGCAGGCTCGTTTAGGCACACTGCTTCTCGATCTGCTGACCGAACGCGAAGAGCGCGTGGATGCCGCAACCGCGGAATTTCGGTTCGACATTCCGCTGCTCGCCGAGCGCGTCGTCGAAGCGATCGATTGGGCGCGGGCGCACGTCCCGACCGCCTCGCTCGAGATCGGTCTGTTCGGCGCGAGCACCGGAGCCGCCGCCACGCTCATCGCTGCAGCGAAGCGTCCTGCGGCTGTTCGTGCCGTCGTCTCGCGCGGCGGTCGCGCAGATCTTGCCGGCGCGTCGCTCGATGCGGTCTCCGCACCGGCACTCCTCATCGTGGGCGGTCGCGACGATGTGGTGATTCAACTCAATCGGGAAGCGTTCGCGCGACTGAATGAGCCGAAGGATCTGCAGATCATTCCGGGTGCGACGCACCTGTTCCAGGAGCCTGGAGCCCTCGATCAGGTCGCGAGGCTGGCACGAGACTGGTTCATTCGTTATCTCACTGATGCCGCCCGAAACGGGTCGGCGCATGATGACGCGCCCGCCTGAGCCCGAGCCGTTGCCGGTGCCGCCGATGCCGGAGCCGACGCCCGACCCTCCCCCTACCGATCCCACTCCGCTGCCAACACCCGGCGCGTAATCGGAAACCGGAATTCGCGACACTGCATTTGTACGATCGAAACGAGCCACCCTTCGTGCTGCCGGTTGAAGCTGTCGAGCTCTTCGCGCCAGCGGTCGCGCGCGATATCACGAACCATGGTTCTTTCCGCCGACCGGTAGACGAATCGTCGCAACGTTCGGACTGGTTGCGTGGCGTCTCGTGGCCTTACGCTGTACCTCGGCCGGCACGCAGTTGAGTTGACGCTTGACAAGCAGGCCGGCATAGCTCACACATCTCACGACGCCGTTTCAATCGTGGTCGTCTCCCCCGGCGAGATTGGACTGCTATGCGGCTCGAAACGAGAATTTTGTACTCGTTGCGCGTGTCGGAGACGGTCGCGTCTGGTCCAGTCGTTGAAGTGGTGTACCGGCCGTGAATCAGCGGGGATCCCATGGCAAAACGCATTGTGGTCTGTTCGGACGGAACCGGCAACACCGCGATCAAGGGACGCGGCACTAATGTGTTCAAGCTGTTCGAGGCGGTGGACCTCGAAGGACATCGCCTTGATGCGGCGAAGACGCCGCAAATTGCCATCTACGACGATGGTGTCGGAACGCAGAATTTCAAACCGCTGAAAATCCTCGCTGGCGCGACCGGATGGGGATTGAGCCGGAACGTCAAACATTTGTACAAGGAACTGGCTCGTGTCTACGATCCCGGAGACCAGATTTTCATGTTCGGGTTCAGCCGCGGTGCATTCACCGTGCGAACGCTTGCCGGGTTCATCGGATCGTGCGGAGTAATCGATCAATCCAAGTTGAAGACGAAGACATTTGCGGGCTTCGAAAAGGCTGTCGAGGCGGGATACCGGGCGTACCGCAAGTGTTATCAACCGTGGCTGTTGCGACAGTTCGCGGCACCGACCGCGGATGCGGCTGCCGATTTCAAGAAACAGTTTTCGCATGATTTCGACGTAAAGATTCGGTTTCTTGGCGTCTGGGACACCGTCGACGCCGTCGGCCTGCCGTTCTTTCTCGGCGATCTCATCAACGTGACGATTTATCGCTTCAAGTTTCCGGACCTGTACCTCAGTCCGGTTGTCGAGCGAGCGTGTCACGCGCTGTCGATCGATGATGAACGCGAATCATTTCGACCATTGCTGTGGCGGCAACGCCCTGAGGATCGGGAGCGCATTGCCCAGGTGTGGTTCGCGGGAGTGCATTCGAACGTCGGCGGCGGCTATCCGAAGCAGGGGATGTCGCTCGTTGCGCTCGACTGGATGCTGTCGCACGCGCAGCGGGCCGGCGTCCACCTTGGTCAGGACGGCCTGCGGCTCAATCGTGCCGACCTCGAGTCGTTTCGGTCGCACGCCAGCATCGACGACAAACTGTACGATTCCCGCGCAGGACTCGGCCTGTTCTATCGCTGGAAAATCCGAGACATCGCAGACATCTGCGCGAAGCACGACGTGCCCGTGCAGGTGCACGTCAGTGTCCTCGAACGGCTGGCGCACGGAACGGACGACTACGCGCCGGGGAACGTGCCGTCCACCGCACACGTCGTCATTACCGATCCGGTGGACACGAACAAAGCCGACGAACTCGCCGTCCATCATGCCGCCGGTCTTCTCCGACTGCGCGCCATGAACACCGAGACCGTCCTCCGGACGATCACGCCTGTCTCCCTGCTCGATAGGGTTCGGCTCCCGATGATGCTCGGACAACTGTCGTATTACTTGTATCTGCTGGCGTTCCTCATGGCCATCATTGATGTGGCGCGGATCGTGTCGCCGGAGTGGACCGATTACGGGCCGTGGTCTGCTGCTCGAGCCGTTGCTGTGCTCGTGTGGAACATTGTCTTCAATACATCGGCGACGCTCGGCCGGGTGGGTCCGGCGCTGTGGACCAATCCCAGACCATTCGCAATCGTCGCGGCGGGATTGTCGATCGCGTTTCTGCTCTCGCTCTGGGTCGACGCTCACCTGAGCAGGGTGTTTTCAGGACTCTGGTACTCCAAGCAGAACGAATTGCGACACAGCCTGAAGGCCGCACGCACCGAGATGGCCGCCAAACAGGTGTGATCCAACAGCGGGTCAACCGCAGCGCGTAGTCGTCAGGAACCTACTGTGTCAGCGCGCCTTGGCTGCGCGGAGGCGTGAACGGAACCGGTCGCTGCCAGCGGACCGGCCGTTCGGCGAGCCCGGCGAATGCGGCGTCGTCTCGATCCGTGCAAAGAAGCCGCGGACATCCTGCCACGACGCGAGACGTTGATATCGAGTCTCTCCGGAATTGTGGGGCGCCGAAAACAGCAGCGGCGTTCCGTTGAATCGGGCGAAGTGCCTGGGACGATCGTCGATCAGGTAGTCGGCATCGACGACGCTCTTGTCACCGCAGAAGACAATGTGCGTCGGGGGAATGAACGGGAAATGGCGGCGCAGCCATGTATATTTCGCGTCGAAGGAACAGGGAACGTCCATCGCAGCGGACACGATGAACACTTCGTGGCGCCCGGCCAGTTCCCGCAACACGGCCTGACAATCCGGGAGCACCGCGAGGGCCTCGAAAAAAGACGCGTCGATCATCGCTTCGGTAGCCGGACTATGCGCAGGTGGAACGTATTCCTCCAGATGATGCCCCCGCAGGTCCGCCGCGGTGAGGCTCGCGCCGTAGGTCGCGTTGTACCGGCGCAGGTGCTCGCTCAACGCATCCGCCATCACTTCGTCCATGTCAATCGCGATCCGAAGCCGGCGCAAGTGATTGTCCGTCGACGGGTCGCGTCCTCCCTGGCGTCGGACCTTCAGAACCTGCGGCAGAGACGATAGCGCACCGCATGCGGCGCCGACGGTGGCCATCAGTGCGTTCCAGGTGACGTCGAACATCGGTGAACCTCTCCAGGACAGGATCGCCCGGCGAACACGATTCCGTCCAATGAAACGTTTGGTGCGATCTGATAACCTCCAGTTATGGATGTCGATCTTGAAGACCTGCAGGCGCTGGTCGTTTTATCCGAGGCGCTGCACTTCGGCCGCGCCGCGGATCGGCTGCACGTCTCGCAGCCGGCGCTGAGCAAGCGGATCCGGCGCATGGAAGAACGGATCGGTGGTCCGCTGCTCGTTCGCGGCTATCGAGATGTGCGGCTCACGGAGGCTGGCCGCCTGCTCGCGAACCGTGGACGTCATCTCATCGCGGAGGCTTCGGCTGCGCTGACACTGACCGAACGGGCTGCCAGAGGGGAAGCCGGACTCCTGCGCATCGGATTCGGCATTGCCAGCATCTTCGGCCTGTTGCCCGACGTGCTGCTGCGATTTCGGCGCGCGCATCCCGACGTCCAGCTCCATCTTCGAGACATGCCGACGCCCGATCAGATCGAGGCGCTCGTCAGCGGCGAGATCGACATCGGGTTCATACGCCATCGCGCGACCGACGATCGGCTGCGGATGCGCCACGTGCTCAACGAGCGTCTGGTGGCTGCGCTCGGCCCGCACAGCCACTGGAGCACGCACGCTGGGCTGCGCTCGGTGGCATCCGATCCGTTCATCATCATCGCGCGCTCCCGATCCGCCAGTTTCTACGATCACGTGCTGAGCGTCTGCGCGGCGGCAGGATTCGCTCCGCGCATCGTGCAGGAGGCCGATGAGCTATTTACGATCGTGTCGCTCGTGCGTGCCGGCCTCGGCGTTTCGCTCGTCCCGCGATCGGCCGCGCTGCTGCGCCTTCCGGGCGTCCGCTATCACGAACTGGGGCTGCCGCAAGCCGAATGGAACATCGCGCTCGCGTGGCATCGCGATTCCGATCGCGTGCCGCTGGTCCGACGTTTTCTTGCGGCAGTTCCGGCCGCACGCATCGGACCGTCGGATGCCCGGACTCGCGGACGGACCAGAACGAAGAACGACGTATCAAGCACTGACAGCCACCACTGCGTCCGACACCGATCTGAAAACGCTGTAGGATCGCCGCGATCGCGTCGATGATTCGAAGATTTCGACTTGCGGTGCTCGTTCTCGTCGCCGCCGGCGCATCGGCGGCGCCCGCTCGAGCCCAGACCGAGCAGACCCGCGAAGCGTGGCAACGGGTACCGGACCTGTTCGCCGCGGCAGGCGTTCACGCAAGCGCCAGCATTGCCGATGTTGGATCCGGCGACGGGTTCCTCACCGTCCGGCTGGCGCCAGCGGTCGGACCGACCGGCAAGGTCTACGCCGTCGATACCGATGCGAAGGTCGCAGACGGCTTGCGCAAGCGGCTGGCGACAGAGGGAATCACCAATGTCGCGGTGGTGATCGGCTCTGAAGACGACCCGCACTTACCGGCTGGTACGCTTGACGGAGTGTTTATCCTGAACGCTTACCACGAAATGCGCAAAGGCCTCTCGGTGTTGAAACATGTGTACGATGCGCTAAAGCCCGGCGGGCGCCTGGTCCTGTGTGAGCCGATTCCGAGAACGCCGAACCAATCGCGATCGGCCCAGATGGACGATCAAGTGATCGATCCGGCACTCATTCTCGAAGACGTGCGGTCAGCCGGTTTTGAGGCGCTCGACCGTCAAGACACGTTTGCAACCAACTGGGGCGGAACGCATTTTGGTTTGGTCGTAGCGAAGCGCCCTTGATAGCTGGCGGGAGGCGCCACGTGTCGTACATCCTCGCCCTGGACCAGGGCACGACGAGTTCGCGGGCCATGCTGGTCGATCGGGACGGCGGGATCAAAGGCGTCGCGCAGCGCGAGTTTCGACAGATTTTTCCGCAGCCAGGCTGGGTCGAACACGACCCGCAGGAGATCTGGACATCGCAGGCCGGCGTCGCCGTCGAAGTGCTGGCCGGCGCGGGCCTGCGGGCGCGCGACGTGGCCGCCATTGGCATCACCAACCAGCGCGAGACCACGGTTGTGTGGGATCGCAAGACTGGCTTACCGATCGCCAATGCCATCGTCTGGCAGGATCGACGCACGGCCGATGCCTGCGATCGACTGCGGTCGGAGGGCGCCGAGCCGCTGTTCCGCGAGCGCACAGGCCTGGTGCTCGACGCGTACTTCTCGGGGACCAAGCTCGCGTGGATTCTCGACAACGTCAGCGGTGCGCGTGCGCGAGCGGAGGCAGGCGATCTCGCGTTCGGCACGATCGACTCGTGGCTGCTCTGGAAGCTCACGGACGGCCGCCTGCACATCACCGACGCCAGCAACGCCTCCCGTACGCTGCTGTTCAACATCCACACGCTCCAATGGGATGACGAGCTCTTGCGTACGTTGCGCGTGCCGCGCAGCGTGCTGCCGGATGTGCGCAACTCGAGCGAGGTCTACGGCGAAGTCACGACGACGCTCGGTCTCGAGTCGGTGGCGCTCGGCGGCATCGCCGGCGATCAGCAGGCGGCGCTCTTCGGGCAGATGTGCACGTCGCCAGGCTTGACCAAGAATACCTACGGCACGGGCTGCTTCATGCTGCAGAACACCGGTGCAAAGGCGCCCGTGTCGCGGCACAAGCTGCTGACCACCGTGGCATGGACGCGCAACGGCGCGGCGGAATACGCGCTCGAGGGCAGCGTTTTCATTGGTGGCGCCGTCGTGCAGTGGCTCCGCGACGGCCTTGGCATCATTCGATCGTCAGGCGACGTCGAAGCGCTGGCACGGTCGGTCCCCGACAACGGCGACGTGTACCTCGTGCCCGCGTTCGCCGGCCTCGGCGCGCCTCATTGGGATCAGCACGCCCGCGGCGCCATCGTGGGACTGACGCGCGGCGCAACCGCCGCCCACATCGCCCGTGCGGCGCTCGAATCCATTGCGTTCCAGTCGGCGGATCTGCTCGACGCCATGCAGGCGGATGCGGGCGTCCGCCTCGCGGAGCTTCGTGTCGACGGCGGCGCCGCGCGCAACGACTTCATGATGCAGTTGCAGTCGGATTTGATCCGGGCGCCCGTAGTCCGCCCGCAGGTCACGGAAACGACGGCGTTGGGTGCGGCGTATCTGGCAGGACTGGCGGTCGGGTTCTGGAAGAGCGGCGACGACATCGCCCATCAGTGGCGCACGGAGCGTCGCTTCGAGCCGCAGATGCCGGAGACGCAGGTTCGCGACCTGCGCGGTCGCTGGGCGCAGGCGCTCGCACGCGCAAAGGGCTGGCAGAAGGCGTAAGCGAGGCGCGGGAGTGGGCACTCCTAGGGACGCCTCGGCATCATCCGCTTTCCGTCCACGATCGACGGAAAATCCTTCACCTCGTCGTACACCTCGGTGATGAAACGATCCTTGCTCTGCTCGGTGTCGCCTCGGGTCGTGCTGTCATACGGCGCAGTCAGTTTCGCCGCGAGAACCTCCGTCAGCGACTTGCCTTGATCGCGCATCGTCTTGACCTTCGCGAGCATGTCCACCAGCATCGCCCGATACGGCATGAGATCGTTCTTCTTGACGAGCGTCCCATGGCCGGGAACCAGCGTCGTGTCGGAGTCGGCGATCTTCGCAATAAGGTCAATCGCATCGAGCATGCCCCTGACCGAACCGCCATTGGCCTGATCCGCGAAGGGATAGCCGAAATTCCGGTAGAAATCCTCGATGTAGATCACATTGGCCTTGCGGAAGCGCACGATGGTGTCACCAGCGGTGTGGGACGGCATCATCGGGATGAAGTCCACCGTCTCGCCGTTCATATTGAAGGAAACTGCGGGCTGGCCAGACGCGGCGGAGTTGTAGTTGTAGACGACCATCGGAACGCCGCCCATATCGGGCGATGGGCCCGGCTGGCCGTTGGCGCGGAGCGGCGGCCGCAGCATTTCATGGCGCAGGTTTTCCTGGGCAAAGATCAACGCCCCCTGCCTCGCGAAAAAGGCGTTGGCGCCGGTATGGTCGGGATGAATGTGCGTGTTGACCAGAACCTTTATCGGCGCGTCGGTGAACGACCGAATCGCCTTCAGTGTCTTTTCGGCCACCTGTCTGTTCTCGGTATCCACCATCAGCACGCCATCCGGTCCGAAGAGCACCATCGCCCTGCCGCCGGACGCCTCGGGGTGCGCGGGATCGAGGCCTTCCGACCCATGCAAGACAAAGAGGTTCGGCGACATCTTTGCCGTCACCATGATTTCGATTCTGTCCCAGGGCGTCTGGTAGCCCTCGGGAAACGTGTACGGGCCTTTTCCCGGCGCGACGACTGTGATGGGATATTCCGGTCGCTGCGCGAATCCCGTCGTGGGAGCAGCCGCCATTGCCACGACGCCCAACCATAACAACGTACGTTTCTTCACAGCCCGCCTCCCTGCCGGAGTTCGGCTGACGAAGTCTTGCATACCGCTTCCTGTTCCCCAAGCTGAACCTCTCCAGTCAGCGCGCTCGCGCCTGCGGCGTCTGATCTATCCTTGCGGGCATGGCCAGCTACACCTTCCGACTCAACGGCCGTCCCGTCTCGGCAGACTCCTGGGATCCCGCGCAGCCACTCTTGTACGTGCTGCGGAATCAATTCGGCCTGCACGGTGTGAAGTTCGGTTGCGGTCTCGGTCAATGCGGCGCGTGCACGGTATTGATCGATGGCCGTGCCGTACGATCGTGTTCGACGCGCATCGACGGTGTGGCGAACCGGGCGATCACCACGATCGAAGGTCTGGGAACGCCGCAGACCCCGCATCGCGTGCAGGACGCGTTCATCGCCGAGCAGGCCGCCCAGTGCGGCTACTGCACGACGGGCATGATCATGACCACCGTCGCGTTCCTTTCCCAGACCGATCGGCCCACGCTGGATCAGACCAAAGAGGTGCTCGCCGGAAATCTCTGTCGCTGCGGCACGCACACGCGCATCCTGCGCGCCGTGATGCGCGCTGCCCGGGCATAAGGAGGCGGCGATGACCATGACCGCGCTGACCCGCCGTGATCTCCTCAAAGCCGGTGGCGTCGTGATCGTGAGCTTTTCGTGCGACGCGCTGCTCCCGCGGTGGGCGCGAGCGCAAGCCGCGAAGTCCACGGCCGACGTCGGAAAACCGCTCGATCCGAACGAAGTCGACAGCTTCCTCGCGATTCATGCCGACGGCACCGTCACGGTGTACACGGGGAAAGTCGACGTCGGCACTGGACTGCGTGTCGCCGTCGCGCAAATGGCCGCCGAAGAACTCGGCATTCCCGCCGAGCGGATCAGGGTCGTCGACGGAGACACTGGTCTGTGCCCGGATCAGGGCGGCACCGGCGGCAGCACCGGCTTGACGCGCGGCGGCGCCGACGTCCGGCAGGCTGCGGCCACCGCGCGTCGCGCGATCCTCGACCTCGCGGCGACACAGCTGAATCGACCGGCTGCGGAATTGACAATCGCCGACGGCGACGTTCGTCCGGTCGCGGGCGAAGCAGGCGTGAGGATCTCGGCGCTCATCGGCGATCGTCGGATGTCGCTCAAGGTCGATCCGAAAGCGCCGCTTCGCGAACCGGCCACGTACTCCGTGGTCGGAAAGTCAATTCCTCGACCCGATGTGCCCGACAAGTGCCGTGGCCATCACATGTACGTGCACGATTTCACGCTGCCCGGCATGCTCCACGGCCGCGTCATCCGTCCTCCGGCACCCGGCGCGACGCTGACGTCGGTCGACGAGTCGTCGCTGCGCGGACTTCCCGACGTTCGTGTCGTGCGAGTGTCGAATTTTCTGGCCGTCGTGTCGAAAGACGAGTGGGCGGCTGTGCGAGCGGCGGCGGCGCTGAAAGCCACGTGGACAGAGGGTCGGGCCTTACCCGAGAGCACCGATCTCGAGCGCTGGACGCGTGCGGCGCCAATCGAGCGCGACCAGGCGGTGGTGACACGCGGCGACGCGGTGGCCGCCTTGTCGAGCGAGGCGACGAGGCATGCGGCGACATATTTCTGGCCGTTTCAAAGTCACGCGTCGCTCGGGCCGTGTTGTGCGGTGGCCGACATCAAGGGCGACGGCGGGACGATCTGGTCGTCGTCGCAGGGCACGCACGGCATGCGCGGCAACCTGTCAAAGGTGTTCGGCCTTTCCGCCGACAAGGTGCGCGTCATCTTTCTCGACGGCTCGGGGTCGTACGGAACCAACGGCGGCGATCACGTCGCCGCGGACGCCGTGCTGCTGTCGAAGACGCTTGGACAGCCCGTGCGCGTTCAATGGTCACGGCAGGACGAACACGGCTGGGATCCGAAGGGTCCGCAGCAGTTGCTCGATGTCAGCGCTGCCACGAACGCTGCCGGCCATATCGTGGCCTGGGATACCCAGATGTGGCTGCCGAACCAGGCACAGGGTGCACGGGCGCTGCTCGCCGCCGATGCCGCCGGACTCACGCAGGATCACGGGCAAGGTGCCGGAGCGATTACGCAAAACGGTGATC
>JBKPDW010000162.1:0-8250 GCA_046728115.1 Acidobacteriota bacterium | reverse complement strand
CACGCGCGTGCCGTTCGTACTGATGGCCGCATTCCTGTCCGGCGCCATCCTCCTGGCGCTCGAAGTTGTCTGGTTTCGTTTTCTGTCCATGTACGTTCTCACAACGACGCTCGCAATGAGTTTGATGCTGGCGGTCGTCTTGACCGCCATCGGCCTGGGTGGGCTCGTGACATCGAGGTGGTTAGCGCGGACGTCGCGCCCGATCCGGCACCTCCCGGCCGTAGCCGCGGCCGCTGGTTGCGCCGTTGTGGTGTCGTACGGATCATTCCAACCGCTGACGGATGGAACCCAGATCGGCGACTGGTATCGGGTTGTCTGGTGCGCTGGCGTGTTGACATTCCCGACGTCGTTGTTGTCGGGCATGCTTTTTACGCTCCTGGGTGAAATGCTGGTGCGCGACGTGGACGTCGAAGGGCGCGCCGCCGCATGGCTCACCGTTGCGAACACGACCGGCGGCATGATTGGACCGCTGCTCGCCTTTTTTGTGTTGCTACCCGCCCTTGGCACCGAGCGATCACTCTTCGCGTTGGCGGCCGCTTATTCTATTCCCGCTCTGCTGACAATCGTGGCCCTCGAAAGCGAAACGGAGAAAGCGCATCGCGCGGCGGTCGTCCTTTCCTCCGCTGGTCTTGTCGCGGCGCTTCTGCTGTTTCCGTTCGGGTCGTTACGCGGGACGTACTTCCCACGGGCAGCCGCGGCCTACGCCGCCGATGGGTCCGAAGTGGTCGCGACCCGGGAGGGATCCAACGAGACGATCTTCCTGATGCAACAAACCTGGCTCGGCAAGCCCGTCTACCACCGTCTGGTGACCAACGGCTTCTCGATGTCCGGCACCGCTGTGCCCGCGCTGCGCTATATGCGCGATTTCGTCTATCTGCCGATGCTGTTGCATCACTCTCCGCTGCGCCGCGTGCTGGTCGTCTGTTATGGCGTCGGCGTAACCGCGGCAGCGGCAACTGATCTCGATTCGACCGAATCGATCGACGTCGTCGAGATTTCGCGTGACATGGTCGCCATGAGCGATCTCATCTACACACCGGATCGGCATCCGCTCCATGATCCGCGTGTGCGGCTCCACATCGAAGACGGACGCTTCTTTCTTGCGACGACAAGGAAGCGTTTTGATTTGATCACGGGCGAGCCGCCACCACCGCGGACGCCGGGCACGGTGAACATCTATACACGCGAATACTTCAAACTGATCTACGACAGGCTCGCCGAAGGCGGCATGACGAGCTATTGGCTTCCGGTCGGCCGTCCCAATCCCGGCACCGACGTCAGCACCATCGTCCGCGCGTTCTGCGACGTGTTCGAAGACTGCTCGCTGTGGAACGCGACGCCGTTCGACTTGATCCTTTTGGGAAGTCGTCATGCGACGGGACCAGCCACGGAGGCCGGATTCACCATGGCCTGGAACGCACCCCGTCTCGCGTCCAGTTTGCGTGAAATCGGCTTTGACCAGCCCGAACAAGTCGGCGCCACGTTCGTCGGCGACGCGACTTTTCTGCGTGAGCTGACATCGAATGCGCCATCGCTCATCGACGACTACCCGCAGCGTCTCCGCCCTCAACGGGGAAGACCTTCGCTGTCCGATCCCCGGTATTCGAATGATGCCACCGTGGCCGAGCTCTATCAGCAGGTCATCGACCCCGGCAGGGCGCGTCAGGCGTTTGCGACGTCGGCGTTCATTCGACGCATGTTTCCGGTTTCACTGATTAGCAACACGCTTTCCTTCTTCGATCAGCAGCGGACGATCAATCGAGTCCTGTGGGAAGGCGGCCAGCCCCTCAGGCTCATCGAAGAACTCGACGCGGTCTTGACGAAGACGTCGCTCCGGACCCTGGCGTTGTGGATCCTTGGAAGTGACGACGTCAAACAGCGGATTGCGACGGCCAGCGGCGACGAAACCGGCGTCGTCGAGTACGCGCGTGGACTGCAGTCATTGATCGAACGCAATTACCTCGAATCCGCGTCGCGATTCGACCAGGCCGAGGGGCGCGGCTTCCACGGCCTCACCGTCCGGCCACTGTTGGCCTATGCCCTCTATCGAGCAGGTCGCACGGACAGAGCGCAGCGGCTCGCGAGCGACGCTCAGCCGCGCAATCAGGACGAGGCTCATTTCTGGAGCTGGCTGCGCGGGCGGCTGCCCTAGTTGTTTCAGCCAAGGACGTTGTTCATCCGGAGCGCCCTGAGAAGAAGGGTGTTGCCACACATCCGTTCAACTCATCCTCGGCAACTCCTTGCTTCCGCGGTTCATTTCGGCACGAAAGCGAGGAATCTCCGCGGGTTGTCAACCAGGATGCGATGCAGCGTCGCTTCGGACATGCCGGCCCGGAGCAACATCGGTCCGAATATTGTTGTCGCTTGAGCGAGGCCAGCCCCGCCATTCTTCTTGAGCGAGTTTTCGACGGCGAAGTCCGACGAGATCAGGATGTTGTCCGTGTAGCCCGCTTCGACCATCGCCATAATCATCACGACCCGGGCCGCGTCCGGCACGATCGGAATCGTGACGCGATCGAACCCGACGAACACACCGCGCTTCGCCAACTGTTGCGCGATTTCCGCTTTAGGCTCGTCGAGGCAACAGACATGGCCGATCGCGACATGATTGGGTGTGGCTCCGGCGCCTTCGAGCACGTCCAGCTGCCGGAGTGCCGTATCGCGGGGTACAGGATTGGCGGTCGGCCGGACGCCCGTGTAGGCATTGTGTGTGAAAATCGGGAGCCCGGTGCGTACCTGCGCTTTCGCGACCGCCTGAAAGACCCTCTTCTCGTCATCGGTCAACACGCCGCTCTGCTGGCCGATTTCTCCGAACGCGCCGAGACGCTGGGCGCGTGCTTCCGTGGCCAGCTGATCCGCGATCTCATCGGACGACTTGGTCACGATCTCCGGCGGATACGTGCGCTGCATGTAGTAGCCGCCACTGGCCACGACAGGCAACCCTGATTCGGTGGTGATGCGCTTCAACGCCTCGAGATTCCGCGCCATGTCCGCATGACCGCCGTCGACGATGCAGGTGATGCCTTCTTTGCCGGCGGCGCGCGCCTCGTCGACCATCATTGCCACATCGTCGGTGAAATGTTCCTTGATCCCCGGGGGGTAGTGCATCGACAGATGCTCGTGAAACAACACTGGGCCGTTCCCCAAGTCCTCCGGTGACACGTCTTTGAGAAGCGTCCGAATCACGGCGCCCCTCGGAAAGGCTGTCGTGCTCGTGCGCGACCCGGTCGCCTGGAACATCGAAGCGAGCAGATCCGTGTCGCGGTCGAACCCCGAGACCAGACCTAGGCCGGCGCCCGCACCGATGAGACCGAGCGCGCCGCGACGAGTCAGCCGACCTGCATTCTCTGATCGACCCATGAATCACCCCGGACAGACCTGAAGATCAACTTCGCCTTCGCCTCCCCGAACGCTCAGAAATCTATCTGCGCACCGATCTTCAGGAGTCGGCCCTGAAGAATCAACGTCGGCGTGCGCCAGGCGGAACCGAACGTGTTGTTCTGTGTCAGAATCGCACTGCTGTTCAGCACGTTGAAAATGTCCACCGCCCCCTGAATCCTCGTGCGCTGGACCCGGAAGATCTTACCGAAGCGCACGTCCAGTTGCGTCAATCGGTCGCCATAGAGGGTGCCGGGAGAGATGAGCGGAGCGGTCGAGGCTCCGGCGCTGAGACTCCGGCCAAGGTTCTGCACCATGGCGCTCGAAACCGTGTAGTTCGCCAGGATCTGGGGGCCCGGCCGATTCTGAATCGTCGCGCTCGTCGTGAGCCCCCACCACGGCAGCGGGTAGTTCACGAGCCCCTTCCAATCCGGCTGGAAAGGAGGCTGGACGTGGCAGTACAACGTGCTCGGCGCCTGCGAGGCGTTGACGGGCGGCAAGGTACTCGGGACCGTGCCTGACGAAGAGGCCAGCACGCCGCTGACCGCAGCGTACGATACGCCGGCCTGGCCCACGACCGCGCAGGTATCGGTCACTACATGGCCGACGCTCACGCCACCTGAGACGACACCGCCCCGTGGCAGCCGTGCATTCACGTTGACGTCGTAGCCGGTGTAAAGGTCCGTCACATCGCCGAAATTGCTCGCCTTGGTCACGTTGTAGAACGGGGCAAGTGGTACAAACAGCGGGTTGAGATCCTTGAATCCGCAGATTTGCTGGCCGGCGTTCGGCAGAGTAAATCCGTTCACCGCTGTCGTCGGCGCGGTTACGCAGTAGCTGTCGTACGCCGACGGCGGTTGCGTGAGGTTCTGACTGGCGACGAAGTTGGCGAACCAGTGCCGCGAGAATTGAAAGTCGACTGCGACGCGGGGCAGCACTTCATGCTGCACGCCCAGCGCGATCTCCTGATCGTACGGTCGGACGCCGAAGCCGGAGGTAATCGCTTCATCGTACTTCGCGGCAACATTCAGTGAACCGAGAGGCCCGGCTGCCCCGCAAATGTCGCCTCCGCCTGCCGAGAGATTCTGCGCCGCGAAGCTCTTGAGGTCGCAGTCCGGAAAGAAGTTGCCGTTGCTGTCGTTCCACGACCGCGTGACGCTGTTGATCGACGTATTCACACGATTGTTGAGCGTCGCCATGTTCGACGACTCGCTGGCGACGTAGCGGCCATAGTTCCCTCGGACAACGGTTCTGCCATCGCCGAAGAGGTCGTACGTGGCGCCAAGCCGCGGCGACAGGTCTTTCCAGTTCGGCACGTCGTAGATGGGATCGTAGTGCCTCGCTGGGACGAATGTGATCGCCGGCAGGTCTTGTGGCGGCACATACGCGTTGTGGTAGTCGAAACGCACGCCGAGGTTGAGCGTGACCCGCGAAATCGTCCAGCGGTCCTGCGCGTACAGGCCGAGCGCCGCCTTCACGTGTTCCTTGTCGTACAGCGGTCTCGCGTACTCGCCGATCTGGGAGGGGATTCCGTTCGAGAACGTCCAGCCTTGCGCCTGGTTCACGTCGTATTGGTACTGGCGTGTTCCCCACAAGTCGGTCATGCCAAACTTGAACGCGTGGCTGCCCGTCACGTAGTTGGCGGCAAACCGCACGTTGTATTGGTGGTTTCCAGCCTTCACGAACGGGCCGATGTTGCTGGCGGCCCCGTACAAGAATCCGGTCGCACTATCGAACTTCGAGACGTTCGCGTCAGGCCCGTAGCCGTTGATGTTCGAAGGCTCAGGCCCGAAAATCCAGCGTTCGTTATAGAAAGTGAACCCGCCCTCGAAGAGCAGTTTGTTCGTGTATGGATTCGACCAGGTCGCCTGCAAGATGTATTCGGGTCGATGCGTGAAGTACACGCCGGCTTCGGGCGAGGTGGTGGCGCTGCACTGATTGCAGTCCACGAGCCGCTGGTTGAAGTGGCCGTACATCGTGACCTTGTTCTTCTGAGAAGCCTGCCAGGTCAGGTTCAGCGTTTCGCCACGCGTCCATGTGTCGCCGCCCACCGCTGGACGCGAGAGATCTTGCGAGTTCGGAACAAGCGTCGTGGGGTGGAGGGCGTCGCCAAAGAGGCACCCTTCGGGTTTCGCGCAATATTGAGGCGCTGTCGGCCGCAGGTTCTGGTACATGCCGGCGATGAAGTTCCGCGCTCCGGAGTATCGAAACCCCCCATAGAACCACAGCTTGTCCCTGACGATGGGACCGCCCATTGTCGGGTTGAAGTCCCAAATCCTGTTGACGCTGTTGACTCGGGTCAGCCCCTGCTTGATGAGATCCTGCGTGAGATTGTTTGCCTGGAAACCATCGTTCGCGAAGTTGGTGAAGAGGTTGCCACGGAACGTGTTGCCGCCTTCCTTCGGGATCGTGTTCGTCAAGACGCCGCTCGACCGGCTCTCCGCCGACAACCCGCTCGTCGTCACCGTCATTTCTTGGACGGTTCCGGTGTTGATGACAAGCGTTGTGTTATAGCCGCCGCCCGTGTTGTTCATGTTGTTGTACGGCATGCCATTGAGTACCAGTGGCATCTGGTCGGCGCGGCTTCCATGAACCGCGAGCGTCTGGTAACGCTCGCCACCAGTTCCACCGACGTCCTGACTCGCGAGCGCAATCACGACGCCGGGGACCAGCACGCTGATATTCTGGAAGCTCCGGCCCGTGGGCAAGGCATTGATGATGTCGCTCGACAGCGACTTGCGTTGCGTGACGCTCTGTGTGTCGATGAGGGGACTCTCGGCCGTCACGGTCACAGTCTCGGCAAGGGTTCCCACGCGAAGGTCCGCGTTGACGGTGGCCGTGAAATCCGCCGTCAACACGATTCCGTCCCGCTTGAACACGTTGAAGCCGGTCAACGTGAATGTGACAGTGTAGGCGCCAGGACGCAGGTCGATGATCTTGTACACGCCCTGACTGTCAGTGACGGCGCTCCGCGTCTTCTCGATGAGAGCCGGGCTGGTGGCTTCGACCGTGACGCCCGGAACGACGGCGCCGCTCGCGTCCTTCACCACGCCGGCGATGGCACTCGTCTGTGCCATTGCGACGTCATGGCCAAGCACCAGAAACACCAGTGCGGCGGCCACGCCGAATCTCGCGAGTCTGCTCATCTGGTCCCTCCAATTCCTCTCCCCGACCTGAAAAATGGGGATACCTTACAGGACGGCCTCAGCGGCAATTGTTAGAGGATAGATCATATGCAGGGCGACTGGGATTGCGCCCGCAGAGAGTGGGCCGCGACTGTTACGCTCCTTCTGAGATCACGAAATCCAGAGTCGGAGTAGGGATGCCCATTACTGAGCACCCTTACCATCGCCAGAACTCTGTCCGCTCACCGTCCGCGGAGAGACTCGAATGGCGAGCTACACCATGGGCTCGGCGGCGATCTGTTCCTCACCCCATGTCCGATTCGCGCCTGCCATGGTCGCGATCAGCTGTCGCAGGTCGGCTGGAATCGGTGGACGGCCCGACACCCTTGATTTCCACCGCCAGAACAACCTGAATCCCTTTCGATGGCAATGAATGAGCGTATCCGGCTTCACGATCGTCAGCAGACGACGCCATTCGACGAAGCGCGACAACGCGACAAGCGTAATGCGCGTCGCATCGTCGGCGCGGCGGGGCTTCACCTGCCGTTCCAGGTACAACGCCAACTGCTTTTTGAGAAAGAGGTTCTCCACGGCGAGTTGGGCGCGTGACGCCGACCACAGCCGAACTGATTCTCGACGAACCGCACATCCGCGAGGTCGACACGGCCCTTGTCTCCGCGTCCCGGCCTGTGGTGGGTTACATGTAACTATGCTGGTGAGACCTAAGAAGTCGCGCAGTCGGTCGAAGTCGACGACCGCAAAGATGTCGAAATCGTCCGCCGAGAAAGTGCGCGCGCACCGCGCACGACTGCGGAAGGCGGGCCTGCGGCCAGTCCAGATCTGGATCCCGGACACGCGCTCACCGGAATTCCAGCGCGAAGCGCGCCGGCAGTCGCTCGCGGTTGCGCGCAGTCGGCAGGAAAAGGAAGACCAGGCGTTTGTCGATACTATCTCGGAATGGCCCGACAACCTGGACTGACCAGTGAAGCGCGGAGAAATCTGGACGGTTTCGGCCAATGATTACGCTGGAAAACCTCGACCTGCCGTCATCGTTCAAGAGGATGGCTTCGCTGCGACATTTTCCGTCACAGTCTGCCCACTGACGACGAATCCGACCAATGCTGGTTTGTTTCGGCTACTGGTCGAGCCCAGCGACGAGAACGGTCTCCAACAACCTTCCCGGCTCATCGCCGATAAGATCACCACAATCCCTCGAAGCAAAGTGGGCCGCCGCATCGGCCTTCTGGCTGACGACGAAATGACCAAGCTCAGTCACGCGATCATCGTCTTCCTCGGTTTGGCAAGCACCGAGCGCAGGTGAATTACTTCGGCCGATCATGGAGTTCAACACGCATAAGTGAAAACAGTCACAAAAGCGAATCAAGGAACTGCTCATCTTGACGCCTATTATTTTGCGTGCCTCAAGCGGCGCTGCACCTCGAGATTCTCGCCCTGCGACACCAGCTGCAGGTTCTCCAACGATCACGCCGTAGGCGCATCCGCCTGACCCAAGCCGATCGGCTGTTGTGGGTGTGGCTGTCCACCGTCTGGACCCAGTGGCGATCGGCCGTCGTGATCGTCAAGCCCGAAACGGTCATCGCGTGGCACCGCCGCGCGTTTCGACTCTTTTGGGCGTGGAAGAGCCGTCGCCGTCTCGGTCGCCCGAGCGTCCCTAAGGACGTTCGCGCCCTGATTCAGACGATGTCACAGGCGTACCCGCTCTGGGGGGCTCCGCGCATCCACGGCG
>JBKPDW010000161.1:0-12386 GCA_046728115.1 Acidobacteriota bacterium | reverse complement strand
TCGTCTACCAGACGCCCAGCGGGCTGCGCCGGGTGCTGTCGGATGGAGGCGTTCCGGATCCCATCCCACTCGCCCTGCAGTGGAAAGCTTCGCGTCCGCCCGACCGCATGGTCGTGCACGTCGGTCACATGTTCGACGGCGTCATGGACGGCATCCAGGGTGAAACCGACATCGTGATCGAGCGAGGGATCATCCGTGAGGTTTCGGGGCATCGGGAGGATCTCCACGTGGCCGGCGTCGTCGATGCGGCCGGAGAGACCGTGATCCCGGGGCTCATCGAGATGCACGCGCATCTGGATGCCGACTACGGCGCGAACTTCGGCAGGGTCTGGCTGGCGTACGGAATCACGAGCCTGCGCATACCGGCGGTGAATCCGTACGAGGGCATCGAACAGCGGGAAGCATTCGACGCAGGGCGGCGTCCCGGCCCCCGGGTGTTTCTCGCCGGCGATCCCTTCGACGGCGTTCGCGTGTACTACCCTGGCGGCGTTTCCGTGGCCACGAACGATCAGGTCGACCAGGAGCTCGATCGCGCAACGAAGCTGGGCGCGGATTTCTTCAAGACATACGTGCGACTCCCGGACCGGCTGCAGAAACGCGTGGTGGACTACGCGCACTCGATCGGACGGCCGGTGACGTCGCACGAGCTCTACCCGGCGGTTGCATTCGGCATCGACGGCGTGGAACACCTCCGCGGCACGAGCCGTCGCGGATACTCGACAAAGTTGAGCTCGACGAACCGCGCGTACCGCGACGTGATCGATCTCTTCGTCAAGTCTGGTGTCACGCTGACGCCGACGATCGGCATCCAGGGCGCATTCACAGCTCGCGAAGCCGGCGACCGGACGTTGCTGTTCGACCCGCGGCTCGCGCTGTATCCGAGCGCCGTCGTTTCTTCGCTGACCGAGCTCGCTGCGAGGCGGTCATCCGCCGATCTCGATCGGGTGATCCAGCCGTATGAATCGGTTCTGAAAGCGATCGCCAGCGGTGGCGGGCGCATCATCGCCGGAACCGATTCTCCCATCATTCCGTTCGGTTTAGGGCTGCACGTGGAGCTCGAATCGTATGTCCACGCGGGAATGACGCCGTTTCAGGCTTTCCAGACTGCGACGATCAACGCCGCGCGAGCGCTTGGCCTCGAGTCGGAGCTCGGGACGATCGAGATCGGCAAACGCGCCGACCTGACATTCCTTGGAGGCGATCCCTTGCAGGATATTCGCAACACGAGAGATGTGAAGCGGGTGATCTGCGGCGGTCGACTCTACACCATCAGCGACCTCGTGTCACAACCACGGTGACCGGAACGTCCAAAAAAGGCCGCCGGAAACGTGTTCGATCTTTGCGGTCTTGCCGATCTTCGCGGCCGTCAACCATCGCACAGCAATCGCCTGGACAGCACGCTCCACACGGCGTACGCCAGCCGCAGCCGGTCGTGTCGCGCGATCTCGCTGGTCCAGAATTCGCCGCCCACCAGTTCACAGTGATCGGGCAAGGCGCCGGGCGCAAGCGGTTCTTTGTGCTCGAGCGCGTAGCGGCCGAGCACCCGCGGAGACGGCCATTTCACGTTCGTGATGGCGACGTCCACTTTGCGCTGAATCGCCTCCTCGATGCGAGCAACCTCGTCGGCGGCGGTGAAGCCCGCCATGCCGCGTCCTTCGGTCAGCAGATTGGCGATGAGGATGATCGGCCCCTTCATCTGTCCGAGCGCTTCTGCGACGCCGCGCACCAGGAAGATCGGCATCAAACTGGTGTAGAAGCTTCCAGGGCCGATGAGCACGGCATCGAATTCGCCGATCGCCCCGGCCACGGCCGGATGGATCTCCACCGGCGGCTCGAGCCAGATACGACGAACGAACCGGCCCGATGACTGACCCGCGTCCACTTCCACTTCCCCGCGCGTCACCGATCCATCGCCGTATTCGGCGCAAACCGAGGCCTGCTGGACGCTGACCGGCCACACACGGCCGCGGCATCCGAGCAGTGCGCGCAAGCCGTCGATGGCGTCGAGAAAATCGCCGCTGTAGCGCTGCATCATCGACAGCAGCAGGTTGCCGCCGGTGTGGCCGCCGAGCCGCGCGTGCTCGAGCGTGGGTAGCCTCGCCAGCAGGACGCGGCGCGCTTCGCGCGCGTTGCGCGAGAGCGCCAGCGCGCATTTGAGGATGTCGCCCGGCGGCAGTACGCCCAACTCGTCTCGCAGCTGCCCCGAGCTGCCGCCGCTGTCGAACATCGTGACGACGGCGTTGGCGTGTAGCCATGGATTGCTCTTGAGGCCGCCGAGCAGACTCGGCAGACCGGTACCGCCGCCGAAACAACCGACATTCATCTCGCGCAGACGCATCGAGGACACATTGTAGTCCGTGGTTCCTGGTGCTTTGTTCCTGGTCCGTCCTTGGTCCGTGGTCCGTCCTTGGTCCGTGGTCCTTGGTCCACGCAACTCGGTTGATTCGTTGCACGAGGACCGTGGCCATGAGGACGAAGGACGGACCAGGAACGGACCAAGCACCAGGCGCCTAGGACCTGGGACGGTACAATGCAGGTATGAGCACGCCGGAAGCCGTTCAGCGACTCGAAGGTGACCTGCGACGCATCTGTGGTGCGCGGCTTCAATCGATCGTCATCTACGGCCACCACGATCGCGCGCCGCACCACGATCGCGATGCGCATCACGGAGGCGGCGGGGGTCACGATGCGATTCGCACACTGGTGGTCATCGACGGCCTGGGTCTGGCCGACCTGAGGGCCTGCGCGGCGCTGACGCCGTCGTGGCATGAAATCGGGCTGGCAACGCCGCTCGTCGTTGCGACACACGAGTTCGAGCGATCGCTGGACGCGTTTCCGCTGGAGTTCGACGCGATCCTCGCGACCTATACGCCTGTCGCCGGCGTCGATCCGTTCGCGTCGCTCGTCGTCGATGCCGCGGATATTCGTCGCGCGTGCGAAGTGCAGGCGCGCAGCCATCTGCTCCACTTGCGTGAAGGCTGTCTGGAAACCGGAGGCCGCGCAGATGCGCTGTCAATGTTGATCGTCGACTCGGCGCCGGCCTTCGCCGCGCTGATGACAAGCCTGGCGCGATTGGAGCGAGCGAGCCACGACGATTTGCCCGCTGCCGCACGACATGCGGAGCGCATCCTTGGCGCTGTGCCGGATGCCATTGGCAGGATCGTCGCGCTTGTTGGCGTCCGCGAGATTCCGTCGGCGCAGGCCGAACTGCTTTTCCCGGCGTATCTCGACGCCGCCGAGAAGCTCGTCGCCTACGTCGACAAGTGGCACGCATGACACCACGAGAGCAACCGCACAGGTCGCCGAGATCGCCGGGAAAGATCTCGCTTTGCATTCTCAGCGTTCTCTGCGGTTGCTTGCTGTGCTCGATTTCGCGGGCGGCGGCGCCACTTCCCTCGCTGACCGAGCCGGTCAACGATTTCGCGCACGTGATCGACGCGTCGAGTGCCGCTCAGATGGACCGCATGATCCGCAAGCTGCAGACGACGACCGGCGACGTGGTTGTCGTGGTCACGGTGCCCACGGTCGAGCCCTATGCGGACATCCGCGAGTATGCCGTGAAGCTTTTCGAGAATCAGGGCAAAGGCATCGGCCAGAAGGGCAAGGACAATGGCCTGCTGATCCTGCTCGCGCTCAAGGAACGGCGCGTCTGGATCGAGGTCGGATACAGCCTCGAGGAATGGATCACGGACGGATACGCAGGCGAGACCAGCCGCGAGGTGATGACGCCGGAGTTCCGCAACGGACGGTACGGCGCGGGTCTACTCGCCGGCACCGAACGCATCATCGGCCGAATCGCGCAAGGCCGCAACGTCACACTCGACGGCGTCCGCGCACCTCGCGCGCTTGGGCGCGACACCGGTGGAACGCCGATTCCAATCGGGGTGTTTATTCTCATCTTCGTCATCATCATGATCATCGGTCGAGCCGGCGGCGGGCCACGACGACGGCGGCGCGACTGGGGCGGGCCGTGGAGCGGCTGGTCCAGCGGCGTCGGGCCATTCGGCGGCGGATGGGGTGGAGGCTTCGGCGGGGGTGGCGGCGGGTTCGGATCAGGAGGAGGAGGATTCGGAGGCTTCGGCGGCGGACGCAGCGGCGGCGGAGGTGGCGGGGCCGGATGGTAATCGCGGCGGTAGAATAAAGCGCATGACGCGAAGAACTGCTCTCCGTATTGTCGCGCTCGCGGCGGCATTGCCGCTCGCCGGTTGTTCCTACAACACGTTCGTCGGACAGGAAGAGGCAATCAAGTCGCAGTGGGCGCAAGTGGAAAACCAGCTGCAGCGTCGCAACGATCTCATTCCCAATCTCGTCGAGACTGTGAAGGGGTACGCCCAGCACGAGGAGGGCGTCTTCAGGGAAATCGCCGACGCACGATCGCGCCTTCTCTCAGCGAAGACGCCCGAGGAATCGATCGCCGCTGCAAATCAACAGACCTCCGCCCTCGGTCGACTGCTTGCGGTGGCCGAAAACTATCCCCAGCTGAAGGCCAACGAGCAGTTCAATCGATTGATGGACGAGCTGTCCGGTACCGAGAATCGCATCGCTGTTGAGAGGATGCGCTACAACGAGAAGGTGCAGGAGTACAACACATCGCGCCGCCGTTTCCCCGCGAACGTGACGGCGAAGCTGTTCGGTTTCAAGGAGTATCCGTTCTTCCAGGCACCGCCAGAAGCCAAGACGGTCCCGAAGGTGAGTTTCGGCAAGCCGTCATAGGTCGCCAGGGATTGTGAAGAGGCAAGCCGGGATTCCGCTTCCGTGGGAGCGAACGTTATGGAGCGGTCGACCGCTCCGCCTCGGACTGCGCCTTCGCCGCGAACAGTACATCCTCACGGACTTCCGGCTGATTCGCCGCACCTCCGGCAGGCTCGACGAGCTCGTGCTGCATGACATCGCCGAGGTTCAGCGGCGCGAGTCGCGGCTCGATCGCCTGCTCGGAACGTCGACGGTCGCGGTGCACGCGCGACGGGAGGGAGTCGGACCGATCGTGCTCGCCGGCATTCGGCGAGGTGCGTCGGTTGCCGCGCTGCTCGAGTTGCTCTCCGGCGATCCGCAGGCAGCGTGTGACGTCGAGTCGATTCACTCCGCGCTCGAGTGGAATCCACAGCCACCGGCTGGCCCGTATACAGAAGCGATCGGGCCGTTCGTGGCGCTGATCATAGCGGTGATCGTCCTGCTCGTGGGTTTCCGTGGGCATGCGGCGCCGATCGCATACGCGGCCGATGAAGCGATCGAACCCAACGGGGTGAAGAAAAGTCGAGCCGAGATCGTCCAATTCATGGAGACGAGCGTGATGCCGTGGGCGCGCACGGTGCTCGGACCGATCAAAGGCGGAGCCGAACGCATCACCTGCGAAACCTGTCACGCCGCCCAGGCGGACCGTCGCGATTGGCAGATGCCCTCCGTTGCCGCATTGCCGTTGCCCGCTGTACGCGACCGCGGCTGGGAACTCTATAACACGCGGCTCGACGCGCAGATGCGAAATGCCATCTACGGATATGTAGCCAAATCAGACAACCAGGCTCGCGCTGCCTACATGCGCGAGATGGTCGTGCCCGGCATGGCTCGGTTGCTGGGACGTCCGGCTTACGATTTCACGAAGACGTACGAATATAATCGAGCGCATCATGCGCTCGGCTGCTATCACTGCCATCGCGTGAAATAGGCCGGTTGCGATTCTGCTGGCAGAAATGTTGCAGAGTCTGCAACAATAACAATAGCTTTACCGAAGACTCACGAGGGAATGGACACCACGCTCAGCCGGAAAATCGTCACACGATCGGCAGCCGAAACCACTGCGGTGCCGGCTGCGGCAGTGCTCACGACGTGGAACAGCCACTCGTGGGACGATGGGCTGCACATCGATCAGCTGACGCCGCTCGACCGCCTGACTGTTCTCACGCTGCACAGCACGTACGAAATTGTGATCGTCTCACCTCCCTCTGGAGAAGTTCTCGTCCGTGGTGGCGAGTTCTTCCCGCAGTTCACCACCGCGCGACTTGCCGGCAGTACACTCGGCGGGAGCTTCCTGAAGATGCGCAGCGTGCACCTGGGCTTTCGCATTGAATTCGCGGTCGGCACGGGCGTGATCGTCACGAGTCCCGTCCGGCACATCTCCGTCGCTCCCGGCCCCCGCGATGTAATGTAGCGCGACGGCTTTGGCCGACCGTACCGCGAGACTTCAGCCGAGGGCGCTTCGACTTCCTCGCCGCCTGGCGCGCCCTCAGTCTGCTCGGCGTCCCTGATTTACGGGGCCTGACCTCAATTTACGGAGAACGTGCAGCGGATGTCGGGACGAGTGTCAGTGTGGCCGATGCGTTCGCGGCGATCGATGCGTCGCGGAACAACAAAGGAAATGACTCGTTGTGTGACCACAGCGCGGCGAGATCCCGGACGTGCGGCGATGAAGGTGACCCGGATTGCCCTGGTGCATTGATCGCTCGCGAGGCGTCCCAATCATGCAGCTCGATAGTCAGGCGTACCGGCGAATCATCAGCCGTCGGCCGATCGATCGGCCCGACGTTGTAACGCCTTTGCGCTGCGGGCGTGATCGCGAGCACGTGAACAAACTCGGCCTGCGGCCCAACAGCAGCCCCATTGCGTTTGGCGCTCATGGCTTCGACCCCTCGGGGTGGGTTGAACGCGTGCGGCAGGTCGTCCATCTCAAACCACTCTCGCCACTGCGATCCGCCCGAACCCGCCCTGCGGATCGGCACCAGCGCTGCGTCCTGAAACCCGACGGTTCCGTCGCGGTCGGCGAATACGACACGGCGCGCAGGCATGTTCCACCTGGCGAGCGAGCGGCGGAACCCGGCCGCATCCTCGGCGACATCGAGCGTGAACGCGCCGAGTTCCGGCGCCGCACCCGTCTCGGTACCGCTCCACCGGATTGCGAACACCCGGCCGTGCTCGCGGTCCGACGCGATGACAATCCCGCCGGCGGTGATCTCGGTTTCAAACGTGAACGGCACCCGACGTCCTTTCACCACGATGGCATCGGTCACGGTCGTTCGTGGCGTTCCGTCCACCGGCATCGGCTCGATGTCCTGTGTGTCGACATCGATTGATGTCATACCCCATGCGATGCGATCGTTGTGGCCAAACGCGACACCAGGCCGCCACGGCGCGGTTGCGCCGATAACGTTCCATCCCGGCGCCTGGAGATGCACCAGGTAGCGCGGCGACGGAGCGGACAGTTCCGGCTGCGCTTCACTGACTGTCACAATCCCATCCCGTACCGATGCGCGGCCAATCGAACCGGCTACCGCATTGGCGGCTACGCTCTGGCGAACCTGCTCCGTGTTCGCCCGAACCGCGTCGAAGTTCGCGCGCCGTTCATCCGATACCGGCGTCCCCTCGCTCCACACCGGGCCCGGCAGACCTGCGAGATAGGGCTTCGCGCCCACGCGGCGCAGCGCGTCGGCAATGACCTCGCTGAAATGCCGGCGCCGCACCTCTTCAATCGCGTCGCCGCTCTCGATGAACGCATCGGTTCGGTTCAAGAGATCGGTGGCCACCCAGAATGCCGGCTTCCACCCGGCCGCGACAAATTCCTCTGGTGGCCGTTCTCGTGCTAGGGCTACCCACGCGTTGATCCCCCGCACGAACGCGCTCGCGATCGCGCGGGCGTCGGATCCATAGCTCGCCCATTCCGCGTCGAGATCGCCGCGATATTGCATGCGTCGCGTCATTGCGTCGCGTTCGATGAAATTCGCGCCGAGGACTTCCGAGAGACGGCCTTGCGCGGAACGCCGCCACAAATCCATTTGGAAGAGACGATCCTGCGCCTGCACGAAGCCCTGCGCGACGAACAGGTCGTCGCGCGATGCCGCGTAAATGTGCGGGACGCCCCACCGATCGCGAACGATGCGGACCGGCGCGGAGAGGCCACCGATCTCGAAAGTGCCGGTGAGCTGAGCGACCAGTGGCGTAGCGTGTTGCGCGCTCTGACGACAGCCGACGAGGACACCGAGCAGCAAGAGAGCGCAGAACCGGATCGGCCACAAAGATGTGGCAACGCAGACGGACACGACGGTCGGGCCGGCACACGTCGAAGCCTGTGCGCGCCTTGCGGTCGTGGCGGTTGAACCGCTGTGTCGCTGCGTCTCCGTGGCGAATCCCGTCTCTGCGCTCACTGACCCCTGTGTTCTGGATACACTATCCCAATGGCCATCAAAGACGGGCTCCTCGCGGAATTCGATCACGAGACGGGTACGACACGCAAACTGCTCGAGCGCGTGCCCGACGACAAGCTCTCGTGGAAGCCGCACGAGAGATCGATGTCGATGGCCGGGCTGGCCACGCATCTGAGCAACCTGCCGCGGTGGGGAGGAATTATTCTGAACGAGCTCTCGTTCGATCTCGCCAATGCGCCGCCAAGGCTTGAAGAAAAGTCGTCATCTGCCGAAATTCTCGAGGCGTTCGACGCCCTCACCCGGCAGACGCGCAGTGCGCTGGACAAGACGGACGGCGAGCTGCTGGTCCCCTGGTCTCTCAGGCGCGGCACTCAAGAGGTGTTCACGATGCCGCGGGTCGCTGCATTCCGGACATTCGTCCTCTACCATATGGTTCATCACCGCGGTCAGCTGAGTGTGTACTTCCGAATGAATAATGTTGCCGTTCCAGCGATTTACGGGCCGTCTGCCGACGAGGGTTAGTCGGGCGGACCGCAGGATGGGACGAGCGGGCGGAATAGGACGCGAAGACGGTGAATGGGACCATTGGCCGATAGGCAGAAATTGCGCTCGATGCTACCATTGGCCCCAATTCGCAATCATCAATGGAGTCGCCCATGAATGCGCGCCGTCGCTTGCCCATTCTGCTGATGCTGGTGTCGTTGGCCACGCCCGCGCTGCTCGCGCAGCAGAAGACCGCGCCGCCCGGCCCTCCGCCAAAGAAGAACCCGTTGCTGAAACTCGCAGAACCGTGGCCCGAGCCAGAGGTGATGAAGAGCAAGCGCGCAGATGCCGAGAAGCTGCCGCTCTTCCAGACGACGACGCCCCTCGAATTCACGCTGACCTCGAATTTCAGCGCGCTGAACAAGGACCACAACCCTGACAGCACGAAACGCTATCCGGGCGTCCTGACCGTCACGGGTTCCGACGGCAAGCCGCACGACCTCAAGGTGCAGTTGAGCGCCCGCGGACATTTCCGGCGCATGGCACGCAACTGCGGTTGGGTGCCAGTACGAATCGAGTTCGAGAAAGAAGGGCTCGCCGGCACGCCGTTCGAGGGACAGTCCACCCTCAAGCTGGGCACGGGCTGTGAAGACTCGAAGGATTTCGAGCAAATCACGCTGCGCGAGTACCTCACCTATCCGCTGTACGGCATGACCACGTCGTTGTCGTTTCGCGCGCGCCTGGCAAAGGGAACCTACGTCGAGGAAAAGACCCAGAAGAAGCTGACCACCCGCACCGCTCTCTTCCTCGAGCACGACAGCGACGTGGCCAAGCGGTTCGAAGGCCGAATCGTGGAGATCCCGCGGATCGAGTTCAAGGATCTCGATCCCGAGTCGCTCACGCGTTCGATGCTTTACGAGTACGCGATCGGCAACACCGATGTCTCCATCTACGCCCTGCACAACGTCAAGGTCGTCCAGCGCCCGGACCGTAAGATGTATCTCGTTCCGTACGATTTCGACCTGGCGGGCGTGGTGAAGGCCCCATATGCCGTTCCCGACCGCCGCCTCGGCCTCCGAACCGTGCAGGATCGCCTCTATCGCGGTCCCTGCCGCACGGTCGAGGAGTTCGACGCGATTGCCGCCGGATTCCGCGACAAGCGCGCCGACTGGCTGAGCCTGATTGACTCCACGAAAGAGCTCGACGGATCGCACCGCAACGAAATGAAGGAGTACCTGGAGAGCTTCTTCCGCTTGGTGGACAAGCCCGAGTCGATCAAGAAGAATCTCGTGAACGGCTGCAAGGCACAGCCGACGATGTAAGGACGCGGGATTGGGGATTGGAGAGAAAGGGGTTAGGGATTGCGGTCCCTAACCCCTGCTCTTCTACTGCTGCCGGGTCGAGCTGGCGGGCGGCTCGACGAGGCTAGACCAAAAGCCGATCATCATCTCCTCCCACGTCTGATCGCCCCACCGCACCTCTTTCGACGGATCCGGATTGAACTTGTTGTTCGGTGAGTTGTCGTAGTGGGCGATGACTTCGATCTTCGTTCCCTCCGGCAGCACCTTCGGCTTCGCGAGCTCGTACGTGATCTGCCAGTTGAAGTCGTACTTCGGCACCGACAGGAGCGTTTCGTCGGTCCCGTCAGGATAGTGCGCGATGTAGATCATGTCCTTGCCTCGCACGTGCATGTGCGGCGTCAGCGTGATTAGTACGGCCTCGCGCTTCAGCTCGGTGATACCCTTCACCTCGGCGTTTCCGTCGTACGGAGGGATGACAAACCGCGGTTGCATCACCATACCGCCGGCGGCGATCTTCGTCGGCGGCTCCTTCGCATAGATGATCCCCACGCGCGTGCGATCGGTGGTGGCGGTCCCGTTCGTGGTGTAGTGTATCTGCAGAACGATGTCGGAGTTGCCGCGTAGCAGGCGCGCGACGCCCGCGGGGTAGGTGATACCCGGCTTGTTCGGCGTCACGCCACCGATGTTGGTCGGCCCGAGCGCGCCGCCAGGATTGAGCGGCTCACCGGCGGGCTGCGTGAACGCCAGGACGTGATGAACCTGGGCGTTGGCGCCCGGCCGGATCTCGATCGCCTGGATCCACCTGTCTTCAGTCAGGTTCGTCGGCACGCGCAGGTACTGATATGGGATGGTTCCCGTTGCCGCAATCTGAAAATCCTCGGTCATCGTGAAAACCGCGTCTGGCTTGCCAATCGTCCAGCCATCGGCAAACGTCGGCGGCGTCGGCAGATCGCTGTCGTCCCCTTTCGGAGCGCCGGCATCCACCCACGAGACGATGGTGGCAATCTCCTTCTCGCTCAGCCGCGGATCGTTCTTGAATACGCCGAACTCCGGGTCGGCGCCCCACGGCGGCATGGCCCGCGCGACGACCTTCTGCTTGATTGCGCGTGCGTACGGCCGTACATCGTCGTACGTCATCAGCGACATCGGCGCAAACATCGTCGGCCGATGACATTCCGCGCAACTCTTGTACAGGATCGGCGCGACGTCCTTCGTGAAGGTGACCGCCGAATCGGCGGGGCCGGCCCATCCGCGCGAGGGCACCAGGCACAATGCCGCGAATACGGCAGCAGCCATCGTTGACTGTCTCACGATCTCCTCCTTGTGGCGTGACAAGTGTACACCACGCGGGCACGGATCTTTCTCCGAGGGGGTCAGAGCGGCCGCAATCTGCCGGATTTTCCGGCAGCCAACGCAGGAGACCTGTGAATGCCGTTCATCCTCGGTAAACCCGGATTTCCGACTTGGCTTTGGTACTCTTCCCCATCTGAGTAGTCGCCTCGCTTTGATTTCCGCGGGTTCCGCACGACGAACACGCCAGAACGGGTGACAGTATGTTGGTGAGAAGGAATCCGAGCCCTTTCAGTTGACGTTCAATGGGTTTCTGAAGGTTGCGGTTTAGGGCGACCCGGCGGCTGTTCGGGTCGATGCTTCGGAGGATCTGGGCGTTGCCGGTCCCGGCGGGCTAGCCGAAAGGCGGGCCACCAGATCAAAGCGAGGGGATCGTGTTCGAGCAATCGCTGCGTGCGCGTGGTCCGTCTTCCAGTGGCGCCGTGTGTCATGTCGATGGAGGCGTTGACCAGACGAAACCGGCTCTAAAGCGATGACTCCAAGGTGTGCCTTATCGAACAGACACCCAACTCGGGACCTGCTACCGTTCGCCTGAATTGTAATGTTGCATACCCCAGTCGTGGGATTCCAAAACGGAAATCCCAGACAAAGGGCCCAGCGCTCCGGTTCATGCTGATGGCGTTTGCAGGCTGGTCGAGCGGTCAGCAGTAGGGGGCGCAGCTGCGTGGACAATGCGTGCGGCTGACCGATAAGGACCGCTGCGGGTTGTCACTCGCGCCCTTGCTCGAACGGCGCCCTTGGACGTTACACAGCCCAATGTTTGGTTTTGGGGCTGCCGACGTTATCCATACGTACGGCTTCAACCGCGCCCCGCCAGCGAGAGGCAGGCAAGCTCAGCGGGCGGGCGTAGCGGTCCCAGGAGGTCACGAAACATGCGACGTGAGAGCAATTGTCGCTGAAGGGAGTGGACCATGCAATCTGCTGTGCGGCCAGTTATCAGAGCTGAGCAGAGTGAAACCCAACAGTCGGCTTTAGGGAGGATCAGCCGACGCGAGTTGATCCTCGCCGCAGCGTCAGCTGCAGCGGCGACGGCACTCGGTGAACGTGTCACTCCAGCCGTCGCTGCCCAACGAGCCGGGCCGACGGTTGTCACCCATGTCTATGCCATCCGGCAGAACGG
>JBKPDW010000160.1:0-6496 GCA_046728115.1 Acidobacteriota bacterium | reverse complement strand
GCCTGGAGTCGTTCTACGGCGGCTCCGCGTTGGGGAATCGCCGGGACGAGTTTCTGGATCAGCGGCTCGAAATGCGCCCGGGCGCACGTGGGGCATCGGCGAAGCGTCCCGAATTCGCGCTTTCCCTGACGGCGCTGCTGGTCGCAGTCGGCGTGCTGCTGACGATCGCATGCGCGAATCTGGCCAACCTGCTGCTCGCGCGCGGCGCCGCGCGAGCACCCGAAATCGCGCTGCGCCTGTCGCTGGGCGCCAGCCGCGAGCGGATCGTGCGCCAGCTCGTCACCGAGAGTCTGGCGCTGGCCGCGATGGGAGGGATTGCGGCGGTCGCGGTCGCGTATCTCTTGCACGGTGCACTCATGCGGATGCTCGCGGAATCGGATCCGCGGTTCCATATGAGCTTCGTCATCGACACGCGCGTGTTGATCTTCCTCGTGGCTGCAACAGTTGCTGCAGCGCTGCTTTTCGGCGTGTTTCCTGCCTGGCAGGCCACGCGAGTCGATGTCGGAATCGGCCTCAGGGACCAGGGTCGCGGCGCCGTCGGCTCGTTTGGCCGGCTGCGCTCGGGCCGGGTTCTGGTGGCCCTGCAACTGGCGCTTTCCTTACCGCTGCTGGTAGGCGCTGGTTTGCTGGCGCGAACCGTCTATAACCTTCAGCGCGCAGATCTCGGCTTTCGCGCTGCCGGGCTGCTCGTCGCACGCGTCGACATGCAGGAGGCCGGCTATGAAGGTGCGCGCCGCGACAGCCTGCTGCGCGAATTGCGCGGACAGTTTCAGCAGATCCCCGGGCTGCAGGCGGCGAGCTTCTCGCAGCTCGGTGTGTTCAGCGGCGGCGAGTCGTCGACGACGATCGAGGTCGAAGGATACACGGCCAAAGGCGACCACGACCGCAACTCGGCACGCGACGTGGTCGGCCCCGGCTACTTCTCGACGCTCGGCATCCCGATCATCCTCGGACGCGACATTCTCGAAAGCGATGGTGCGGACGGTCCCAGGATCTGCGTGATCAACGAGGCGTTCGCCAGGTTGTTCTTCGACCGGCGGAATCCCATCGGCATGCGCGTGACATCGATTGACGATGGCGATACGCGAACGGCGTATGAGATCGTGGGCGTTGCCAGGAACGCACACACTCAGGCCTTGCGAGGCGACGTCAAGCCGCGCTACTTCGTGGCAGCGCACCAAGAGGTGTCTTCCGTGAAGAGTCCGACCTTCCTGATTCGGACGGCCACGGACACGCCGGCGACGATCGGGGCCGTGCGAAAAACGATCGAGCGCACGGATGCCGGCCTGCCGATCATCTCCGCGACCACAATCGAGGAGCGGATCGCTCCGCGGACCGCGCAGGACCGCACCACCGCGCGCCTCGCCATCGTGTTCGGCTGCCTCGCGCTCGCGCTCGCAGCTATCGGCTTGTACGGCGTGCTCGCATACGGCATCGCTCGCCGCACAGGTGAAATCGCGATTCGCATTGCCCTCGGCGCCCAGCCTCGACGCGTTGTTTCGATGATCCTTCGTGAGACAAGCGGAGTCGTAGGCGTCGGGCTGGCGGTTGGCGGAGGGCTCGCGTACGCGGCCTCGCGCTTGATCGATAGCCGGCTGTACGGTGTCGCCCCGCAGGATCCGCTCACGCTGGCATCGGCAACAGGGTTGCTGCTGGTAGTGGCTGTCAGCGCGGCGTACATACCGGCGCGGCGCGCGTCGAGACTGGATCCGCTTGCGGCGCTCCGCCGGGAGTGAACGGCGCCCCGTTCGACGGTAATAGCTGGACGACGTCGGCACGTCTCGAAGGCCCGACCATCCTGGAGGGCCGCCTGCGCCGGACTGTGCCAATATGTTCGGGCGCCAACACGGCGTGGCTTTCTGGAGGAATGACATGCGAAATCAATCCGACACCCTTGCGGTCGTGTGTGCGATCGCATTCGGCTGCCTGACGAGCGCTGCCAGCGCACAGACTCCGGCGCAGGCCGCACAGGCCCCGGTCAGCACCGCCGTGGCCACGCCGACCTACGTCTCCATTCCACTCGAAATCGCCGTCAGCCGTCCGGCCGCTGAAGTGTGGAAGCGCGTCGGCAAGTACTGCGATATCGGCGAATGGCTGCGGATTCCGTGCACGATCACATCGGGCAAGGACGGAGAATTCGGCGCGGTGCGTTCCGTCGCGAACGAAGTCCTCGTCGGAAAGACCGAACTGTCCTACACCTACACCCAGCCGGTGAGGGAGGGCCGGCCGTACAACCTGTATCACGGCACGCTCGAAGCGCGGCCCGTGACAGCGACCACCTCGAAGCTTGTCTACACCCTGTTCTTCGACAACTCGATGCTTGCTGACGACAGCGCCCGCCAAGCTGACATTGCGCGCAGGAAGACACAGTTCACCACGGCGCTCGAAAACATGAAGATCCTCGCCGAAGGCGGCACACTGCCGCCGGCGCCCGCTCGCGGGCGCGGGGCGCAAAATTAGCTCTCCACCACAGAGGACACGGGGATCATCCCAGGAGAACATCCTTTCCTTTGTGTTCTCGGTGTCCCCTGTGGTGGAGAGGTTGACTCTGCCGGTGCTCCAACCTAAGGGATTCGGGCGGTCCTCAGGATCTTGATCGGCGGCGTCAGCCGCTGGGCCTCGGTGTTGGGGGCCCGGTGAATCCTCCGCACGACATCCATGCCTTGTACGACGCGTCCAAAGGCCGCGAACCCCTGACCGTCGGGATTGCGCGCGCCGCCGAAGTCGAGCGAAGGCTGATCGTTGATGCAGATGAACCAGCCCGAAGTGGCACTGTCGGGTTGCCCCCGCGCCATGGAAATCGCGCCGTCCGTGTGGCGGAGGCCGGTCACGCTCGTCCGTTCGAGCGGAATCGGCGGAAAGCCGTCGCCGGCACGATCGGGGTTCACGCCCGCCTGGATCACCTCGATCTTCACCGGGCTGTCCGGCTGATTGTCCATCTTGACCGTGCGGTGAAAGACGCCGCCCTCGTAGTGCTTCGCGTCGATGTAGCGGAGAAAGTTCGCCGCCGTGTTCGGCGCATGCGTCGTGTCGATCTCGAGGACGATATCGCCGAGCTCGGTCTGCACGAGCACGCGGATGGGGCCCTGAGCAGCCGGACGCGCGATCGAGGCGACTGCCGCAATGGCAACCGCCACGAGGGTCGTCGCCAGCGGGCGCGTCACGCACATCAGCATTCGTTGCACCGACACCGCCTGACATCGCCATTCACAGCGAGTTGCAGAATTACGCTCTCCACCAGCTCTTCACCACCGAGGACACTGCGCACACGGAGGAAAAGTGGTCCTCCCGAGAATTCGACCTCAGTGTCGTCTGTGTCCACCGTGGTGGCGAGCTGCGATGTAATTCTGCATGTGCTCTCAGAAGCGATAGATCGCCCCGAACTGGAACTGCCGGCCCGGGTACGCGCCGCTCGTCGGCTTGCCGTAATTGGGGTTGCCAATGATGCCGATGTAGCCATCCGCCGTGAAGTTCGCGTTGTTGAACAGGTTGAACACGTCGGCGCGCACCTCCATGCGGTCGTTGCCGGGCAATGAGAAGGTGCGCGTGAGGGTGAGATCCGCGTACCTGACCGCAGCGCTCCGCGCCGTGTTCCGCTTCCCGGGCATCGTCACGTTGCAGGTTCGCTGGGCCGTGCAGAAGACCTGAGTCGTGCCGGTCAGGTCCTGTGCGTAGCGAATGCTGTAAGGATTGCCGCTCTGCGCGTGCACGACCGTGCTCAGGCGCCATCCCTCGAGCGCGGCGCCGTGTCCGGGAATGTTCCACGTCGCCGACGCTACGAAATTGTGCGGCGTGTTCGACGCCGAGTCCGCATGATCGAGCTCCGGGTCGGAGCTGTCTTCGGGTATCTCCCAATGGTTCAACCGATCCTCGGCATCGGACCACGTATACGAGAGCGAGACCAGCAGCGGGTCCGTTCGATGTTGCACGCCGAATCGAACGCCCTGATACCACGTCCGCCCTTCGTTGGTGAGGACCTCGATGCGGCGGAATCCATTCGGCACCGGCGTGATGGGCCGCGTGAGGTCGGCCTGGGCCGAGGTGCGAATCACGCGGCCGCCGCCCGCGTTTATCTCTGCTTTGGAAATCGGCGTCGGATAGTTCGTGTCGAGGAAACCATGCTTGTGGCTCCGGTTGACGTTCAGATCGACGGAGGCACTCGTGCGCGCGCCGATCTGCCGCTGCACGCCGAGGCTGTACTGCCACGCGAACTCGTTTTCCAGGTCCGGCGAGATCTCCTGAATGTTGCGGGCCGGCAGCACCGCGCCGGGCGGGAAGCCAGGCAGCGTGTTCGGAAAGACCGGGAAAGCCGGGTCGCTCGGCGGCAGGGCGAGCGTCACGATGCCGTGGCGGCCCAGCACTGCGCCCTTGACGATGGTGAAGATGGGATTCTGCTGCGTGAAACGCCCGACGCCGCCGTGCACCGACCATCGTTGATCGCCGCGCGGATCCCAGTTGAAGCCGACGCGCGGATCGACGTTGTTCTTGTCGGTCGGCGCGGGCCAGTCTGGAATGTCGCGGACGAGCTCGACGTCGTAGCGAACGCCGTAATTCAGCGTCAGGTTATGAGCGATGCGCCAGTCGTCCTGCACGAAGCTGCTGAGGACCCAGGCCTGTGGATAGATGATGTCCTGGCCGGGCACGAGCGCGAACGCCTGCGTGAACAAATTCGGGTTGGGTGCGACGGCCGGTCCGCCCGCGAAGTTGTAGATCCCGTTCTGATTGGGCAAGTAGCGTTGCTTGGTCACGTCATAGGTGAGCCCGCCGCCCATTTTGACCGAATGCGCGCCGCGCCACAGCGACAGCGTGTCGGAGATATCCCAGGTGTCCTCCGGGATGACGCCCCACGTGCCGGTCGCCACGCCGCCCGAGACCGAGTAACCAACCCGGTTGAATTGGACGCAGTCACACTTGGCCTTCCGGAGGTCGTAGTAACGCGACCACTGTCCGCGCACCTCGTTGAGCACGTGCTCGGCGAGGATCGACGTCCACATGTTGTGAATCGTGTCGACGTTGTTGGTCCAGATGTACCCGGTGCCGGGCAGCTGCAGGCCGCCGGCCTCGTTGTCCTGCTTCCACCGCACCATGTTGTAGCGAACGGCCAGCGATTGTGATGGCGAGAACCGGAAGTCTCCGCGAACGTGTCCCTGGTCCTCGTCCGCCGGTGTCGGAATGATCGTGCCCGGCGCTTCCGGCGACGTCACCGATACCTGGCTTCGCTCGCGACGCCGCTCGTAGCTGCCGAAGAAGAACGCCCGGTCGCGGCGGATGGGACCGCCCAGGTTGCCGCCGAACTGCTGCTGATTGAACGGCACCTTCTGCGTCGCGAGCGGCGGGATCGCGTCGAGATCGCCAGGCCGAATCACCACCAGCGCGGCCCCCGCGTAGCTGTTGCTGCCGCTCTTGGTGATCATGTTCATCACGCCGGCCGAGTGTCCGCCGAACTCGGCCGAGAACTGGTTGGTGATGATCTGCACCTGGCTCACGGTCTCGAGCGCGAAGCCGGCCGAGCCGCGCTGCGGCGCGCGCTGCAGTGTGAGCCACTTCGAGAAATTGCTGGTGCCGTCGACGTACGTGCCGAAGTTCCAGACGTCGCCGCCGCCGACGTACAGTCCATTGGTGCCGGGAGCCCGCGCGACGACGTTCGAGTCCAGCGTCAACAGCCGGAAGTAGTTGCGCTCCGCAACGGGCAGCGTCGTCAGATCGCGGCTCTCGATCGTCTTGCTCACCTCCGCGCTCGTCGTCTGGACCACCGGCGAGTCGCCGGCTACGGTCACCGTCTCCTGCACCGCGGACAGCTGGAGGGTGATGTTCAGTACCGCACGCTGTCCGGCATTGAACGTCAGGTTTTCGCGGCGCTCGATCGCAAAGCCCGCTAGCGCGGTCTGCAATACGTAGCTTCCCGCGGGCGGAAGCGACGTGAAGACATAGCGACCGTTCGCATCCGTGGCGGTCTCGCGTACGAGCCCGGTCGAGACGTTCTGCAGCGTCACTGTGGCGCCCGGCAGGACGGCCTGCTGCGCATCCGTGACGACGCCTTCGATGTCGAATGTGGGCTTCTGGGCCGCGGCCGGCGCTCCGACGGCGAGGACCATGCCGGCCACGATGCAAACAAGGACCTTTGCTTGTGTGCGTTTCAGAGTCATGACGGACCTCCAAACGGAGCCGGAGACTGCGCAGGAGCACGCATCATACGCCTTTTCGCCCCGTGGGCGCGGGCGCGAGTCGCGGGATACGAGACAGCGAACAGAAGCGCGTCGAGCGGTTCGATCCGTGACGACAGTCAGCCGGCGCGAGCCGCCCGCATCGGTAGCGCGCCGAACGTGAATGTGTCCGCAGGTAGGCCCGTCGCGCGGCTGATCAGGAGAGCGCCGTACGCACTTCGGCCTTGCTCACGGTTCGTCCTTTGAAAAAGGAGACGACGAACAGGCAGCCGAGAACAAAATCCGGCGCACCAGGAGCAAGCTGGCCACGTTCTATGCGCCCCTGCCAATAC
>JBKPDW010000159.1:0-26807 GCA_046728115.1 Acidobacteriota bacterium | reverse complement strand
CGTCTTCTCGAGGTTGATCCGATCGAAGATCGTGCGGCGCATCAGTCGGAAATCGCAGTCGACGTCGCGCAGCCTCAGCCCGAACAGGATGCTGACGATGTAGTGATAGGCCCGGCCGATCACGATGCGGTGCAGCGGATCCGCGCGGCTGATCTTGTAGCCGTTCACCAGATCGGCGGCGGCGATCTTCGGCCAGAGCACGGCGAGCTCGGTGGGATCGTACTGGGCGTCGCCGTCGGTATAGAAGATCAGTTCCTTGGTGGACGACCGGAAGCCGGTCTGAAGGGCCGCGCCGTAGTCGCGATTGATCGGGTGATGCACCGCGCGGACTTGCGGGTACGTTCGCGCCAGCTCGTCGGCAATGTCGGCCGTACCGTCGCCGCTGCCATCGTCGACGACGATGATTTCGAAGTCCTTCGTCAACTTCGAGGCGACCTGAACCGTGCGGATCACCATGCTCGCGATGGTGCCGCTGTCGTTGTACGCCGGGAAGAAGACGCTCAGACCCGCGCGTTTATCTTGCGGATCAGCTGACATGTAAGGAGTTCATTCTACTTTACAAACCTCGAGCGGGTTGCGACGAGCCGCCAGGGCGTCGCTGCCGATTCGAGCAGCACCGACGATGTGAGCTTGGACGTGCCGAGTCGGCGCTCGATGAAGGTGATCGGCACCTCGGTGATCCGGCATCCGAGCGCCGACGCCGCGTAAAGCATTTCCACGAGAAACGAGTAGCCCTCCGAACCCAGTCGATCGAGCGGCAGCCTCGCCAGCGTCTGCCGGCGCCAGCAGCGGTATCCGCTCGTGCAGTCGTGCGCTTCGAGGCGCGTGACGGCCCGGATGTAGCCGTTCGCGAAGCGGCTCAACAATCGTCGTCGCAGCGGCCAGTTCACGACCTTGCCTTTCGGAATATACCGGGATCCGATCGCGACGTCGGCGTGATCGGTTGCAGCGATGAGATCCGGCAGCTGACCAGGATCGTGCGACAGGTCGCAGTCCATCTGGCATACCACGTCCACCGATCTGGCGACAGCGAGTCGGATGCCATCGACGTACGACCGACCGAGACCCGGTCGTTCGCTTCGATGAAGCACATCGATCCGTCCTGGATATTCACGCGCGAGCGCGTCGGCGACTTCGCCCGTGCCGTCAGGCGATCGGTCGTCAACGATGAGAAGAGTGACGTTCGGCTGCTCCATGAGCGCCCTCGCCAGGATCGGCAGGTTGTCGCGCTCGTTGAACGTCGGGACGATGACGAGCGCCGACTTCGCGGTCACGATCGGCGTCCTTCGAATCGCAGAGAGGAAATCTGTTCGGAGATGAGACCCACGAGGAAGATCACGACACTGACCAGAATCAGCAGCACGGAGGAATTCGTCACGTGCGATTGCGTGATGATGGTCCAGACGGCGTACGCGATGCCGATCGCGAAGGCGGTGGCGCTGATCGGCAGGAACACGCGAAGGGGGCTGAAGATCGTGATGACTTTCAGGAGAATCAGGAAGAATCGAAATCCGTCGGGGCCCAGGCGAATCTTCGACGAGCCCTCGCGCTGTGCGGCATCGATCGGCTCGAATCGAACGCTGTAGCCCGCCTTCATGAAGGCCAGAGTAGTCGTCGTGGGCGTCGAGAAGCCGTTCGGCAGCAGATGCAAAAACTCCACGAGACATTCGCGACGCGCGGCGCGAAATCCCGACGTCAGGTCCGGAATGTGCTGTTCGGCCAGATAGCTCGCCACGGCGTTGAGCGTCGCGTTGCCGATCTTGCGCCCCAGGCTGGCCTGGGTATGGCCGGATCGTGCGCCGACGACCAGGTCGTACTCTTCGAGCCGGGCGACGAGCCGCTCCGCGTCCGCGGCGCGATGCTGCGCGTCGCCGTCCATGATCAGCACCGCATCGCCGGAGGCTGCGCGGATTCCCGTCTTGACGGACGCGCCGTTACCCTTGTTGTACGGATGCCGGATCACGCGCGCCCCGGCCGCCGCCGCGCGTTCGCCGGTGTCATCCGTCGATCCATCATCGATGACGAGAATCTCCCGCCATGTCGCCACGGTCCGCAGCGCCGCCACGACGCCGCCGATCGACGCGGCTTCGTTGAAGGCAGGAATGACAATGGATGTGGTCGTCGACTGCGAAGCTCGGGCGGTTGGCCGTGTCATGTGGCGAAGCGGAAGTTGATCACGTCGCCGTCGGCGACGATGTAGTCCTTGCCCTCGAGACGGACTTCGCCATGATCGCGGCATGCAGCCATCGATCCGCGTGCGATCAGGGCGTCGTAGCTCACGACCTCCGCGCGGATGAAGCCTCGGGCGATGTCGCTGTGAATCTCCCCGGCGGCCAGCTGCGCCGGCGTCTGCCGGGGAATCGACCAGGCACGACATTCGTCTTCGCCGACGGTGAAAAACGAAATGTACCCGAGCAGGTCGTAGCTGGCGCGGATGACGCGGTCGAGCCCCGACTCGGTCAACCCGAGGTCGGCCAGGAACGCCGCCGCATCAGCCGGGTCGAGCTGCGCGATCTCCAACTCGATCTTCGCGCAGACGGCAACCGACCCCGTGTGTGCGCGGGAAAGAAACGAGCTGAGACCAACCTCCTGCACGACGTTCGCGCCGCGCTGTGATTCGTCGACGTTGATCACGATGAGCAGCGGCTTCGCCGAGAGAAACTGAAAACCCCGCAGCCGCTTGAGATCGTCGCCGGTGAGCTCGAGTGCTCGCAGCGGGCGTCCGTTCTCGAGAGCGGACTTACAGACAGCGATCACCGCACGCTCGCGTTCCAGATCGGCCGTTCGGGCCTTCTTCAGATCCTTCTCGAGGCGCTCCAGCCGTCGCTCGACGAGTCCGAGATCGGCAAGTAGCAACTCGTCTTCCATCGCTTGCGCGTCGCGTCCGGCATCAATCGAGCCCGACGGGTGGGCCACGGCCGCGTCGCTGAAAGCGCGCACGACATGGACCAGGGCGTCCGCATTCTTGTAAGCGGCCACGTCGACGAGGGTCTTGGCACCGCCCGCGGCGCCGGCGAGCGCGAGATCGGTGAATTCGACGGTGGCAGGCACGCGTTTCCGCGGCTGGTACATGGCGGTCAGCCGATCGAGCCGCGCGTCCGGGACCCTGGAAATGCCCACCGACGTCTCGCCTTTGGCGTGTCCGGCCCGCGCCGCCTCGCGCGCGCTCGTCATGAGCTGAAAAAGGGTGGTTTTTCCGCTGGATCCGATGCCGATGAGCGCAGCCCTGAGCATGCGAGGGCGAAATCGTAGCAGGGTCAGCCACGGATACGATACGGATACCACCACGGTCCGTTCACATGGGACCCGAAAAGGCGACGAAAAAGCGAAGATTTGGCGTAACTATCTGATGGGCCGGCTTTTGTCGTTGACATCTCTCCAAAGCTCTTCTACGATCCCGTGGAATTTTGTGGCCAAAAGTGGGGAGTTAGTCGAGGTGTCGGGTGTTCCGGGGTAACCAGCCCGCGAGCATCGATGACAAAGGGCGACTCAAGGTGCCGACGGCGTTCCGGTCGCTGCTCGAGTCGAAGTACGGCCGCGAGCTGTTTCTCACCAGCCTTTCGGGCGAGTACGTGCGGATCTATCCAATGCCGGTCTGGCTGGAGAAAGAAGAAAAGCTGGGCCAGGTGCCGTCCACGCATCCCGCGAAGCTGCGCTTCCTGGATCGCGTGAACTACTTCGGACAAGCCGCGGAACTCGACTCGCAAGGCCGCGTGCTGATCCCGGTGCGGCTCCGCGAGTCGGCAACGATGACGGGCGAAGTGGATGTTCTCGGGCAGTACAACTACCTCGACGTGTGGAACCACGATCGGTTCCTGCTCAAGCTGCAACGCGACGCATACACCGACGACGACGCCCGCGCGCTGGCGGAGTTCGGCATCTGATGACGCACGTTCCCGTCATGACCAGCGAGGTCGTTCAGTTCCTGCACCCCGAGAGCGGCGGTCTGTTCGTCGACTGTACTGTCGGACTGGGCGGCCACTCACGGCTGCTGATCGAGCGAGGTGCGACACGCCTCATCGGCCTCGACCGCGATCTCGACGCGCTGGCTCGCGCGCGCGACACACTGGCGCCATGGAGCGACCGCGTCGAGCTGGTCCACGCCGATTTTCGCGACATCGCAGCGGTTCTCGACGCACGGCGCATCGCAGGCATCGACGGTGCGCTGGCCGATCTCGGCGTCTCGTCGATGCAATTCGACGTGCCAGGTCGTGGATTCAGCTTTCAACGTGACGAGCCGCTCGACATGCGGATGGATCGCAGCCAGGGGGAAACGGCAGCGGATCTGGTAGCCCGGTCGAGCGAGCACGAGCTGGCCGACGTGATCTTCCAGTACGGCGAGGAGCGATTTTCACGGCGGATCGCGCGCGCGATCGTGGACGCTCGCCGCGAAACACCTGTGGCCACAACCGGCCGTCTGGCGGCGATCGTTCGCCGCGCAATCCCCCGACGCGGCCCGTCGCGCATCGATCCGGCGACGCGCACGTTCCAGGCGCTCCGGATCTGGGTGAACCGCGAGCTCGACGGCCTCGACCGTTTTGTCGAAACCGCCATTGGACGGCTGCGCGAAGGCGCGCGGTTGGTCGTGATCACGTTCCATTCGCTCGAAGATCGCATTGTCAAGCATACGCTGCGCGCGCTCGAACATCGCGGGTCCGGCGTGAAGGTGTTGACCAGGAGGCCGGTCGTTCCGCGTGACGAGGAAGTGCAGCAGAACCCGCGCGCGCGAAGCGCGAAGTTGCGCGCGGCTGAGAGAGTGGAAGTTAGAAGTTAGAAGTTAGAAGTTAGAAGACAGAAGTTGGAAGTCAGGTTGGAACGACAGACTTCAGAACTTCGAACTTTCGTTGCGAGGCGTCATGGAAGCGTTCGAGTACGCCATCAAGAAAGACGTTCGGAACAATCCGATCGTCCGTGAAGTGGATCAGACGCGCCAGCGCGAGCTCTGGAAGTCGCTGGGCATCGCCGGCTTCCTGGTTCTCGCGCTGCTGTTTTCGGCGTGGCAGCATTTCGAAATCCTCCGGCACGGATACCAGATCGAGGAACTGCAGCGGCAGCGCGCGGCCGAGGAAGAAACCAGCCGCCGGCTGCGTCTCGAGATCGAAACTCTGAGGTCTCCGAAACGGATCGAAACCCTCGCGACCGAGCGGCTGCACCTCGTCGCGCCATCCCGTGACGACGCGATCGTCATCGAACGCGTGCAGCCGGCCGATCCGCCGGCGAAATCCGTCATCGCGCAGCGCTGATGGCATCCCAGCTCCCCGGCCCGAACGACTGGCGTCTGACGCTGAAGCCACGCCTCGCAGTCGTTGCAGCCGCGCTGGCCATGTGGGTGGCGGGCATCGAACTCCGGCTCGTTCATCTGCAGGTGTTCAGGCACGCGGATCTCGTGGCACGTGCTGAAAGCCAGCAGATGCGAACGCAGGCCGTTCCGCCCAAACGTGGCGACATTCTCGATCGGCACGGCCGTGTCCTTGCGACGAGCGTCGACGCCGATTCGATTTATGCCGTGCCAACCGAAATTGCGGACCCGGGCCAGGCGGCCAGGCAACTGTGCGAGGCACTCCGCGATTGCACTACCAAGGATCGCGCGGCGCTCGCCGACCGTCTGAAGCAGCAGAGAAAGTTCGCGTACGTCAGGCGACAAATCGCACCGGACCAGGCGCGCCGTGTGGCAGACCTCAATCTCGAAGGCATCGGATTCATCGAGGAGAGCAAGCGCTTCTATCCGAACAAGGAGCTCGCGTCACATCTGCTGGGTTACGTCGGCATCGACAACATCGGCCTCAACGGCCTGGAGGCCACCTACGACTCCAAGATTCGGGGCAAGCCTGGAACGATCCTCGTGCAGACCGACGCTCGCCGGCACGCCTTCAGCCGGTTCGAGCGGCCGCCGACATCAGGGTCGACGGTCGAGCTGACAATCGACGAATACCTTCAGCACGTGGCCGAGCGCGAGCTGCGAACGGGCGTGGTCATCAACCACGCCGCGGGCGGCACCGCCATCGTCATGAATCCGCGAACGGGTGAGATTCTGGCGATGGCGAACGAACCGACCTTCAATCCGAACGCCTATCGGGATGTCGACGAAATCGCGCGCCGCAATCGCGCCGTGCAGGATCTGTACGAACCGGGATCGACCTTCAAGGTCGTCACCGCATCCGCGGCCCTGGAAGAAAAGGTCCTCGACGTTGATGCGCCAATCGATACCAATCCGGGACGGTTGACCATCGGCTCGCGCGTGATTACCGACGACGGCGGGCGCAACAACGGCCTTCTGACCTTCACCAAGGTGATCGTCAAGTCGAGCAACATCGGCGCCGTCAAGATCGGTTTGAGGGTCGGCACCGAGCGATTGAGTCGCTTCGTGGGGCTGTACGGATTCGGACGTCAGGTGTCGCCGGATTTTCCCGCCGAAAATGCGGGCATCGTCTGGAGTCCCGACAAGTGGACCGAGAGCGCTCTGGCCTCGGTCTCGATGGGCTATCAGATCGCGGTCACACCGTTGCAGATGGTCGCCGCGGTCAGTTCGGTCGCAAATCATGGTGAGTACGTCGAGCCGCGAGTAGTCCGCGCCGTCTACCGCGACGACCGTCGCTTTGTCGTGCAGCCCAGGACGGTTCGCCGCACGATCAGCCCGGATACTGCCGCCACGCTGACCGCCATCATGGAAGGCGTGGTGATCGACGGCACGGCGAAGCGCGCGCAGATCGAGGGCTACACGATCGCGGGGAAAACCGGCACGGCGCAGAAGTTGATCAACGGCCGCTACTCGCACTCGGATCACTACGCATCGTTCGTCGGATTCCTGCCGTCACGCGATCCGCAGCTTGCGATCGTCGTGGTCATCGACTCGGCCCATGGTCCGAACGGCGATCACGGCGGCATGGTCTCCGCACCCATTTTCAAGAACATTGCCGAGCCGGCGCTTCGCTACCTCGGCATCGCGCCTAATGTGAACCCGGCGCCTCCCGTCCTGGTGGCGCGCGCCGCAGACGGTGCGACCGTGGCCCCGGCGAGCGATCAAAGCATGGAACCACGCCTGAGCCTCGTCGTTCAGGGTGCTCCGGGAACGGTTCCAGACCTGCGGGGATTGAGCGCGCGCGAGGCGGTCCGCACGCTCGTGAGACTCGGAATGAATGCACGCGTCACAGGAGACGGGTTCGTCGTCTCGCAGGATCCGCCACCCGGTGCCTCGCTCGACTCCGAAGCCACCTGCACACTGACCCTCGAACGGTCGCCGGCACTCCGAACGACTGACCTGTCGCAGCCATGACGTGGACCGAACTGTCTAGCGCGCTCGTTCGATCCGGCCTCATGCGCACGGACGGCGTATCTCGTGCGCAGGCGACAGCCATCGTTACGGGGATCGCGTACGACTCCCGCGCCGTCAAACCCGGTGACGTGTTCGTGGCGCTCAAAGGCCAGCATGCCGACGGCACCGTCTTCGTCCGTCAGGCGATCGAGCATGGAGCACAGGCGATTGTCTCGGAGCAGGCGTCGCCTGACGACTCGAACGTGACCTGGGCGACGGTCACCGACGCACGACGTGCACTGGCGGTGCTCGCGGCCGAATTGAACGGCCATCCCAGTCGGGACATGCAGGTCCTTGGCATCACCGGCACGAACGGGAAGACGACCACGGCGTATCTGCTGGCGTCGATTTTCGACGCCGCGGGAATTCCTTGCGGCATGCTCGGGACAGTCGGGTATCGCATCGGCCCCGGTGATGCCGACGTTCGCGAAGCCGCTCGCACGACTCCGGAAGCCCCCGACGTGCAGGCTCTTTTGCGAGAAATGGTGAACCGCGGATCCGGCGCTTGTGCGATGGAAGTCTCGTCACATGCGCTGGCGCTGCATCGGGTGGACGAGATTCATTTCGCCGCTGGCGTGTTCACCAATCTCACGCGCGATCACCTCGATTTTCATGCGGACATGGAGGAGTACTTCCGCGCGAAGCGGCGTCTGTTCGAGATGCTTCCGTCCGATGCGCCGGCACTCCTGAACGTGGACGATCCGCGCGGTGCGGCCCTTGCCGATGCCGGCGGCTGGCCGGTCACCTACGCTATCAACCGCCCGGCCGACATCACCACGGGACCGCTGACGTTTTCGTTGGCGGGGTTGACCTTCGACGTCCGCACACCTCGCGGCACGCTCCGCGTCCGTTCCTCGCTCGTTGGCCGGCCCAACGTTTACAACATTCTTGCTGCGGTCGCGACGGGGACGGCCCTGGGTCTGCCGTTCGACGTCATCGAGCGCGGAATCGCGCGGCTGACTGGTGTGCCCGGACGATTCCAGGTCGTGTCTGGCCGGAACGACGAAGTGACCGTCGTCGTGGACTACGCGCACACGGATGACGCGCTTCGAAATCTGCTCGAGACCGCGCGTCCCCTCACGTCGGGGCGCTTGATCACAGTGTTCGGGTGCGGAGGCGATCGCGATCGGACCAAGCGGCCGTTGATGGGCGCCGTCGCCGGCCGGCTCAGCGACGTGATCGTGATCACATCGGACAACCCGCGCAGCGAGGATCCGAACCGCATCATCGAGGAAATTCAGCTCGGCATCACGTCTGATACGCGGCGTCAGGGGGTCGAGGCTGCGCAGGTGGTCCTGGCCATCGTCGATCGCCGGGCGGCGATCGCCAAGGCCATCGAGTTGGCCCGGCCTGGCGATCTCGTACTGGTCGCCGGCAAGGGACACGAAAAGTATCAGGTGATTGGCGATCGCACGCTGCCGTTCGACGATGTGGAGGTGGCGCGCGACGCGTTGCAGCGGCGGCGGACGAATTCGGGCGTGGTGTGACGCGGGGCAAGTCCTGTGAGCGAGATTGCGCTCGAGGCGTCGTGGATTGCCGCCGCGATCGCCGGGACGATCGTCGAAGGCGACCGTGAACAGCGGTTCGACGGCGTGTCAATCGATACACGCTCGATCGCCCGCGGTGAGCTGTTCGTCGCGATTCGGGGCGAGCGTTTCGACGGCACGGATTTCGCTGAAACGGCGATCGACGCAGGCGCGGCGGGCATCGTGGTTCCCCGAGGCCGCTGGCGCGGCGGCGCTGCGACGGCAGTGGACAAGCGTGTCGTCGTCATCGAAGTCGACGACACGATCAGGGCGTTGCAGGCGCTAGGCAATGCGGTGCGCCGGGAGTCGTGCGCGACGGTGGTGGCGATTACGGGCAGCGCGGGGAAGACGACGACGAAGGAAGCGGCGGCGGAGTTTCTGGCGACGAAGTATCGAGTCATTCGCAACCGGGGCAACTTGAACAATCACATCGGGCTGCCGCTATCGCTCGTCGAGCTGCGGCGGCGTCCGGACATGGCGGTCGTCGAGCTGGGCATGAATCACGCGGGAGAAATCAGCACGCTGGTTCGCATTGCAGAGCCCGAGGTGCGCGTCTGGACCAACGTCGGCGATGCGCACGTGGGGTTCTTCGGGTCGGTCGACGCGATCGCCGACGCAAAGGCGGAAATACTCGAACGCGCCGCGCCACAGACGCTGCTCGTCGCGAACGCGGACGACGAGCGTGTCGCCGCGCGAATCGGCTCGTTTCGCGGGCGGCGCATGACGTTTGGAATCGATCGGCCAGCCGACGTGCGCGCCACGAATGTCGCCGATCGAGGGCTCGACGGCATCAGCGCAGACGTCCAGACTCCTCGAGGTGAGGTTCACCTCAGCACGCCGCTCGTTGGTCGAGGGAACCTGGCCAACGTGCTGGCGGCGACGGCCGTAGCGGTCGAGTTCGCCGTGCCGCTGGCATCGATCGCGGAACGGGCGACCACGCTCCGTCCGGCGTCGCATCGCGGCGACATCATCCGGCTCGCGAACGGGATTGTCGTGATCGACGACAGCTACAACGCGAACCCCACGGCAACCAGGCGCGCGCTCGATGTGCTCGCAGCAGCGACAGCCACGCGCCGGATCGCGGTTCTCGGCGAGATGTTGGAGCTTGGCGAGCGGACGCTCGCCCTGCACGCGGATGTTGGACGGGCGGCTGCGGCTTCGAAGATCGACATCCTGTTCTCAGTTGGCGGGCCTCCGGCGGCCGCGCTGGCGGACGCCGCCGTTGTCGCGGGTATGGACGCGTCGCGTGTTCGGCAGTTCGCGTCCAGCGACGAAGCTGCCGGTGCCGTCGCCGATGTGGTGGCGCCTGGCGATGTGGTGCTGGTGAAGGGATCGCGCGGCGTGAAAACGGACCGCGTGGTGGATCGGCTGCGTGCGGATCGGATCTGATGCTCTACTACGTGCTCTTTCAGCAGCTCTATCCGCGGACACAGCTGTCCGTGCTGAACGTGACGCGCTACATCACGTTCCGGACGGCGGCCGCGAGTCTTTCGGCGCTGGCGATCAGCTTGACGCTCGGACCCTGGATGATTCGCAAACTGCGCGAGTTCGAGATCGGACAGGTGATTCGACAGGAAGGTCCGCAGACGCATCGGCCCAAGGCTGGTACGCCGACGATGGGCGGGCTGTTGATCCTGACGGCGTCGCTGGTGCCGACGTTGCTCTGGGCGGACTTGACGAACGTCTACGTGTGGATTGCCGTCTTGACCACCGCGTGCTTCGGCGCCATCGGATTCGCCGACGATTACCTGAAGATCGTCAGACGTTCTCATCATGGCCTGAGTCCGCGCGCCAAAATTGCGTACCAGGTGCTGATCGGCACTGCAGTGGGGCTGGTCCTGCTGACGCTCGCACACCAGGGCGAGTACAACACGCGTCTCGTGTTTCCGTTCTTCAAGCGACTGGTTCCCGATCTGGGCTGGTGGTACCTGATGTTCGCCGTCTTCGTGCTGGCCGCCGAATCGAATGCGGTGAACCTGACCGATGGACTCGACGGCCTCGCCATCAGCATCTTTACGATCGCGGCCGCTGCGTACACCGCGCTGGCCTACGTGACCGGCCACCGAGTCTTCGCGGAGTACCTGCTGCTCGTTCGGTTTCCGCTCGCCGCCGAGCTGACCGTGTTCTGCGGCGCGCTCGTCGGCGCATCGCTCGGATTCCTCTGGTACAACTCGTACCCGGCGGAAATTTTCATGGGCGATGTTGGATCGCTGGCGCTCGGCGCCGCGCTGGGCACGGTGGCCATTCTCATCAAGCAGGAACTCCTGCTCGTCATGGTCGGCGGCGTCTTCGTGCTCGAAGCGCTCTCCGTCGTCATTCAGGTCGCGTATTTCCGTCTGACAGGTGGCCAACGTGTGTTTCGCATGGCGCCGCTCCACCACCATTTCGAGTTGAGCGGATGGAGCGAGCCCAAAGTGATCACGCGGTTCGTGATCCTTGCCGTGATTTTCGCGCTGTTCAGCCTTGCGACGTTGAAGTTGCGTTGAGAGCGGGATTTGGGAATTGCGGTGTGGGTCAGGGGTTAGGGATTGGCGATTGGGGATTGGGGATTGGGGATTGGGAGAGAGGATTTTGGGATTTGACGTGAGCGGGAAGCGCGTGACTGTAGCGGGTGCGGCGAGGAGTGGAGTCGCTGCGGCGGAACTGCTCGCACGCCGTGGCGCGAAGGTCACGCTCTCGGACATTCGTGCCGACATTCCGCGTGTCGCGCCGCTGACGGCGCTCGGCGTCCGCCTCGAGCTCGGCGGTCACCAGCCCTCCACGTTCGGCGACGCCGATCTCGTCGTGCTCAGCCCAGGGGTCTCCCCCGATCTGCCGGCGGTGCAGGCGGCCCGCGATCGAGGCGTGCCGGTGATTGCGGAAATCGAGCTCGCGTCGCGATGGCTGCGTGGACGCGTGATCGCCATTACAGGAACGAAAGGGAAATCCACAACCACGGCGTTGACGGGGCGCATTCTCGAAACTGCGGGCTTTCGAGTGACCGTGGGCGGGAACATCGGGTCGCCCCTCAGCGCGCAGGTTGCGCACTCGACACCCGACACCTTTCACGTCGTCGAGGCGAGCAGCTTCCAGCTCGAGCAGATCGACACCTTCCACCCGTGGATTTCGGTGATGTTGAACTTCTCGCCGGATCATCTCGATCGTCATCCCACCGTGAGCGCATACGCAGCTGCGAAGGCGCGAGTGTTCGAGAACCAGAATCCCGACGACCATGCGGTGATCAATGCCGACGATCCCGCGGTATTGGAGCTGGCGCGTGGCGCACGTGCAGCGCGCCGCCTGTTTGCGCTGCATGCGTCGCTTCCCTGCGGCACGGTCATCGAAAACGGCTGGATCGTCGATCGGGGACCCAATCGGACGGAAAAGCTCGTTCCGCTCGATGCGATCCACCTCCTCGGGCCCCACCTCATCAATGACGTGATGGCCGCGGCGACCGTCGGCGCGATTGCCGGCGCGTCGCCAGTTGCGATGACGGCCACGGTCGAGGCATTTCCCGGACTCGAACACGCGATGGAGCTCGTGGCCGAGATCGGAAGCGTGCGATTCGTGAACGACTCGAAAGCAACGAACGTCGAATCGGCGCTTCGATCGATCGAGAGCTTCGATCGCGGACTCGTCGCCATCGTCGGCGGCCGTTTCAAGGGCGGCGATCTGCGGCTGCTCCGCGAACCGCTGGCAGCGCGAGCCAAAGCCGTCGTAGCAATCGGCGAAGCTCGTTCTCTGATTCGCGAAGCGCTGGCTGGCGCCGTCGATGTGTACGAGGCAGATACGTTCGGCGATGCCATCGGACGTGCGTACGCGCTTGCGCAACCGACGGGAACGGTGCTGCTGGCGCCTGCGTGCGCCAGTTTCGACATGTTCGCCGATTACGCGGATCGAGGCCGGAGGTTCAAGGAGGAAGTGCTGCGGTTACGGGACAGGTAGTTTGAGGAGGCGTAAACGGTGAGCAGTCGTCAGTCGGTTCGTGCGGCGGAGGACTGGCTGCTGGGAACCCGAGCTGCCCCGGCTCGGGAAGCTGGTGCCTTGGCCCAGGACCGACTGATGACTGCTGACCGCTTACGTGGCCCGAACCAGGGGTCAGGCCGAGTCCCTGGTCCCTAACCCCTGATCGTAGTCCCGTACGCGGCCTTTGTTTCGGAGGAATTCGAGACGAGCAATAGGGGGTAGATGGCGAGAAAACTCAAGTCGGACCGTGTGTTGTTCATTTCCACGATCCTGCTCGTGGGTCTGAGCATCGTCATGGTCTACAGCGCGTCGGCACCGGTGGCGCTGCAGAGATTCGGCAACTCATCCATGTTTCTCGTTCGCCAGGCGCTCTGGGCGCTACTCGGCGTGTCGATGCTGACCGTGGTGATGCGAATCGACTACCGCCACTATCGTCAGCCAGCCTTCATCTGGACCACGCTCGCGCTTGTGGTGGCGGGACTGATTGCAGTGTTTTTCAGCGCACCGGTGAACGGCGCGCGGCGATGGTTTGGGGTAGGCGGCATCGGCATACAGCCATCGGAGTTGGCCAAGCTCGTTGCCGTTTTCTTCATCGCGGCCTTGCTCGAGCGACGGATGCACCGCATCGACGATGTGGGCTATGCGCTGGCGCCGATCGCTGTCGTGGTGATCGGGCTGGTCGCGCTGATCCTGGCGGAGCCGGATTTCGGGACATCGATGTCGCTGTTGTTGATCGCGGCGGTGATGGTCTTCGCGGCAGGACTGAACTATCGCTACATCATCGGCGTGCTGCTGGCGGCCGTTCCGGTTCTCTACGTCGTGGTGATGAGTTCGCCGTATCGGCGCCGGCGGACGCTGGCGTTTCTCAATCCGTGGGACGACCCGCTCGGCGATGGTTTTCAGATCATCCAGTCGTTGATCGCGGTCGGGACCGGTGGAGTGTGGGGTCGCGGGCTGATGAACGGCGTCCAAAAGCTCTTCTATTTGCCGGAGCCGCATACGGATTTCATCTACTCGGTGCTATCCGAAGAACTCGGCTTGATGGGCGCCAGCGTAGTGCTGGCGTGTTTTTGCGTCGTAACCTGGCGCGGCCTGCGGATCGCCCTGCGCGCCCCCGATGCGTTCGGGGCGTTTCTCGCGCTGGGTCTGACGACGATGGTCGCGGTTCAGGCCTTCGAGAACATCAGCGTCGTGCTGGGGCTGATGCCGACCAAGGGCATTCCGCTGCCGTTCGTCAGCGCAGGCGGGTCGTCACTGCTGATCAATCTGGTCGGCATGGGGATTCTGTTGAACGTCTCGCAGCACGCATCGCCCGAGGCATGAATGGCCGAGCCGTTGCGTGTCGTGATTGCCGGTGGTGGCACCGGCGGTCACCTGTATCCCGGCATCGCAGTCGCGCGAGAACTGCGGTTGCGGCGGACGGACGCGGTCATCTCGTTTGCCGGAACCACGCGCGGCATCGAGACTCGCGTCGTGCCGCGCGAAGGGTTCGAGCTGGATGTGATCCGTACCGCCGGCATCAAGGGCAAGTCGATCGCGGATCGGCTGCGTGGCGTTGTCCTGTTGCCGCAAGGGTTCGTCGACGCCTGGCGTCTCGTCTCGTCGCGGCGTCCCACTCTGGTGATTGGCGTTGGAGGCTACAGCTCGGGTCCGGTCGTGATGGTCGCCGCCATGCGCGGCGTGCCGACCATGCTGCTGGAGCAGAACGCCGTGCCCGGGTTGACGAATCGGCTGCTCGCGCCATTCGTGCGAGCGGCGGCGGTGACGTTCGATTCGACGCGGACGTTCTTCGGAGCAAAAGCGTTTGTCAGCGGTAATCCGGTTCGTGACGAGTTTCGGTCTGCGGGAGTCGATTCGGAGAGGGGCATCGATGACACGGCGTCCGTTACACGGGTTCTAGTTTTTGGCGGCTCTCAGGGCGCGCACGCGATCAACGTGGCCATGGTGGAGGCAGCGTCGCGGCTGGCGACCGGTGATGCGCATCTTCATGTCACCCATCAGGCGGGAGAACGAGACGTGGAGATGGTGCGCACCGCCTACCGCCAAGCCGGGCTTTCGGCCGACGTCGAGCCGTTCCTCTACGACATGGGACGGCAGCTCGGACGAGCGGACCTGATCGTCTGCCGAGCAGGCGCGACGACCCTGGCGGAGATCACGGCGGCAGGGAAGGCGGCGATTCTGGTGCCGTTGCCGACTGCCACCGACGATCACCAGCGCAAGAACGCCGCGCGTCTGGTCGAGGCGGGCGCGGCGGAGCTTCTGCTCCAGGCCGAGATGACGGGCGAACGGCTTGCGGATCGGTTGCTTGCGCTTGCCGGCGATCGCGATCGGCGGCAACGCATGGCTGCAGCGGCACGGGCGCTGGCGAAACCCGATGCGGCGAAAACGATCGTCGATCGAGCGTTGGCGTTGGTGGAGGAAGGAAAGTGAGGTGCCAGGTGCTACGGTGCCAGGTGCTACCGTGCCATGGTGCTAGGTGCTACTGTGCCAGGTGCCAAAGTGTCGGGTGCCGCACGTTTCATCCTGGACCCTGAACCCTCGATCGTGCTCGGCAAAACACGGCGGGTGCATTTCGTCGGGATCGGCGGGATCGGCATGAGCGGGATCGCCGAGCTCCTCGCGAACCTGGGATACGCCGTCAGCGGTTCGGATGAACAGCGAAGCGGCGTGACGGAACGACTCGCCTCGCTGGGAATTCGAGTGGAGTACGGCCACAGAGCGGAGAACGTCGGCGACGCGGACGTTGTCGTGATGTCCTCGGCGGTGCGCCCGGCGAATCCCGAGGTTCGCGAGGCGGTCGCACGGCAGATACCCGTGATTCCGCGGGCCGAGATGCTCGCGGAACTGATGCGCCTTCGCTTTGCGATCGCGGTCGCCGGCGCACACGGCAAGACGACGACGACGTCAATGATCGCACTGGTGCTGGAACGCGCAGGCTTCGATCCGACGGCTGTGATTGGCGGTCGGCTCAGCGCTTTCGGCGGCAACGCCCGGCTCGGCCGCGGCGAGTTGATGGTGGCGGAAGCCGATGAGAGCGACCGGTCGTTTCTGAAACTGTTTCCGACAATTGCGGTGATTACGAACATCGATCACGAGCATCTCGAAAACTACGGCGGGTTCGACGATCTGCAGCAGGCATTCGTCGACTTTGCGAACAAGGTGCCGTTCTACGGCGGCGTCGTGGCCTGCGTCGACGATCCGAATCTGACCGCGATCCTGCCGCGGATGACGCGCCGCATCACGACGTACGGATTGGGCCCGGATGCCGCGTTGACCGCGACCGACGTCGAGCTCGGACCGCTCGCCGTGAAGGCCCGAGTACTGCGTCGAGGTCCGGCGCGGGCGCACTCGAAAGCGACCGACGGCATCACGCTGGGCACGCTGGCGCTCTCGGTGCCAGGACGCCACAACCTCCAGAACGCGCTGGCGGCCGTGGCCGTCGGGTTGGAACTCGGACTGCCCTTCGAACGGATCGCCTCCGGGCTGAAGGATTTCCGCGGCGTCGAGCGTCGCTTCGACATTCGTGGCGAGCCGAACGGCATCCTCGTCGTCGACGATTACGGTCATCATCCAACGGAGATAGCAGCGGTGCTGGCGGCGGCGCGTCAGCTGAACCGTCGGATCATCGTCGCGTTCCAACCGCATCGGTTCACTCGGACGGCAGCGTTGCTGTCGGCCTTTGGCCCCGCGCTTGCGGCAGCGGACCATGTCGTACTCACCGAAATCTACGCGGCCGGCGAAGACCCGATCCCGGGCGTGACGCTCGATGCACTCGCCGCCGCGGTGCGGCGCGATGTGGCGTCGGTCATAGTCGCCCCGCGACTCGACGACGTGGCTGCCGCGATTCGACGGATTGCACGGCCTGGAGACGTCGTGATCACCCTCGGAGCCGGGTCGATCGGCTCGCTGCCCAAACGGCTCGTTCAGGAGCTGACGCCGTGAGAGCCGTTGCGGCGCCGGCCGACCGCCGTTTCCGACGAGCGCATCTGAAGCCATCGCGCAAGCGGCTGCCTTGGCGTGCGCTGATTCGTCCGGTGCTGCAATATGTCGCGCTGGGCGCCCTGGTCATCTACGGTGCGTACCGGCTCTCTGCCGTTGCGGCCTACGCCCATCTCCTGCGCATCGATCGGATCATCGTCACCGGCAACGACCGGTTGTCGAAAGGCGAAGTGCTCGCCGTGCTGAATGGACTGCAGGGCCAGAGCATTCTCTGGGCCGACCTTGACACCTGGCGTCGGCGCCTGCTGGCGTCGCCGTGGGTACGCGACGCGGCCCTGCATCGCTCGCTGCCGTCGACGGTTGAAGTTGTGGTGGCCGAACGGCTGCCGATCGCCATCGCAAGGATTCACGGAGAGATGTACCTCGTGGACGCGCGCGGCATCGTCATCGACGAGTACGGTCCGCAGTACGCCGACCTCGATCTGCCGATCGTGGATGGTCTTGCGGCGGCGCCCAGCGACAGCGGATCGCTGACCGACGAGCAGCGCGCCGATCTCGCGGCGCGCGTGATCACGGCGTTGAAATCGAAGCCCGCCATCGCGCAGCGCCTGTCGCAGGTGGACGTCAGCGATCTGCACAACGCCGCCGTGATCCTGAGCGGCGAACCGGCGGTGATGCAGATCGGCGAGGATCAGTTTCTCGCGCGCGTCGAATCGTATCTCGAGCTGGCCTCTGCCGTTCGCGAGCGGATCGCGGACATCGATTACGTCGACCTGCGGTTCGAAGGACGCATCTACGTGCGGCCGGCGCGGCCGAGCAGGGGGAAGAAATAGCCCAATGGCGCGAAGGAGTCGATACCTGGTCGGGCTCGACGTCGGCACGTCGAAGGTGACCGCGGTGGTCGGCGAGATGCTCGATGGCGACGGTCTACAGATCGTCGGCCTCGGCGTCGCGGAATCCCGCGGCATCCGTCGGGGCGTCGTAGTCAACCTCGAGGCGGCGGTCGAGGCGATCAAGAAGGCCAACGAGGAAGCGGAACTGATGGCCGGCGTCGAAATCGACTCCGTGCATCTTGCGCTCTCCGGTCCACACATCAAAGGCTTCAACAGCCGCGGCGTGATCGCGGTTGCCGGCAAGAATCGCGAGATCACGCGAGACGATGTGCGGCGGGCGATCGATGCGGCGAAGGCCGTGTCCCTTCCAACGGGCCGTGAGATACTTCACGTGCTTCCGCAGGATTTCGTCGTGGACGAGCAGGACGGCATCGGAGCGCCCGTCGGCATGACCGGGGCGCGCCTCGAAGTGAACGTCCACATCATCACCGGCAGCCAGAGCGCCACGCAGAACATCGTGGCGTGCGTGAACCGGGCGGGGGTCGGCGTCGCCGAGACGATCGTCGAGCAGCTGGCGGCGAGCGAGTCGGTGCTCACGGAAGACGAAAAGGAGCTTGGCGTTGCACTCGTCGACATTGGCGGCGGCACGACGGACATCGCGATCCACGAGCGCGGCAGCCTGTGGCACACGGCCGTCGTCAACGTCGGGGGCGATCATTTCACGAACGACATCGCGGTCGGCCTGCGGACGCCGGTGCCCGACGCGGAAAAAGTCAAGCGCAAGTGCGGCTGCGCGTTGTCGGGTATGGTTGACGAGGACGAAACGATGGAGGTTGCCAGCGTGGGCGGCCGCAAGCCGCGCGTAATGGCGCGCCGGATTCTGTCGGAGATTCTTCAGCCGCGCGCCGAGGAGATCTTCCACCTCGTCTGGGACGAGATTCGACGCGCCGGGTACGAGCGCAGTCTCAATTCGGGTATCGTTCTCACGGGCGGCGGCGCGATTCTCGACGGTATGCCCGAGATCGCCGAACAGATTTTCGATCTGCCGATTCGCCGCGGCTGCCCGAACGGCGTCGGCGGCCTGGCGGATCACGTGAACAGCCCGACGTTCGCAACCGGCGTCGGGCTGGTCCTTTACGCACATCGCAATTCCGCCGGCGAACTGGCGCGGGCGCCAGTCGGAGCCGGCGCGTTCGTGCGCGTCGCCGGACGGCTCCGCGGATTGTTTCGGGAATTCTTCTAGATTGGAGTTATGGGAATGAGCGACTACAAGGGCGACGACAAGGATGCCAGAAAGATGCGGCTGCGCCTCGACGAGGAGGCAAGTGCCGGGGCGCACATCAAAGTGATCGGCGTCGGCGGCGGCGGCGGCAATGCCGTCAACCGCATGGTCCAGGCAGGCCTCGAAGGTGTCGAATTCATCGTCACCAACACCGACCTGCAGGCCCTTCGCTCGAACGCCGCCGGCGTCAAGCTGCAGATCGGCAGCAAGCTGACCAAAGGTCTTGGCGCAGGCGCCGATCCGAACGTCGGCCGGCAGGCGGCGCTCGAAGACACCGACAACATCATTCAGGCGCTCGACGGCGCCGACATGATCTTCATCACGACCGGTCTTGGCGGCGGGACTGGAACGGGTGCGGCGCCTGTCATCGCGAGCCTCGCCACCGAACTCGGGGCGCTCACGGTGGCCGTTGTGACAAAGCCCTTCAAGTTCGAGGGCAAGAAGCGGCTGTTGCAGGCCGAGCGCGGGCTCGAAGCATTGCGGGATTGTGTCGACACCATCATCACGATCCCCAACGACCGGCTGCTCTCGATCATCGAGCGCACCACGCCGCTCACCGAGGCGTTTGCGACCGCGGACGATGTGCTGCGTCAGGCCATTCAGGGGATCTCCGATCTGATCCTGGTTCCAGGTCTCATCAACCTGGATTTCGCCGACGTCAAGACGATCATGTCCGGCATGGGCCTCGCCATGATGGGGACGGGAATCGCGGAAGGCCCGGAACGGGCCATGGAGGCCGCACGCCGAGCCATCTCGAGCCCGCTTCTCGAAGATACGTCGGTGAACGGCGCGCGCGGAGTGATCATCAACGTGACCGGCGGACCCGATCTGTCGCTCATCGAAGTCAGCGAAGCGTCGTCGATTGTCCAGGAGGCCGCCGACGAAGAAGCGAACATCATCTTCGGCGCCGTGGTCGATCCGTCTTTGAAGGGCAAGGTGAAGATCACCGTTATCGCCACAGGGTTCGATCCGCTGGCGATCGTGCGGCCCATGGGTGCGCCTGCACAGACGCCGGTCGATTTGTCGCAATACGCCGATGTTGCGCGCACCAGGCAGGAACCGACGATTGTCCCGCCGCCCACGTCGGCCGATCGGCTTGCGCCACGCTTCTCGATCGCCCGCAAGCCGCTCGTCGATCTGCCGCTGGCCGCATCGGCTGGTAGTCCGGTCCAATCGCCGGCCGGCGCGTACGACGTCGCCAGCACCGGCGGTAGCCAGGCCGATGCCGATACGCTCCGCGCGCCCGGCACCGACCCGGATCTCGAGCTCGGATCGCGTTTCGACGTCCCGGCGTTCCTCAGACGTCACGACACTTAACCAGCTCGCCGGCACCAACTGCGGCGCGATCGCGCGGATACGACCATGCGGTCGCGGCGGGACGACTGTTTTGTCGCGCCTTCTCCGACCACCATCGGCACGTCGGTGATCGCGAAGCCAAGGTTACGGGTCGACCCGATGCCTCGGTCACCGTCGACTTCGAACGGGACGCGAAGCTTGCGCTGTGGGTGCCGGTCCGCATGGAAGAACGGTACGGGTCGCTCGAGTGCACGTCGACGTACGGAAACTCCCGGCGCTTCGAGACAACAGGTCGGCTCGTGACACCGAAGTGAGTCGGCGCACAACTCGTCGATACGTCACGGCTGGTCGCGCGTCCGCGGCACGCAATGGTAGAGTAGGTAGATCCACGGCATACGCGAACGCCGGCGACGGAGCGTCAACGGACGCACGGTGCGGCTGGCGTCGCCGCCGGCCGCCGATGCCGCGTTGGCGGAGACCGTCGTCCATGAATTCCTGGGCCCAGCGCGAACGCGCACGTCTCACCCTTGCCAAAGAAGTTGGCTACACGAAGAAGCCGCACGGCGATCGTCTGCGTATCGCTCTGGCTTTTCCCAATACGTACTGGGTCGGCATGTCGAACCTCGGCTTCCAGACGCTGTATCGCCTGTTCAATGCCGAAGACGACATCGTGTGCGAACGCTTCTTTCTGCCGCCGAAACAGGAGCTGGCCGACATGGCCGCCAGCCCGGCGCCGCTTCTGACGCTCGAATCGCAGACACCGGTCGGCGATTTCGACGTCATCGCGTTTTCCGTGTCCTTCGAGTGGGACTACGTCAACGTCCTGACGCTCCTTCGCCTGGCCGGCGTCCCTCGTTACGCCGCCGAACGCTCCGGCCGTCACCCGCTCGTGGTCGTCGGTGGCGCGGTCACGTTCGTCAACCCTGAGCCGCTCGCGCCGTTTGCCGACGTCATTGCCGCCGGCGAGGGCGAGGCGCTCGTGCCGGCCTTGCGCCGCGCGTTCGGCGCCTCAACCGACCGTGTGGAGAGCCTCCGCCTCCTCGCCGCGGAACGCGGATTCTACGTGCCGTCGTTCTACGAGCCGCACTACAACGCCGACGGCACGCTGGCCGGCTACGCGGTGCACCCGGACGTGGCTGCGCCGCTCCCGGTTCGCAAGGCCGCACTCAAGACCACCGAAGCCGTCGATCCGCCGGCGACGAGCATCTTCACGCCGGACACCGAATTCGGCTCGCGGCTGCTCGTGGAAGTCGTGCGCGGCTGCGCGAACCTGTGCCGGTTCTGCTGGGCCGGGTACAACTATCTGCCGGTCCGGGCGTTTCCGACCGAGCGCATCCTCGAGATCGCTGCCACCGCGCGTGCGCACGCGAACCGCGTTGGCCTCGTATCGATCGCGCTATGCGATCATCCGGACATCGAGGCCATCCTCGCGCACCTCAAGGATCTGGGCTATGGCATCAGCCCGGCCTCACTGCGCCTCGACGACCTGACGCCAACCATCGTTCGTCTGCTACGCGACAGCGGCGAGCGCACCCTCACGATCGCGCCGGAGACCGGATCGGACCGCTTGCGACGCGTTATCAACAAGACCGTGACCAACGACCAGATCCTCGACCGAGCCGAGCTGATTTTTTCGAGCGGGATCGAGAACCTGAAGCTGTACTACATGATCGGCCTGCCGACCGAGACAGATGATGACCTGGTGGCGATTCGGGATCTGACGCTGAAGATTCGTCAGCGGATGCTTGCGCACGCCCGATCGAAGGGCCACGTCGGCCGGATTGTGGGCAGCGTGAATCCGCTGATTCCGAAACCTGGCACCGCATATCAATGGCTCCCGATGGAGGATCCCGCACTCGTCGACCGAAAGATCAAGCGGCTGCGGAATCTGATGGCTGATATCGACAACGTTTACTTCAACATCAAGTCGGAACGACACTCGTACTACCAGGCGCTGCTCTCGCTCGGCGATCGGCGTGTCGCGCCGGCGATTGAAATCGCCGAACGAAACGGCCAGAACTGGCGGTCTGCCGTTGCCGAAGCGCGCGTCGACGGCGATTTCTACATCTTCCGTGACCGTACTGCGGACCCCATGCTGCCCTGGGACATCATCGATGGCGGCATGAAGGCGGCATTCTTCCAGTCGGAGTTCGCGAAGGGACTGCGAGAAGAGTGGACCCTTCCACCCAAACGCGCCCAGGAGAACGCGCGGCTGCTGCCCATGCTGCAGTAGCGAATTCCATGGATGTCAGCTCGCGATGGCCGCGCGCTCTTCGAAATCCCGAAAGGCTTCGAGGATCAGATCGCGCAGCTTGTCCTGCGCCGTGACGTCGGCGATCGGTCTGAGGAGCGCAAAGCTGCGGCGCTCGCCGTTCACGGCATACGAGCGCGCTGGGAACGTGACATTGCGACCCGAGCCGCCGCGCCGCTCCCACACCGTGAACCCAATCAGCTTCAACCCGTCCAGCGGTCCCTCGCTGAAATGCACCTCGGCGTCGGCGAGCTTGCCGGGCGGATTGCCCTTGTCGTTCGGCGTAATCTTGATCGTCATCCCTCCACCCCTTTCAGTCCCTCGCTTCGAGCGACTCAACGCAGCTGGCGCTGGTGGTGTTTCAAGCGCGATGCCTGCGGCGATCCGGCCGCCGCGTGGCCGTAATTGCCTGCACAGGCCGGCGTTAGGGGGCGCGCATCGGCAACGGGCGAGTTGCGCGCGAAAGCGCGGCGAGGGAATGACGCCGCGCGTTGCGATCAGTCGCCAAGAATGAGGACCTCGGCGACGGCGAGCGCCTCCGAATGCGTGATGGTCAAGAGCGAAGAACGGGCACCCATGGCGGCAAATCGGCGTGCGGCGCCTCCATGTAACTGCAGTTGCGGGGGGCCGCCGCGGCGCACCACCTCGACATCGCGCCACAACACGCCGTGCGAATGGCCCGTGCCGAGCGCCTTCATCGCCGCTTCCTTGGCGGCAAACCGGCCGGCGAAGTGGACGGCCGGCTCACGACGGCGCGTGCAATACGCGACCTCGCCGTCGGTAAAGATGCGCCGCAGGAAGCGATCGCCGTACCGTTCGATGGTCTTCGTGATCCGGGGAATATCAGTGGCGTCGAGGCCGATCCCGATGATGTTGGCCATGTTGAAACCTCATGAGAGTACAACCTAGCGCGCAGTTCGAATGGGTGCACGCGCCCGCCGGGCCTGCCCTGGTTTGCCGAGCGCTGCAACGTGTTGCCCGCCATCTCTTTACGACGCGCAAGTGGCGGCTCGGGGGGGAGGTGGCCGCCACGGACGAGGCGTGGGCGGAAGTCGCCGCCGGGGTTGGCGCCAACCCGATGAACCTGGCACGGATGCATCAAGTGCACGGTGCGGCCGTCACCATCGCAACACGGGGCGCGGGTGCGAGCCGCCCTTCAGCCGATGTGGCAATCACTTGCGATGCCGACGTTGCGCTGGCGGTGCAAGCCGCGGACTGCGTTCCACTGCTGATTGCCGATCGGCGACATGAGGTCGTCGCCGCTGTCCACGCAGGATGGCGCGGACTTGCGGCCCTTGCGCCGCAGGCAGCTGTGCGGGCGCTGACGCGCTTATGCGGCAGCCAGCCGTCCGATCTGATCGCCGCAGTTGGACCGTCAATCGGCGCGTGCTGCTACGAGGTTGGCCCCGACGTGCGAGAGGCCTTGATGCGTGCCGGTCCGTCGAACGCAATGTCGGACAAGTGGTTCTTCGACCGTCCGCAACCCTCTGCGATGAACCCGTCGATGCCCGCGCTGTCGCCGGGGCCTCGGACGGATCGATGGTTCCTCGATTGCTGGTCGGTCACGCACGATCAGCTCGCGCAGTCGGGTGTTCGGGATATTCACATTGCGGCGTGGTGCACGGCGAGCCACCCCGATGTACTCTGCTCGTACCGCCGGGACGGCAAGGGTGCCGGTCGCATTGCCGGCGTCATCAGAGTGGGGGAGCCGATGTCATGACCGCGCAGATTCGCCTCGCGAGCGCGTTGGCTGTCTCGTTGACGATGATCGGTCTGCTCTCTGCTCCCGCCGGCACAGCGAGAGCGCGGGTCGACCAGGACGCCTCACAGAATGTCGACGACGAGATCGAGCACGGGCGGCAGTTGCTGCAGCGTCACGAGTATTTCGATGCGCTGAAGGCCTATCAGCACGCCAACCAGCTTGCCGGCGGGAAGTCGGCCGAGGCGTTCCTGGGCATGGCACAGGCCATGAACGGCATGAAGCGTTTCAAGGACGCGATCGATGCCTGCCAGTCGGCCATTGAGGCCGCCGGCGACAACTCGCGGCTCGTCGCTCGGTCGCACAAGCTGCGCGGGCAAATCTTCGAATCAATGGGAGACCTGGTCAGGGCCGAACTCGAACTGCGCGCCGCGCTCGAGGCCGATCCCGAGTCGAGGCTTCCCGATCTGCACTTCACGCTGGGCCTGATCCTGCTCAAAGAGCACCGGGATGAAGAAGCGATCGCCGAGTTGCAGAAGGAGCTGGTGGAGCGGCCGAACGGCACGACGGCGGACGAGGCACGTGCGCTCGTTGCGAACCCGCGCCGCGGCCGCGAGCGCTACGCTCCGGAATTCTCGATCGTCGCCGCGAACGGTCAGACCGTATCGCTCGACACCCTGCGCGGCAGGGTCGTGCTGCTCGATTTCTGGGCAAGCTGGAGCGATTCGTGCCGGCATGCGCTGCCGTCCGTCCGCAAGATTCAGCAGAAATACGCCAACGCTCCATTCGTCGTTGTCAGCATCAGCGCCGATCGCGATGCAGGTGAGTGGCGCAGGTTCGTCGACAGAAATCAGATGGTGTGGCCGCAGTACTGGGACGAGGACGGCAAGCTGCGGGGCACGTTCGAGGTCGAGACCATTCCGACCTACGTGCTGATCGACGAGGAAGGTATCGAGTTGCGCAGGGTAAAGGGCGAGGGATTCGATTCTGCTCGAGAGCTGATGGCGGACATCGACAAACGCGTCAAACAGCTGTCGCAATAGCAACGCTACGCCACGCGCCAGAATGCGCCGGTGAAGCCCGCGCTCGTGAGTAACCGGTCGACGGTTTCCGGCGTTTTCGGCACCCAGAACTCGTCGAGCCGATCCGCGTACCAAGGGCCCGTGAGGCTCCACAATCGGTCGAGCGGAACGATCGCACCGCGCTCGAGAAGGCGGGCCCGGCACCATCGATCGACGTGTTCTTCCGACCGGAAGAGCAGGATCGTCGCTCAGGTGTACGCGATGTTGTCCCAGAATCGCCGCGGCGGCACGGCAAAATGGACGACGCCCTCTCCCTCGATGCGGTCGCCACGCACAAGAAGCGCGAGTTCCTCGCCACAGTCTGCGCATCGCGTCCGCGACTCGCCGTCGACGCCGAGCACCGAGATGATCCCCGCGGCGTCCCACGCACAGTTGGCGAAGTAGGTTCGGCCGTTGGCGGTAACCGGATAATCGGTGTGGACGGCGGAAAACGGGTGCGCCATCCACACCGATGTCGAGGAGGGTGCCAGGACGATCGCGTGAAGCTCGGCCAGTCGATGCAACGCCGAAATTACCGCTTCCAACGCGGCTCCTGTGCCGCGTGTAATGGCCGAGAGATCGGGAGCACGACCCGTATCGACGAAGTGCCGGTAGATGAACAGTCGTACCGCGCGCTCGATGGGCGTGAAGAGATGGCGGTCGAAAGCCGACTGGGTGGCGGATGCCGGATGCTGGGTGCTGGGTGTTGGGTGCTGGGTGCCGGGTGCTGGGTGCTGGGTGCCGCGTGTACCGTGAATGGCGGTTGACCGTTCTGCATCCATTGCCGCATTGGCGAGGCGATCCGCGTGCGCATTCAGGCCGCGACCCACGTGCTCGAATGTGACGTGGCCGATCTTTCGCGCCAACTCCTGCGCCCGGAGGAACAGCGGCTGCAGGCCGGGACTCTTGACTTTGTACAGCCCGCGCATCTGCTGCACGAGCAACATCGAATCGGAGCGCACGTGCATGCGCTGCTGCTCCTGCGAGAGCGCCCATTCGAGCGCCGCCAGCAGCCCCCGGTACTCGGCTACGTTGTTCGTGGCAACGCCGATCGATGCGTGGAACTCCTCGATCAGCGTCCCATCCGGGTTCTCGATGCGAACGCCATAACCGGCAGGTCCCGGGTTGCCGCGTGCGCCGCCGTCAATGTAGGCGACGATTCCTGACGAAGGCATCGACGAGGTCGTCGTCAAGGCGTCGAGGTTGGGGGGTCGGCGTTCGAGGTTCCAGACTCGGCGGTCGAGGATGCGGCGCCCGCCTGCGGCGCGACAGCCTTCGCCACGAAGTACAGGAAGCGCTGGCAGCTGTCGCATTGGACAATCTGATCGTTGCGCCGGACCGTATTGAAGACCTGCGGCCTGAGGCGAACATGACAAATGGTGCAGACGCCATCGCGTGCTTCGGCGACTGCGATGCCGTTGCGTTTGCGCGCCATCTGCTCGAAGATGGCGAGCAGCTCCGGGTTGAGGCCCGAGACGACCTTCGCGCGCTCCTCGCTCATTCGCGCGAGAGATGCTTCGAGGTCCGCGTGTTCGGCCGTCATCTCCTTGCGGGCCGTCTCAGCAGCCTTCTGCTCGCTGGCGAGGTTGGCCTCCGCCTTCTTGGCGGCACCGGTCAGATCGTCGGCCTCGAGCATCTGCTCGAGAATCCTGTCCTCGAGACC
>JBKPDW010000158.1:0-14415 GCA_046728115.1 Acidobacteriota bacterium | reverse complement strand
CCGCGGATTGCTGCTGGAAATGATCTCGAGCAGCGTTTTGGCCACCGCCTCAGGGCCAGGCCCCTTCTCTTCATAACCGCGTATTGCAGTGAGAGCTCGGTGCCGCCATGGGTCATAGTCCGTCAGACGATTCGCTGCCCCCTGACGGTGGCTCATCATGGGCGTTTTGAGAAAGCCGGCCTCTGTCAGCGACACGTGGATGTTGAAGGGCTTGACTTCCTGCCGTAACGCTTCTGTGTACCCTTCCAGAGCAAACTTGCTGGCGGAGTAGATGCCCAGAAACGGGATCGCCGAGAGACCGGAGAGCGAACCGACGTTGATGATGTGCCCCCGTTTTTGCTGACGCATTGATGGCAGAACCGCATTGACCATCCTGACGACGCCGAAGAAGTTGGTCTCGAACTGAGCCCCGGCTTCCTCTGGTGAAAGTTCTTCCAAAGCACCTGCCAGTTCATAACCGGCATTGTTGATGAGCACGTCGAGGTGGCCACATCGACGGTGAACGGCTTCGACGCATGCCTGCACGGAGTCGTCCGCGCGGACATCCAGAGACAGCATCTCGACACCAGGGATGCTCTCGGCGCTGGCCGAATTCCGGCTTGTTCCCAGGACGGTGAAGCCTCTTTGAGAAAGCAATCGGGCTGTAGATTGCCCGACGCCAGACGATGCTCCCGTGATTAGTACCACCCGCTGGATAGACATTTCCGGACCTCCGCGCTCTCGAATCCTCGATCACCGAAGTCGCCGATCAGGCCCACTGTGACCACTTTGCTGACCGACGACTTCCGTGGTTCCAATCACGATTCGGAACACAAGGGCGTGCGTCACCAGAAGAAGTGGCACGAGCACGGTAGGGATGAAATACGCAGCACCCTGCTGGCCAGGCATCATCCCCAGGCGATTGCCCTGATAAAACGCGTCGAGCAGATCGACCGTGCCGACGATGTTGAACATCCACACGATGATGACCCCCGGCCGACTGCCCAGCGTGGCGATCGCGAGTAGCGCGAGCAGGGGCGTCGCGAGGTCCCCGTAGGCTGCGGGCTGCGCAAACGCATCAGGCAGGTCCGGCGAGACCACACCCGGAACGAGAAACGCCAATCCGATGAATCGAAAGGCGTGCAACAGGAGCACCGGTCGCAGTGCCTCAGTACGTGGTCTACCGCGGAGCGCGGGCCAGATGTATCGCGCGCCGATCATTCCCCACACGACGAATCCGAGGAGACACTGATCCCGAATACCACCTGGGGTTGCATCATCGGCTCCGCACGAATGAGGCGGGTGGACGAGGCACCCACGTGCCACCGAACAGCTGCCACAACGAAACCACGTGAAGCGTGAACGCGAGCGGCACCAGGAATGCCGGCACCAGCGCGAGCGGAAACTGCGTGGCCAGCTCTGACGTTGGCGTTGTCTGAAAGACCTGTGCGGGCCCCGGGTTGGTCATGGTTCCCAATCCCACTGCAACAACGAGATCAGCCATGCCGAACAGATTGAAAATGAGGCTGTTCACCGAAGTGAATGCATGGAAGTTGACGCCATCGTGATAACCCGGCCGCCTGCGCGGACCGCTGATGGGTGGGCGGTCTGCTCGGCGGCCTGGACGCCAAGGACGGAAGCGATCCCACTGGCCATCGGTAGGACCGATGGTGTTCTCTCTGAGTTGCGAAGCTTAGGGAGGACAGGGTGGGATCGCTGCGTGATTGTACGTGGATCTGGGGCTGACCGACTATCGGGTGGTTAAGCTGACGTGTGACGACGACGGGCGGTTGGTGATCGCCATCGAGCGGCGCGGGATTCGGCGCTATGTGTGTTCCGGGTGTGGACAACGGACGGGACGCGTCCGTGATGCGAAGGTGCGCACCTGGGACGACCTGCCGTGGGCGGAGCGTCCAGTGGAGCTGCGCTATCCGCTGCGCCGGCTGTGGTGCCGACACTGCGGCATCCGCACCGAGCGGGTGGGTTTGCCGATCCGCACGCACGGTTGACGCGACGCTTCCGCCAGCGGATCGGGCTCGATTGTCAATCGATGCCGACAAGTCACGCCGCCGTGCGCCACGCTGTGAGCTGGGGGACGGCACGCCGGGCGGAACGCGCGTTTCTCGACGCGTGGGATCGGACGCGGCCGACACACCGGCCGCGGCATTTGGGCGTCGATGAAATCCAGCGCGGGAAAGGGCAGCAGTTCTGGACGGTCCTCTCCGACCTGGTGCGCGGGGAGGTGATCGGCCTGCAACGGGATCGCAGCGAAGACAGTCTGCAGACGTTGCTCAACGACCGACGCGACGCGCGGCAGCGCGCGGCCGTCGAGGCAGTCTGCCTGGACATGCACCGACCGTATCTCAACGTCGTGACGGAGGTATTGCCGCGCGCAGAGGCCGTGTTCGATAAGTTCCATGTCCTGCAACACGCCGCGGCCGCGCTCGATGAGATGCGGCGTCAGGAATTCTTTCGGGCCGGGCCCGCAATGCGCGAGCACGGCCGCGGCAAACGTTGGTTGCTCCTGAGGCGCTGGAAGACGTTGCGCGGCTCCAAGCGTGCCGAGTTGCAGACCCTCTTCGCCGCCAACCGCCGGCTGTTCAAGGCGTACGTGCTCCGCGAACAACTCGACCGGCTCTGGATGTACAAGACCCGCATCGGGGTGTTGAACTTCCTCAACGGCTGGTGCGATGCGCTCCGATGGCAGCGCCTGCCCGAGATGGAGCGGTTGGGCGAGTTCCTGTTCACGCATCTCGACGGGATCGCCGCCTACTGCGATCACCGGGTCCGGTTCGGAGTGGTCGAGTCGATCAACACCACCATCAAGGCCGTGCTCCGTCGAGCGCGCGGCATGCGAGATGAAACCATGTTGATCCTGAAACTCAAGTGGGCGACCGCGCGCCCCATCCGATCCGCGCGCGATGTCATGCGATTTCTTCATCCAGAGAGCGTGCATTCATTTCGGTGAAGACCGGGAATTCTCGTGTTGCTCGCGCGGGTGGTCAGGCTCTGACGAACTCCGCGAGTAATTGGACCCCATGACGAGGAGCAGGCAGATGAAGCGAACCCTGATACGTTATGAGACGAAGGTTGAGCGAGCGGAGGAAAACGAACGGCTGATCAAGAGCGTGTTTCAGGAACTGCACGCAACATCGCCGGAGGGCGTTCGCTATCTGGCGCTAAAGCTCGCTGACCATACGTTCGTCCATTTCGTTGGTGTCGACAGCGAGGACCGCGGCAACCCCATTCCTCGACTCGAAGCCTTTCGATCATTTCAGAACGGCATTGAAGACCCGTGCGTCGATCCGCCGAGGTCAAGCGTCGCCGTGGTCATCGGCAACTATCGGATGCTCAGCGAGTGATCGATTGGAACACCACCAGCCGATCAGCACCGTGAGCGCGAACCTCCACGAAGGCATGGAGAGTCGGGAATCATTCGATCGCCTCCTGTCGAATTACGGCCGAAACTCCATCGGTACTGTGCCCGCTTCACAGGGTCGGTGATCGATGGCGAAGACGTCGTGCAGGAAGCGCTCGTGAAGGCGATCGAAGCGTTTGGAGAGGCCGGCGCGATCGCCAATCCTGAGGGTTGGCTGTTCCGTATTTGCTCATAACGCCGCGCTGGATTTTCTGCGGCGCCGCGCGCGACGCGAAGCTGCCGGCTCCGATGAAAAGCTCGAGAGGATTGCCGACCCCGTGAATATTCAGCGCGACCGCCAGATTGCCGCCACCAGCCTCCGGACGTTCATGCGGCTGCCGTCGCGCACCGGAGCAGCGTCATCCTGATGGACGTGCTCGGGTACTCTCTGCGCGAGATCAGCGGAATCATGAACATCAGCGTTCCGGCCGTGAAAGCCGCGTTACATCGCGGCCGCGCGCGCCTGCGCGAACTCGCGGACGAACCCGAGTACCGGACGCCTCCAGTGCTGTCGGATCCGCATCGCTCGTTGCTTGCCGCGTATGTGGACCGTTTCAACGGTCGAGACTTCGACGGGATTCGCGACATGCTCGCAGACGAAGTTCGGCTGGAGCTCGTCGGCCGGACTCGCATGAACGGGCGGACCGAAGTGGGCACCTATCTGCACAATTACGCTCACACAAATGATTGGCAGTTTGCCGTCGGCTCGCTCGAGGGCCGGCCGGCGGCGCTGGTGCATGATCCACGCGATGCATCGAACACGCCGTCGTACTTTGTGCTCCTGGAGTGGGAAGGCGACAGGCTTCTCGGCATTCGAGATTTCCGATACGCCCGCTACGCGATCGAAGGCGCGGAACTGGGTACTCCTGACTCGTAAGTCCGTACGTGGCTACCTTCGAGCGTAGCCGGTGAATACGAAGTCGCGCGCCTTCGCACGCGTGTGACACTGGTGACAAACCGTCTTCCCAAACGAGCTATCGCGGCCGGAAGCGTTGAACGAGCCAGTTGCGCCGTCGTAGACGAACCGCACGTACCCCCATCCATCCGTGTCGGGAAATCGCTTGGCGTCCTTCACCATGAACGACACCGACTTGAGCGCGCCTGGCACGGTGACCGAATAGGGTGACGCACTATTGTCCTGCTGGGCCCACTCGATATTGGCCATCGCGGCGCCGTCGGGAACCGGCTGGCCATTGCCTGGAATGCCTTCCTTGAACGCCTTGACCATCGTGGCATTCCCCACGATCACCTTCAGGGCGTCGTCGGTCTTGCTCGGTGCGATAACCTCCCACGCTTCGTACCCCTTGAACTCCGAGAACGCAACGCCGTTCGGAGCCTTGAGCGTGAACGGGTCCTGCGCCGCCAATGTCATGCTGACGACGAGAAGAATTGATGTAATGACTATCCTAATCGCGCTGATGTGTTGATGCTTCATTGTCGGACCTCACCTTCTTCATGGAGCGCGCGTGCCGAGTTTGCAATCGACGAGTCGGCACCAGCTTGTGGAAGGGCTTGCATGCGCGGGAGCGTTTCTCCTGCTTTTGGTTGTCCATCTGACCTGGGATGTTCTGGTCTGCGACGACCGCAAAGGGCGGCTGGGTGTGGTAGTAGGGGAGCAGCTCGACCGCCTTCGAGTGAAAAACGACCACTTCGCGTACGCCTGCCGCCGCGAGCTCCCCGCCGTAGCGCGCGAATGCGCGCAGATGCAGATTGCACGCGGGACACCCGGCGAACCGCCGGAACTGCAGGTGGATCACGCGATGGCGTCCGGGGTGGCGACGAATTCTCTACAAACGTCCGTCAGCACTCGACGTGTCACGCCGTCACCGACGTTCACGCATCGTTTGGCACCGCGGAACATGCCTTCCATGACCGCAGTATCAGGAACGCATGACCGCTGCGCATCGAGCGATCACCCGATGCACGCACGAAACAGGCGGGCCGCTAAATGAGGTGGTTCTCGATGAGAGGAACAAGTGCAACGCTACAATCGTTCCATGGAATCAGCGGGCCCGGACCGCCTACGTCTCGCCGAGCTGATTGCTGCCCTCTCCCTTGCCACAGACCTCGGCTTGGGCCAGCCGATGGCGCACGCGCTGCGCACGTGTCTGATCGCCATCAGCCTTGGCCGCGCGCTCGGCCTTCCTGAGCGGCAACTCGCGGACACGTACTACACGACATTGCTGCGTTTCGTCGGCTGTACGTCTGAGTCTCACGAGTTGATCGACTTCGCCGCCGGCGAAGACGTGAGATTCCGTCAACTGATGGTCGCCATCGGCAACGACGCGCCAGAAGAAATCGCGCCGCATCTGATACGGTTCATGGCCGAGGTTGGCGTACGCGGTGACCTGTCGGCGCGCGTTGGAGATGCCATCGAATCTCGCGCGGGCATCGGTGCGCGGATCGCTGCCGTGCACTGCGAGGTCGCGATGATCCTCGCTGCTCGTCTTGGGCTTGGGCCGACGGTCTGTGATGCCCTGCGCCATGCGTTCGAACGTTGGGACGGGCGCGGCTTCCCAGATGGACGATCTGGAGAGGAGGTACCTGCGCCGATTCGTCTCGCCGTCGTCGCTCGCGACATCGAGGTCCTCATGCGGACAGGCGGGCTCGAGGAGACACGTGAGGCGCTCCGGCGGCGCCGCGATCGTGCCTTTGATCCGCGCGTCGTCGATACCTTCTTGAAGCACGATGCCGAGATTGTGGCTCCCGTCCAGACTCAAGATATCTGGAGCGAAGTGTTACGTCGTGAACCGGGCGGCCCTCGCTGGGTACCGGAGGGACGACTCGACGAAGCGCTCACGGCCTTTGCTGATTTCGCCGATGCAAAAATGCCCTTTACGCTCGGACACTCTCGCGGCGTCGCAGAGTTGGCCGAAAAGGCCGCACACCATCTTGGCCTTGGGTCCGCTGACACGACGTGCATACGGCGAGCGGCTCTCGTGCATGACATTGGCCGGAGCGGCGTGCCAAATGCCATCTGGGAGTGGAAAGGTCCGCTTTCCGTCGATCAGTGGGAACGCGTGCGCTTGCATGTCTACTACACAGAGCGCGTCCTGGCCCGTTGCGAATGTCTTCAGCCAGTCTGCACGATCGCAGCCGCGCATCACGAGCGTCTCGACGGTTCTGGCTATCACCGCGGCAGTCGGAGGGCCGACTTGGATAGCAGGATGCGGGTTCTCGCAGCAGCCGACGCCTGCCAGGCGATGCTGCAGCCGCGGCCACATCGCCGCGCGCGCGTGCTCGATGACGCGGCCCGCGAGTTGCGCAAGGAAGTGTCGGCCGGCCGGCTCGACCCACAGGCCGTGGAGGCGGTGCTGGCTGGCGCCGGTGCGCCTTGGCGGCGGGCGAAGCCGTCGCGTCCGGGAAATCTCACCGATCGCGAGATCGAGGTCCTTCGGCTCATCGCGCATGGTCGCTCAAATCGGGAAATGGCAAGGTCGCTCGGCATCACTCCAAAGACGGTGGGGCATCACGTCCAACACATCTACGACAAGATCGGCGTCTCAACTCGGGCAGCGGCCGCGATCTTTGCTGTGGACAACCGATTGCTGAATCCATAGATCGTGCACCTGACCCGCGTCGGGCGATCACCCGATGCAGCGTGTCTAGACGATCTCCGATACTGCGGTTCATGGAAGGCTCTCCATGAGCCGCGATTTGCCCCCGTTCACAACTGCGCCGCTGGCGCGATGAATGCGCGCCGCGCTTGATACCCAGCGCCAATTGAGGAATCAATGACGCTCGGCTCTTTCTTGCTGTTCATCAATGTCATCTCTGCGATGGGTGTGAGTGGCACGCTCGCGATCGAGGGCGCGCTGCTCTTGCGTCTTCGGTGCGCCATCGGCGCAGCGCAGATGCGAGACGCGCTGAACGGCTTCCGGCTGTTGCGAATCCTCACTCCGCTCACCTTTGCATTCACCGTAACGTCTGGCATGTACCTGGTACGAACCGTATGGGGCTGGTCCGCGGCATGGATCAACGTGAGTCTTGCCAGCCTCGTTGTGGCGACGGCCCTAGGCGTGCCGACCAGCGCATGAGAATCTTGCGTCTTCGGAGACTCCCTACCGGTCATGACGATGGCTGGCATAGCAGTGACGGCAATGTCGGACGCGATCCGATCCTGTCAGGGTCATTCGTGATGAGGACCGCCGTCTTCACGGGTATCGTGCTTCTCATGACGGTCAAACCTGGATTAGACGAATCTCTCATCGTGATAGCCACGGCAATGCTCGGAGGAATTCTTACAACCCTGCTCGTGTTCGACCAGCGAACGTGCATGCTCCCGCGAGCGAGAATGGGCACGCTACGTGACTGGAACTGGATGGCCTCGCGAGAAGTCCAGATGAGGTCTTCGGCGAACCCACCTCGATGACCTGCCCACGAGCGGAACCTTGAGCGGCTTGCTGATGACGACGCATGCATACAAACCGCGTTGCTGCGCCCAGCGCGCGACCTGCGCGCGACGCTTTGAGACGATCACGCCCTAGGGCGATCGGTGGCGATGGTCGCGAGACAGAGGAGTGCGAGCACATGACAGACGCCAGAGACATCGTCGAGCGGTATTTCGGCGCGTTCCATCGCGGGGAGAGCCAGACGGCCAGGCGCTATCTCGCCGACAGCCTCTTGTTCTCCGCTCCGGCCGCGACGATCACGGGCGCGGACGCCTACCTCAGCGCGTGCGAGCACGCGATCCGGGTGATTAGGGGCGTTGAGTCGCGCAAGGTCTTCGTCGACGGGCCGGACGTGTGCATTTTCTACGACGTTCTCGTCGACCATCCCGTCGGTGTAATCCCCACCGCCTCGTGGTTCCACCTCGACGGCGACAAGATCTCCGCGATCCGGACGATCCTGGACACCGCGCCCTTCGCGCGGGGCGTCGGCGAACGGCCGCGCGAGACGTCTTTCGATCTCGTCTGCGGGATGCCCGTGCCGCAGGGTTCGGCCGCTCCAACGCGAACGCATCGGGGCACCCCGTACTACTTCTGCAGCTCCGCCTGCGCGGAAGCCTTCGAAGCGGACCCCGAGAAGTATCTGGCGTCCGCGCGCTGAATACCGGGTACGCAGGTCGCGGCGGCAAGCACCCCCGGCTCGGACAACATCTCCGGCTTGTCGACTGGGCGTACTTCGTCGCAGAGCACGACGACCATCACCTGGCTCTTGCGCGGCGCGCTCTGCGTGCGGCGTCTGCGTCGTCGACTTCGGCATCGCAGACGTCCTCGTTGCGCGGCTAGCCCCGATCGCGGACGTCGTTGCGCAGCATTGACCGACCCGCGGAGCGGGGGTCGCAAGTCTCGGAGCTGTCCGAAAGTTGTATAGATGATTCGGACAGCTCTCGCCGAAACAGCCCATGAATAACTTCTGGCGTTTGGGCATGGCCGTCCACTGGCCTCGCGTTTAACAGCCAGCGCCGCTAGGGAAGGAAATCGTCATGCTGACAAGGTTCCTCGTCGGCCTATCGGTACAGACGGCCGCGCTCACCGCGCTCATCATCGGTCCCGCGTGGGCTTTCACCGGACGGTGGAATTGGGAGCGCGGCTGGATCGCCGTCGGGATCCTTTTCCTGGCGAGCGCACTAGGAGGCGCCTGGTTCCTCACAACCGACCCAGGCCTGGCACGCGAACGCGCCTCGGTCCCGCGCCCCCAAACGCTCGCCGACGGCTTGGCTACGCTGCTCATCCTGGGGTCCATTGTGGGCTGGTTCGTAGCGATTGCCGCGGACGCTCACCGGCTTCACGTCCTTGAGCCGCTGCCACCGTGGGTGTCGCTCGGAGTGGGGCTCGGTGTGTTCCTGATCGGCCTTGCCATCATCGTCTGGACGTTTCGCGTGAACTCGTTCGCTGCGCAGGTCGTGAAGATCCAACACGAGCAGCGCGTCATTGACACTGGGCCTTACGCCTTCGTGCGCCACCCGATGTATTGCGGCGGAATCCTATTCTTTGCCGGCATTGCCCTGGTACTCGAATCGAGTGCCGCAGCGATCGCGGCGCTGCCGTTTTTCGTGATCGCTTTCCTGCCCCGCATGGTGATCGAAGAGGCGACGCTGCGGCGCGAGCTTGCCGGCTACACTGAATATCAGTCTCGCGTGCAATCCCGCATCGTGCCGGGCCTGTTCTGAGTGTCTACGAGAAACAGAGCGATAGCCGCGCCGCTTCATATACTCAAGACGATGAATGCAGCTAAACAGACGCTCGCAGCTTGGGCAGGCATGTGCCCGCTTGACGAACTCGTCCTGCATGTCGATCACGAGCAGCACGCACCGTTCCGCCTTCACATCAAACCTCGCGCGCCCTCTGCTGTAAGCCTCACGGGCCATCGCCAGGGACTTCATCTTCCGAATAGCCCCGTTCACTCATCTGCTGGCCACCATCGGTCCCGAAGGGCACGCCACGTGCCGTCCTCGCGAAGGCTTCGAAGCGAGTCGTTGACGCGCTGACGCAGACGATCGTTCCCTTTCGCGAATACGTATCCGTACTGCGCCTCGGTGCCCGGGAGCGGCTTCGGCCGGCCAAGACGCATCGTCTTTGCAAAATGCGCCGCGATCGGCAGGTCATCAATCACGAGATCGACCTCCCCGACGCTCAGGGCCGTGTACGTCGTCGTATTCAAGTCGAAGGTCCGAATGCGGTCCGCTCGAGCGTGCGCACGCGCGAAGTCCTCGGCGACCGTGCTGATGCGAACCCCCGTCATCCTGTCGGCGATTTGCGTGGACTGCTCGATGGCACGGTCCGGCCGCGTCACCAGCGCGAGCTGTGTGTCGAGATAAGGATCGCTGAAGTCGACGATGTCGCGGCGTCCGGGCGTGATCGTGGCTGCCCCGCAGACGATGTCCACACTGCCCTCTGAGAGTTGCGCCAGCAGTACTCGCCAGAGCGCGCTGCGGTATTCGACACCCATGCTGAGCCGGTTCGCGATCACATTCGTTAGGTCGACCTCGAAGCCGCGGAAATCCGGCGACCCCGGTAAGCCGAAATTCATCGGCGCAGGTGGCGCTTCGTCGACGCCGACCACGAGCCTTCCGCCGCCAGATACCTTGCTCATCGAGTCACGCCATCTTCAATACGTGCACGGCGCCTCGCGCGATCAGCATCAACACCTGTTCGACATACGCGAGGAGGCTCGCGTTATCGATCGGTTCATCGAAGACGGCTGGGGCGGTCACGCCGTCAGGCCGCAGCGCCGCGACCACGGTCTGCGTCTGCCAATGACCGCAGGGCGTGTGATCGCGCAACCGCGCCACGCGGACTGCGATCATAGCGGCGAAGCAGGTCTACTGTCACCCTACATTCGTCGAACAAAGACCTCCGGCCGCACGTCGCGGAGCAGCAGCCCTGGCGGTTCATCGTCTCGATCGTGGGACTGAAGCTTCGAAGAGGTACCGCTGAATCGTCGGCCCCAGCCAGCGCACCAGGATCGCTCGCTTCGCTGCCACCACCGGTGGCAACTTGAGCACATAGCGACACAAAGCCAGACCGAGCATCTGAGTGGCGATCAGTCCGGCACGCACAGCTGCACGGGCCCGCGGTTCGCCGCTCACACTGCTGACCAACGACAGGAGCTGCGTGGCGAAAATGCTGCGCATCCGCTGAGCGGTCGGCTCGTTCGTGGCGGCCGTGCGCAGCAATGCGATCAGCGTCTCGTCGCCCTCCCAGCGATCGAAGAAGTGCTCCACCAGCGCCCTGCCGACGGCCGTTTTCGGGAGGCCGCTCAGATCGGGCAGGCGCAGATCGAACTCCGCAGCCACCGCGAACAGGTTCTGTTTGCTGCCGAAGTAGCGAATCACCATTGCCGGGTCGATCCCCGCGTGAGCGGCGATCGCGCGAATGGTGGCGGCCTGGTAGCCGCTCGCGGCGAAGCCCTCGCGCGCCGCAGCGAGGATGGCCGCCTTGGTGGCATCGGAGCGCCGGGCAGGCCGCGTGTCATTGGTCATGCCTGCCAGTATAAGTCAACACGTGTTGACATCGCAGCGGTGCCTGGCCTAGTGTGTCAACAGACGTTGACCAACGAGCGTTGACATTCAACGGCCGCGCGCCCAGGGAGAGCGGGGCCACACCAGCCCCAGCGGTTGAGGAATTCGATTGAAATGAAACGCGTCTGTGTCATCGGCGCTGGCCTTGCTGGTCTCGCGGCGGCGAAGGTCCTGAAGCACGACGGATTCGACGTCGTGGTGTTCGAAAAGGAGCGTGAGCTTGGAGGCGTTTGGGCCGCATCCCGAACCTATCCAGGATTGCGCGCGAACAATTCTCGCGAGAGTTACGCCTTTTCAGATTTCCCTTACCCGGATACTTGCGATGAGTTCCCGACGGCAGAGCAGATTCGCGCGTACTTGAACGCGTATACAGATCATTTCGGGCTGCGGTCGCTGATCTGCCTGTCTACCGAAGTGGTGTCGGTCACACGCGGCGCGGCCCACCAGTTTGAGGTTGTGGTTCGACCAAGCGTTGGGAATCAGATCAGCCTTGAATTCGAGTTCGTCGTCGTGTGCAACGGCGTTTTCTCAGAGCCACAGATGCCGCGCTTTGATAAGCAGGAACTCTTCCGTGGGTCGATCCTCCATTCGAGTCAGTTGACCGATCCGCGGATGGTGATCGGAAAGCGTGTCGTCGTCGTGGGCGCCGGCAAGTCCGCGCTGGACTGCGCGGGCTGGGCTGCCCGACATGCGCAAATGTGCACGTTGGTGTTCAGGTCGCCGCACTGGATGGCTCCGCGTTATCTCTTCGGACGAATCCGGATCGACTGGGTGATCTTCACCCGTTTCTTCGAGCTGTTCCTCCCCTATCACCGACAGGGCCGTTTCGAGGCATTCCTGCATGGCCCGATGCAGGGATTCGTCCGCCTCTAGTGGGACTCTTGACATTCGCACCGTTCTTATATAACTATATGGTTATTGAACCGATAGGCTATGAATACGCAGATATCAGATCGCCTCGATGCCACATTTCTCGCGCTGGCCGATCCGACGCGGCGCGCCATTTTGGCTCGCCTCGCGCGCGGCGAGGCATCGGTGGCGGAGCTCGCGGAACCGTTCACGATCAGTCAGCCCGCGATCTCGAAACACCTGAAAGTTCTGGAGCGCGCCGGGCTGATCACGGTCGGTCAGGATGCACAACGGCGACCCCGCCGTTTCGAGGGGAAGCCGCTTGCCGAGGCGAGTGCCTGGCTCGAGCGATATCGCGCGAGCTGGGAAGCGAACTTCGAGCGCCTCGACGGCGTTCTGGCGGAGTTGCAACGCAGGACGTCCGCCTCGACGCGGGCGCGGCGGCGCCCGCCTTCGCAAAGGCTACGGCGGGCAGGGACAAAACGGTAGCGCGGAGACATGGAGAAGCCACGAAGGAGGGCGACATGCCGATGACGATGGAAAAGGCACAGGTCACGCTGCCCAGCGATCGCGAGGTCAAGGTCACGCGATCGTTCAAAGCGGCCCGGCCGCTGGTGTTCAGGGCATACACGGAACCAGCACTGGTGCAGCGCTGGCTTCTCGGGCCGCCCGGATGGTCGATGCCGGTGTGCGAGATGGACGTGCGCGTCGGCGGCCGTTACCGGTGGCGCTGGCGGAGTGACCAGGACGCCAGCGAGTTCGGCTTCGCCGGCACGTTTCGCGAAGTAGAGCCACCATCGAGGCTCGTGCACACCGAGAGCTACGAGCCTGGGACCGTCGGCGGCCCACACCCCCAGAGCGAAGCGCTCGTGTCGGTGACGTTCACGGAGGATAGCGGCATCACGACGGTGACCACGCTGATCGACTTCGGGTCGAAGCAAGCGCGGGACGCGGCGGTGGCAACCGGGATGACCGACGGCATGGAGCAGAGCTATCAGCTGCTCGATGCGCTGCTCAGCGAGCCCGTGTAACGGCGGCCGGGATTGTCGAGAGCTGAACCAGTTGCACAACTGAGGGGAGAGGACGATGAAACCAATCACACCGCATCTCTGGTTTGACAAGGAAGCCAAGGAAGCCGCGCAGTTCTACTGCTCGATCTTCCCGAACTCGAAGATCACCAGCGTCACGACACTGCGCGTCTCGCCCTCGGCTGATTGCGACGTCGTCGCCTTCGAGCTGAACGGCCAACCGTTCATGGCGATCAGCGCAGGACCACTCTTCAAGTTCAACGAGTCGATCTCCTTCATGGTGTCTTGCGAGACGCAGGCGGAGATCGACCGCTATTGGGAGAAGCTCTCCGCTGTTCCCGCCGCAGAGCAATGCGGGTGGGTGAAGGACAAGTACGGGCTGTCGTGGCAGATCGTACCGACCGCCATGAACGAGATGCTGGAGAAGGGAACGCCCGAGCAGCTGGCGCGGGTCACACAAGCGTTCCTGAAGATGAAGAAATTCGACATAGCGCAACTGCAAGACGCATTCGACGGAGGCGCACGGGCCGAATTGGCGAGCTGAAGACGAGCAGGTCGCCTGCCGGGACGGGCCTCAGTCCCCCTCCAGCCCGGCGATGCTACCGCGATTCGTCGCGGTGTGCGGCCGCGCAGCAATGAACGCCATGGTCAGCCAACCCGTGCAGGCGAGCGAAAACAGGGCGGGCACGGCGAAGATGAACGTCCAGATGACCACCGTTCCAACCACGCCTCCCACGCTCAGTGTGCCCAACAGAGGCCGAACCGGGCTCGGATCCACACGCACCAGGGATGCGAGCTGCCATAGGAGAACGGCCTGCAGCAGCAGGAGCGCCGTGATGTACAGACCGAAGCCAATGTAGAAGTGCCAGTACGTTCGGGTCGCGCCCATGACGTCGAATTGGAAGGCCCAGAAGCGGCGACCGATTACGCTCTCACCGGCTCGGACAAGGCTCCAAATCATTTGGGGATGCCGCCGTCTGCCTTTCTGCAGTGGCAATGATCGCGTTGAGGAGGTACTCGGCTGGCAACTTCTCTACTCGTTCACGTCACACGTAGTGCGACTATCGGGTCCACTCTCATTGCGCGTCGTGCCGGGAAATAGCAGGCGGCAGTGGCGACAGCGGAGAGCAACAGTGAGACAGCCGTGAACGTCAACGGATCGGTCGCGGTTACGC
>JBKPDW010000157.1:0-8860 GCA_046728115.1 Acidobacteriota bacterium | reverse complement strand
GCGCTGAAGTGATCGTGACTGTTGACATCCCCGGTGTTGACGTGAGACCCAGCCAGGGCGGGTTCCGCTGGGTCCGCGACTGGCATCGCGTCGATTTCGAAGTCAATTATCGCGGAGGGGGGCAGAGGCGCTCGGCGGGGGCCGTTTACTTTCATGTTGGGCTGGTGTGCATCGGTCGGGTCCCATTTTCCGTGCTGCTCGCAGACGCTCCTACTGTTGCTGCCGCTGCCAAAGTTAAACAGAAAACGGGTTCCACATTCGAAAAGGTCTTCGTCTCGTACGCGCATGACGATATCGACATTGTCGAATCATTAGAGGCGGCCTACGAGGCGCTCGGCATCAAGTACCTTCGTGATGTCAAGACACTGCGGAGCGGGATGGAATGGGGCCCAGCGCTGCTTCAAATGATCGATACCGCCGATCTTTTTCAGTTGTGTTGGTCTCAAGCGGCCAAATCATCCACATACGTCGAGCGCGAATGGCGGCATGCGCTCGGCTTACAGCGACAGGAATTCATCAGGCCCCTGTTTTGGCAGCAACCCATGCCAGAGCCGCCAGATGATTTGAAGGCTCTCCATTTCGCTGAACTAAGCCTACCGAGGAAATCATGGCGACGCCGCGCGGCACGATGGCTGCGAAGCTAGACGTAATTCAGGTCCTTGCGGCGCCCGTAGTGTTCCATTTCTCGGCCGACATCTTTCGGGCCTGCCCATGATATAAGCTCCGGTCGTGATCGATCCCACGGCGCTGCAGTTGGTACTCGGTGTGTTGACCGGCTGGCTGGACCGCCGGGAGCGTGAGGTCATCGCGTACCTGATTGAAGAGAACCGGCTCCTGCGGCGTCAGCTTGGTGGACGGCGGCTGCGTCTCACGGACGACGAGCGCCGGCGGCTGGCCGCCCGAGCGTACCGAGTCGGCCGTGCGGCTCTGCGGCAGATCGCCACGATTGCGACGCCGGATACCTTGCTGCGGTGGCATCGCCAGTTGATCGCCCGAAAGTGGACGTACGCCACAAGACCGGGACGGCGCGGTGTCCTGTTCGAGATTCGTCAGCTCGTCGTGCGGATGGCGACCGAGAATCCGACGTGGGGCTACACGCGGATCCAGGGCGCGCTCACGAACGTCGGCCATCGCGTGGGCCGCTCGACCATTCGGCGGATCCTGAAGGCGGCGGGCCTGCCGCCGGTCCCGCAGCGCCCGACGTCGTGGCAGACGTTTTTGAAAGTGCACTGGGGCGCCATTGCCGGCGCCGATTTCTTCACGACGGAAGTCTGGACGTGGCGAGGTCTGGTCACGTACTACACGGTGTTCGTCATTGACTTGGCGTCCCGGCGCGTGCAGATCCTCGGATCCACGCGGCATCCCGAGGCGCTGTTCATGCAGCAGATCGTGCGGACGTTGACGATGGCCGACGGCGGTGCGGTGCACACGCCGCACGTGTTGATCTGCGATCGGGATCGGAAGTGGAGCGGTGACGTGCGGCGTCAACTCGAGGACGCGGGTACCCGCGTGGTCCTCATCCCCCAGCGCGCGCCCAATGCGAACGCCTACGCGGAACGCTTCGTGCGGTCGATCAAGGAAGAATGCCTGGACTGGCTGATTCCGATCGGGGAGCGGCATTTCCGGCGGGCGGTAACGGAATATGTCGCGCACTACCACGGCGAACGGAATCACCAGGGACTCGACAATCGCCTCATCTCGGGCCCGCCGGTGGTTCAGATGACGACTCACGTGCGACGGCGTCCGCGACTCGGCGGCTTGCTCAACTTCTATGAGCGAGCGGCGTGATCGTCAGCGTCGGCCGAGAAACGGAACATTACGCGCTCGGGCGGCCGCGCACAGGTGGCTTCGAAACCCAGACCGTCAAGCGCGCGCGTCTCCAGCGCGCGTTGCAGGAACTCGCCGCAGGTCGCGGGATTCCGTTCGAGTACGGCAAGCGGTTGGTCAACGCCGCCGTGACCGCGCGCGGTGTAGTGGCAGAGTTCGAGGATGGCTCCAACGCCGAGGGCGATCTCCTGATCGGGTGCGATGGCATCCATTCAATTACACGTCGCACCATTGATGCTGCCGCGCCGCCGCCGCGGTACGTCGGGCTGTTGAATTTCGCCGGCTACACCCGTGGGAGGGCGCCGAGTCAAACCGGAGCCTGGAATATGATCTTCGGGAGGCGAGCGTTTTTCGGGTACATCGTCGACCCGGCGGGAGGCGCCATCTGGTTTGCGAACGTGCCTCGTGCGCCCTCGACGCCGGCCGAACGCCGGGCGACGACCGACGATCAGTGGAAGCAATATCTCGTCGACCTGTTCGCGGACGACCGCGGCCCTGCCACGGCTCTTATTGAAGCCGGCGAGCTCGAGCTCGCCGCCGACAATACCTACGATCTCCCGACGATCCCGACCTGGTTCAGGGGCCCGAGGATCGTGATCGGCGACGCCGCGCACGCGCCGTCGCCAACGTCAGGGCAGGGAGCGTCGATGGCAATCGAGGACGGCGTCGTCCTTGCCAAGTGCCTACGCGACGAGCGGGATGTTTCTCGTGCGTTCGCAGCTTACGAACGTGTCAGGCGCCCACGTGTGGAACGCGTCGTCGCTCACGGAGCGCGGGGGAGCAGCCAGAAGACGCCCGGCGCTATTGGACGCATCGTACGGGACATGCTGCTGCCGCTGCTGTTCAGGTTTGTGGTGACGGAGAAGTCGCTCGCCTGGATGTACGACTACCACGTCGACTGGCAGGCGCCTCTAGTCACGGAGTAGGCACCTGCTCGGTGGAGATCCCATGACCATTGAGCACTCCGCCTGGGCCGGCATGGTGACCGTCGATGACACCGCGCTGTACGTGACCGACACCGGTGGGCTCGGACGGCCCGTTGTATATCTGAACGGCGCTTATGCCGATCAGTCGCACTGGCGACGCGTCATCGCCGACCTCGGCAGCGACTACCGGCACATCACCTTTGACGAGCGCGCCCGCGCGGGGCGACACCCCTCAACAGTCCGGATGCGACAACACGACAATCCCTCTCTCGACGGCACCCCTGCGAACATTCCACGCCGAGTGGTGGGCGCAGCTGGTGGGCGCACTTCGAGTTTACCCGCATAAACATTGAGCCGATCATCCTCCGCAAAAAGATCGAGGATGTGCGCGAGGCGGGCGTGTCGATCGCAAGTTCAGCATTCGGCGAGGGGGCTCAGCGAAATTGAGACGGATCGTCTCGACTACTCGTCGCGCAGTGCGACGAGCGGATCGATGCGGCTCGCGCGTCGCGCTGGTACATAACAGGCTACAAAGGCGGTCGCAGCCAGCAGCAGCGTGATTACCACGAACGCCGTCGGATCAGTCGGGCTGACGCCGTACAGGAATCCGGCGATCAGCCTCGCCACGCCGAACGCAGCACCCAGGCCCAGCGCGAGCCCGATCGCGGTCCAGTGGATGCCTTGGCCCGCGATCAATCGCACGACGGCACCAGCATGCGCGCCGAGCGCCATGCGAATGCCGATCTCTCGCGTCCGTTGGCGAACCAGGTACGACATCACGCCGTAAAGGCCGATCGCGCCGAGGATGAGCGCGAGGATGCCGAGAGCCGCGGTCAATGTCGCCGCCACCTTCACCGGCAGCAGCGAGATGCTTGTCGCAGCGTCGAGCGTCATGATGCTGAAAACGGCAAGATTCGGATCGAGCGCGCCCACCGCCGTCCGCAGCGCGGGAAGGGCATCCATAGCGCTGGCTCTGCTTTTCACGAGAATCGTACCGGCCGATCGATAGGCCTGCGCGAGGGGCCGGTACATGAACGGCTTGGGATCTTCGCCGACGGTCACGTACCTGCTGTCACGAGCCACTCCAACGACCTCCAACCAGGGACCGAACGACTCGCGGCCGTCTCGCTGGCGCACGCGCTTGCCGACTGCACTCTCGCCAGGCCAGAAACGCCGAGCCAGCATTTCGTTGATGATGACGACCGGAGTGCCGCCTGTCCGATCGCGAGCATCGAAGTCGCGGCCAGCGACGAGCGGGATCCCGAGTGTGAGGAAGTGCCCTGGTGACACGATGTTCTGGTACACGAGACTCGCGGCGGACCCCGTGGCCTGCGCGCCGGGACTCTCTTTCACCATTTCGTTCACACGATTTGACAGCGTGAGCGGAACGACGTCGACGATGTTCGCGGCGGCGATGTCGGGTGTCTGCTCGAGGCGATCGCGCAGCTGCTCGTAGAACGCGACGCCACGCTCAGACGTATAGCCGGCCGACTCGAGATCAACGCTTGCCGCCAGGACTCCGTCTGTCACCAATCCGCGATCGACCGTGTACGCACTCATCAAGCCACGAACGAGCAGGCCCGCGACAACGAGCAGTAATGTCGACATCGCAACCTGGGTTGTCATGAAGACGGCGCGAAGTTTCGATCGTTTCGGTCCCGCAGTGGTCGCACCTTCCTTCAACGCCGGCAGAACATCGGATTTGGCAGATCGCATTGCGGGGACAAGCCCAAAGACCAGCGTCGTTGCGACTGCCAGACCCATCGCTGCGGCGGCGAGGCGCCAGTCGAAGATGAATGCGAGACCGAAAGGCACGGGCGTGGGCAGCGACGCGACGGCTGCTGCAATGGGACGCGCGGCGAGCAGCGTGAGAACGGCGGCCGCTGCGCCACCAATAACGGAGAGCAGCAGACTTTCGGTGAGCAGCTGACGTACGAGGCGGCTCCGACTCGCTCCGAGCGCCAACCTCAGGCTGATTTCGCGCGAGCGATCGGCGGACCGAGCCAGCAGAAGGTTCGCGATGTTGACGCACGCCAGCAGCAGGACGACACCCACAACTGCGAGGAGTGCACCAGTGAAGATGGCCGCGGGCTGCGCGAGTTCTGGCGTCAGGGCGCGGGCCGCGTAGACGGTGACCATCGGTCGCACGCGAATATCCGTCTGTTCCGGCGTCAGTTGGGTTGCGAGCGTCGTTAGATCCGCCTGGGCCTGGCCGATCGTCACACCGGGCCGCAGCCGTCCGATCATTTGGACGCTGCCAGTCGCCGCGCGGGACGATTGAACCAGCGGCATGAAGAACTCAGGAACGAGCGGCGCCATCGTGCCCGTGAACGTTGGTTGAGCGACGCCGACGATCGTCTCCAAGCGACCATTGATGGTCAGTGTTTGCCCGAGCACGGTGGGGCTTCGGGCGAAGCGCAGACGCCAGGATCGATCGCTCAGGACCACAACACCGGGAGAACCCGGCCGATCGTCGGATGGCGCGAGCGTTCGTCCTATGGCCGCGGAACTTCCAAGGGCGGGGAAGTAATTACCGCTCACAACGAGGCCAAACAGCTGCTCAGGTGACCCTTCGGTCCGAAGGTTCACCGATTCTGCGCGAAACGCCGCCAGGGCGACGAAGCTATGGTTGCCGTCTCGGTACGCTTCGTAATTCGGCTGCGAGGTACTGGAAAAGCGATTGGTGAATGCGCGAGCGACGCGATCCGGGTCCGCAATGCCTCGCGGCGCGCTCAGGAGCAGCTCTTTGGCGAAGCCGAAGATTGTGAGATTGGCCCCGATGCCGATCGCCAGCGCCGCGATGCTGACGAAGGCAAATCCGGGGCTTCTGCTGAGGAGACGCGCGCCGTACCGAAGGTCCGCAACGAAAGTGTGCATCTCGACTCCGTCCTTCGAGTTCTGGAGCAGTGCTGGTTATAGACCGCCCATAGTATTTCGTTGCAATTGGGCGAATTCAGTGGAAACCGCTAACGCGTGTCTGTGACGACCCTTTTAAGCAGTCGACCCCGTTCGAAGTTCGAATCCACAGTTTTCAAAGCAGCCAGAAAGGCGTTGCGAATAGGTCCTTCTGCAAGTCGATAGCGCGTTGCGAATGCGTCGAGCACGGCAGCACACGCGGCGTTCGATTCAATCGTTGCGGCTGAGCTCAGGAAGTCGACCTGCCTCGTCGAGCTCAACTCGGATTTCTCCAACACTTCCGTTAAGAGACGGCCCTTCTCCGCGCTAGAACTGATGCGACTGGCGGCATAGAAGAAGCCATCGTTGTCTTGTAGACCTGTCGTCAATGCGGCATCCAGTGTCCGCCCAAGCTCGAAGCTGGAGCTGATTAGGTCAGCCGCGAGCCTGAACGCCGCGTTGACATCGGCGGAGCCCATGCGAGCGGTTTCGAATAGCGCGCGGAAATACCGGCCGCGAACGGAATCCGTGTATAGCAACCTGATCTCATCAAAGACGGCATTCACACCCTTCGCTTCCGCGATCTGCCGAACTCTTTCGTCGGCAGACACTCCTGAGCGTCTGACAAGAAACGGCAATTCGTCCGCGAGCCACCTGGCTGATTCCTCATTCCACGGTTGCTCAGAGTTGTCGACGAAGTAATTCCGGTTCACCGAGCCGTTGGATGCACTGATCTCAAGCCGCCGCGAGGACAACAGACGGCGACTCTCGACGGTGAGGGACCCGCCATCGGAAACACTTTCGACATCTCGAAGATCGTCTGTGAAGACGACCTTGCCGGTGCTGGTAATAGAGCCGCTGCCCATCACATCTTTCCATCCGGCACGAAAGCTGGGAGTCAGCGCATCAGCTACGCTCGTTGTCGCCTGGGCCAGGAGTGTTGGTGACCGCTGCGGACCCCCGACGACCAGCGCGAACGCTGCGGCGAGCGCCAGCGTGAGTACACAATTCGGCGTCTGGATTCGGTCCGGACCAGCCACCTGAAGAATCCGGCGTATCCGCTTCAGGAGCGGCCCGTCGGTGGCTGCCAATCCGAGGACCGGCGCTGTTGTCCGCCGGCTCTCCAATTCGGCCAGGGCGGTTGCGTAGTTGTCTCGATCGCCACAGATCTCGATCGCTAGATCATCGCAACAATGCTCGCGTTCTTCGCGAACACGGGCGGAGATCCACCAGATCGCAGGGTGATAGAAGAGAACCGCCTCCGCCACTCTCTGAAGAAGATTCACTAGATAATCGTGACGCCGAACGTGGGCGAGTTCATGTGCGAGAACCGCCTCCACCTGTGCGGCAGGCAGCTGTGCTACGGCGGCGACGGGCAGGATAATGACGGGTCGCAGCCATCCAAGGACTGTCGGCACATCGATGGCAGCGAACTCCACCACTCGCACGCGTTTTCGCAGGCGCAATCGTTGTGCGAGTCGGTTCGCTGGCAATTCCCACGACGACGGCGCCCAAGCGAGGGCTGCCTTGTGTAGGCGCCGGATTTGATACCAGCCGCGAAATGCGTGCAGCAGCAGGACCGTGACTCCAGCGAGCCAGACAGACACGATGAGAGGAAAGTAAGCTTCGAGCGTCCTCACGCCAGCGGTCTTTGCGATGACCTCCTGAGCAATGCGGACGACCTCGAATGTCCCTCCCCGTGCTGCGACTGAGGAGCCGGCGTTAACAAGGGTCGATCCGGACCCGAAGGTCGCGGGGGCCGACTCGGACGCGAGCACGAACGCCGTCAAGAGTGGCGCCGCTAGCATGGCGCCGAGTGCGAGGCACGCCACGACGTATCGGAGATTCGAGGACCCAGGGCGACAAAATCGCAGCGCCGCAGCTGCGACAATCGCCAGGACGCTTCCCTGCCAGAGGAAATGAAGAAGTACCCATCCTGCGATTTGCACCCAGTCGTTCATCGTGTACCTCCTCGCCGTTTCTCGAGAAGCTTGCGAATCTCCGCCAATTCCTCCGGCGACGTTCGCTTCGTCGCAAGCGCCTGAACCATCAGCTTTACCGCCGAGCCGCCAAAGGCGCGCTCAACGAGATCTTCGACCAGTTGAAGCTGCGTTTCTTCCTCAGCTGCAGCGGCCGAGTACCGATGTACGCGACCCCATTCTTCTCGCGTCGTGAGCCCCTTCTCCATCATGATTTGAAGGAGTTTCAGCGTTGTCGTATAGCCGGAAGTGCGTTCTTGGGACATCGCTTCATGAATCTCGCGCACTGTGGATGGTCCTCGGTCCCAAAGAATCCGAAGAATCGCGAGTTCGCCGTCCGTGGGCCTTGAGAGTGGGGTTCGAGCCATCGGCGGCAGTCTAGCTACGATAGAATTCGTATGTCAACGAAATAATTCGTAGGCCGGACGATTGCCGGTCGGTTGGTTCCCTTGAGCACCCCGAACCGGCCCGGTGGTGGGCGCACCTGGTGGGCGCACCTCGAGTTCACCCGCATAAACATTGAGCTGACTATCCTCCGCAAAAAGATCGAGGAGCTGTGAATTGCGAGTGCGTTTTGCGTCGTTTCGTGAGGTTCAGTCTCTGGACGTCCCCAATAATCTAAACAGCGACTGAAGAGGGATTCGCAAATGGTCGCGCGAGCAACATCCGACCTGGTGACCCTAACGTTCGCCAGTTGGAACCAGATTCGCGAATGGTTGAGGCGCGTGGAGTCACTTCGCCAAGCAGCGTGATGCTCTGGATTCACCGCGTTCGCCACGGCAAACCGCTTCGAACGACATGATCGCTACTGCTGCGCGGCAGCCTTCGCTCGCGTGAGCAGCTGATCAAGCGCACTCCTGTCGAAGAAACGTCCCGCTGTGATAACGGCGTGAATGCGGCGCACGTTGCCGATGTCTTCGAGCGGGTTTGCATCCAGCAACACGAGGTCGGCCTGTCTGCCCGCTGCCACGGTTCCAAGTATCGACTCGCGACCAAGATAACGCGCCGGATTGACCGTGGCCGTCTGCAGCGCCGCAACCGGTGTCATGCCCGCAGCCACCATCAAACCCAACTCGTCGTGTACGCAAAAGCCGGCGATCATCGCGTCGCATCCGGCCAGGATGCCGACACCGGCCGCAACCATGTCGCGCGTCACGACCTTGGCGGTCTCCGCCAGGTTCTTCAGGATCCCCAGTACCTCAGGTCGCTTGATGAACAAGCTTTGATTGCCTG
>JBKPDW010000156.1:0-3840 GCA_046728115.1 Acidobacteriota bacterium | reverse complement strand
GGACGACACCTTGCCGCGCTCGCTTCGCGCCGTCCTCGATCAACTCGACCTCGAAATCCAGAAACTCCACGAGGAGGCCGCCATTGCCGCCTGAAAAACTTGCTTCAACCCGTAAGATCTCACGCTTAGAAAGTGTCTAGGCCAGACGGCCGCTCGTGGCGTCGCGTCGGCAGATCCGAACACAGATCGCGGCAGCACGGAAGCGGAGCGCGGAACGACGGCAACTACGCGAACAGCTTGAAAGCGTCCGCGCCGAATGGCGGAAAGTACGGACGGGCCTGAGAACAACGGAGCTGAAGTCGGCTCGCAGCTGTCGGACGATCCTCATGCCGGCGATCGTGGTGACGGCGTTGAAGGGGCACCGGACGTCAGCTCGAAGAGCGGCTCGCGGCGGGCGGCGCCTGGAAGGAGAGCGGGCTCGTGTTCACGTCGCCGATCGGCACGGCGCTCAATTCGCGGAACGTGAGCCGGGAGTTTCACCAGCTTCTCAAGGCGGCGGCCTTGCCGTCGATCCGTTTTCACGATCTGCGGCACACGGCTGCGACGTTGTTGCTCGCGCAAGGCGTCGATCCACGACCATCATGGAGACGCTCGGGCACTCGCAGATCAGCCTGACCCTCAACACGTACAGCCACGTCTTGCCGGCGTTGCAGGCCGACGCGGCATTCAAAATGAACGCGATTCTCACCCGCGGCTCGTCGTCAGCAGTGATTGGGTGTCAGTTAGGGCGTCAGTCCGGCCCGCGTGCTGATCGCGAAGCCGCAAAACTCTAACGAAAAATGGTGACCCTAACGTTCATCAGTTGGAACCAGATCGGCCAGTGGTTGCGACGGCTTGACCGCTTGCGGACCGCGGCGTGCGAACGCTGAAGGACCTCAGGCCCACGGCCTGGAGCCGGTTTGTGTATGGCTGCGACAAAACGAGCTGCGAAGGCAGCCTGATCGCTACGGCTCGTTGAACAACCAGGCGAGCCTGTGTGTCTTCTTGGTTCGATGGCTGCGGCCGTCATTCACAACGCAGCGCCGCGATCGGATCGACCTGCGATGCTCGTCTCGCCGGCAGATAGCAGGCCAGCAGCGCGACCATGATCAGTAGCAGAGGCACCATGGCGAAGGTCGTCGGATCCGTCGTGCTGACCTCGAACAGCAAATGAGCTAAGACGCTCGTCAATTGGAGAGCGGCCAACAGGCCGGCCGCGACGCCAATCAGCACGAACCGCAGCCCCTCGCCGATCACAAGCCACAACACGTCTGAGACTCTGGCGCCGAGCGCGATCCGGACGCCCATCTCGTGTGTCCGCTGCGCAACCGCATAGTGCATCACGCCGTAAATCCCAATCGCCGACAGTACCAGCCCGAGACCAGCAAAAATCGAAATCAGCCATGTCTGAGACCGTCGTGCCGCGCCGAGTTCCCCCATATGGTTCTCGACCGTTGTGACGCGCCCGACAACGGCGTTCCGATCAAGCGAGCGAATGACCTGACGGACGCTCGGGACGAGCCCCAGAGGATCAGTCGTTGTGCGAATGGCCAAGTCCATGCTCGGCTCGATCTCCGACAAATAGAACTCGGACACGGCATCACGCTCGAGCCCGCGGCGCCGCATGTCGCCAATAACCCCGACGACGGTCATCCATCGACTCGTAGACTCGCTGCCGCCACGTTTAAACCGCTTCCCGATGGGATCCCCGTGAGGCCAGAAGGTATTCGCCATCGTCTCGTTGATGAGGGCCACATTCGCGTGGCTGTCTTGCTCAGTAAGGAAGCGCCCTTTCCGGAGAGGCACGCGCATCGCTTGGAAGAAGCCGGCAGTCACTCGTTCAAACGTCAGTGGGGCCCTGAGCGAGGGCTGGCCTTCGGCCGTGATCGGTTCGTCGGGATTCCTGGGTTCGAAGGATTGGATTGCCCCGACTGCCCGAACGCCCGGCACGGTGGCAATCCGATCGATCATCTCTCGCGACAACATTGGCCTGATGACGCGCACGATGAGGACCTGCTTGCCATCGAACCCGGGATTCACCGTCTGGACGCGTATGAAGCTCTTCATGAGCAAGCTGGCCCCGGCGAGAAGGGCCACCGCGAGGGCACACTCGACCACAACGAATGTTCGGCGGACGCGAGAAAGTCTCAATCCGTCCGAACCGCTGCGACCACCCTCCTTGAGGGCGTCCCCGGGATCGCTCCGCGAGATCTTCCACGCCGGTACTGTGGCAAATAGCAGACCACCAAGGATCGAGATGCTGCCCGTAAAGATCAAGACGCGCGCATCCAACTGGATCTCGTCCAAACGCGGAATGCCCGGCGGCGCCGCGGCCGCGAGCGTCCGCACACCGAGGAGTGCCAGCGTCAAGCCGACGATGCCCGCGCTCGCGATCAACATTGCACTTTCGACAGCGAGCTGCCGGGCAAGTCTCATCTGACCAGCGCCAAGCGCTGCACGCAAAGCAAACTCGGGTCGGCGTGCGGCGCCACGTGCGAGGAGTAGATTCGCCACGTTGGTGCACGCAATCAACAAGACGAATCCGACTGCGCCCAACAGGATCCACAGCGCTCGTTGGAGATCCCGTCCCGTCGTTTGGAGCAGCAGCGGCACCACGTTGACGCCGAAGCCGACAAACTCGGGATCCGTGGCCGGATACGCGAGTGCCAAGCGCTGGCCGATAGCCGTCATCTCCGCCTGCGCCTCGTCGAAGGTCGCGGTGGGCTTGAGCCGTCCAACGACGCGCCACCAGTCGGTAAAACGATTCGTCCAGATACGGTCCCGCACAGCAGGGGTCAACGTGAACGAGACAAAGGTCGCAGGTTGCCAGAGCTGAACGTCTTTGGTCGGAAAATAGAAGCCGGCAGGCATGACTCCGATCACGTGGAAATGTTGAGCGTCGATCTCCAGCGTTTTTCCGATGGCATCTCGCGAGGCCCCAAAGCGTCGTTGCCACAACCCGTAACTCAATACGACAACGCGCTCGCGCCGCAGTTCCTCATCGTGAGAGAAGCTTCGACCGAGGATCGGCGTGACTCCGAGAAGCGGGAACAGGTTGGCCGAGACAGCCTCACCCATGACACGTTCCGGATCGTCCCCGCCGGTTAACGTGACGGGATTGCCGCGGCTGCAAATCGCCAGATCTGCGAACGTGCGGCTCTGAGTGCGCCAGTCCAAGAAGGTCGGGTACGAAGTGCCTTCTTCACGAATATCCCGCTTAGCGTCATGAGTCCACAACATGGCTAAGCGGTCTGGGTCCTGGTAGGGCAGTGGCCGCAGCAGCACGGTGTTGACGACGCTGAACATCGCGGCATTCGCCCCGATGCCAAGTGCAAGCGTCAGGATCGCGATTGCCGTGAAACTCGGGCTGCGGCGCAGCATGCGCGCCGCGTAGCGGAGATCGTTCGACAGGCCGTCGATGAAGATCACTCGTCGCATGTCGTGACTTTCCGTTGCTAGACGCCGTTGAATCGCGGGCGGTTCAGAAGCCGTCCGACCAACCCGATCGGAATGACTAGTCGCACCTTGCATGCCATGTGGCCTTACAGGACAACGGGTGACGCACAATGAGTTACAGGAGGGTGCCCCGGACGTCTGTTCGATGTTGGGATCCGTGCGTCCGGATGCGCACAAAGGGAGCCTAAATTTCGCGAGTTGGAACCAGATTGGCAAATGGCTCAGACGGGTGGAGGCGCTTCGAGACGCTGCCTGATTGCCGTAGACGACGCTAGTCGGCTTTGAGCACCACGTTAGGGTCCAGCCGCGACGCGCGCCACGCGGGCAGCCAGCACGCCCCGGCCGCAACCAGAGTTATCGTCATAATCACGGCCGCCAACGTTGTGGGATCCGTCGGCTGGACGC
>JBKPDW010000155.1:0-12626 GCA_046728115.1 Acidobacteriota bacterium | reverse complement strand
GTGTTCACCTGGATCAGGCTCCGATAGCCACCCTGGTACCAGTTGTAACCGCTCCAAGGTTTGTTCGTGACGTACTCGACCGTGAAGCTCTCATTGGCGGGGAGCTGCACGTGCGCGAGCGTTCGACGCCGGCACTCGCCGATCGCCCGATCGAACACCGCGGACAGCTTATCGGGCGGGATGATGAACCGCTGCCGAAACGCGTCGTACCGATCGATCAGCGGGGCGTCCCCGGGCAACAGGCGCCCGAGCTCGTCGAGCGCTGACTGAAAATACGACGCAGGATGTGTCGGCGCAACCGCGTCGTACAGCACGCGCGATTCCTCGTCGAATGTAAGCTTCGCGCCCTCCAGCATGCGAGCGCGGCCATCGAGCGACTCGAGCTGGCGCCGGAGGTATTCGTGCCGCAGCGCGGCGAGTTCGTCGCCGCCCTGCGTTGCCGGCATCGTCGCGATCGACCGCGCCGCGGCGGCGCGAATCTGCGACAGTGCCAGCTTCTGACTCTCAGCCTCTGTTTTCCATTCCCCCGGACCGTAGAACGCATCCACGTAGTCGGCGTCGTGCTGCCCCAGCGCCAGCACGAGCTTCACGTACTGTTCGGCAATCGCGTTCATCGGCAACCCTTGCGGCGGTTGAGCCAGCGGCGCAGCACACGCAGCGAGCACGGCAACGGCCACCGCCCATGCGGTCTTCGCGGACATGACTGCGATGCTATCAAACGTAAGTGGCGAGATTGAACCGCCCGCGCGCCTGCAGCAGCGGCTTCCAGAGATCGCCCAGCTTCGCGGTACGCGCCGGCACGTTCGCGACCGTAAAGTCTTCTATCCGGATGCCGCGCCCGACTTCCTTCCAGGTCACTGGCGTCGAAACGGTCGCCTCCGGCCGCGGCCGCACCGAATAAATCGACGCGAGCGTGCTGCCCCATCGATTCTGGTTGTAGTCCACCAGCACCCGGCCGCGTGGCCGATTCGACACGCGATACTCGGCGGTCAACAGCGCGGCATTACGCGACGCCAGCTCCTGCGCGAGCGCTTTTGCGAACGTCCAGACCTGCTTCTGATCGGGACCGCGTTTGATGGCCACATAGACGTGCAGTCCCCTGGAGCCCGTCGTTTTCACGACCGACGGCATCTCCAACGTATCCAGTGCTTCATGGACGACCAGCGCCGCCTCGAGCACGCGATCGAAACTCGTATCGACACCAGGATCGAGGTCGAAATGCAGATAGTCGGGGCGATCGGTGTCGTCGCAGGTGGCGTACCACTGGTTCAGATCGATGCAACCCAGGTTGATCACCCACATGAGTGCGGCGCGGTCCTGGATCATCGGGAAATCGATGATGTTGTCCGAGCCGTGGTCGATTCGACATATCTCGATCCACTCGGGCCGCGGACTGGGCGCCCGTTTCATGAAGAAGAAATCACCCGATGCTCCGTGCGGATAACGCTTCATGACCATCGCGCGATTGCGAATGTGCGGCAACAGGACGTCGGCGACCTCAGCGTAGTAGCGCAGCAAGTCACCCTTTGTGAGACCCAGCTGCGGCCAGAAGATCTTGCGGAGGTTCGTGAGACGAACGTCCTTGCCCTCGACCGGCAGAATGACGTTGTCCTGATCGCGGGGAATGATCAACCGCGTGCGGCCCATTTGATCGGGGGCAGCTTCGGCGGACGCGCGCCGTGCAGCACGCTGCCGGCGATCGGCGCGTATTCCAGCTCCACTCCGTCGCTCGCCCTTCGCAGCAGCAGGCCGCCGCGGCTCATGTCGCCGCGACCGACGAAGTCGATCGGAAAGCGCAGCCGCTCGCCGAAAATGCCGAGCAGGATCGACACATACTTGGGCGACGCCACACTGCCGAGCAGCACGATATCGCAGTCGGGGCCGATTTCGTCCAGCAGCGCCCGGGCGCTGCGCTCGAGCGGCACGCGGAAATTCGGATTGTCCGCGGCCACCTCCGCGTTCGCGAAGGCGCGCACGGCTCGACGTGTCACGAACGTGTCCGGACTGCGCAGCCCCGCAGTGGGCGTGATGATATGAACACCGCACCCGACGATCGCGTTGCCGGGCTCGGGCGGGGCGGCGAACCGGCGCGCGTACGTCTCCTTGCCTCGAAAATACAGGCCGCTGATGAACGCGAAGACATCACCGAGCATCGCGCCGCGCTTGGAGCGCAACTGCTCGGCCAGCGCGAACCGCGCGTTTGGCGACATCACCTGGCTGGCGCGACGACCGTTGCAGTTCGCGGGCGATAACAGAAACACGCGGCCGGATTTGATCATCACGTCGCCAAACGACCGCAAAGACCGCGAAGTTCGCAAGGAATCGACCTCAACCGATGGTCGTTGCCGTTGCGGACTCGGTCGTCAGCTAGAACGCCCATCGCAACAGCACGGCCCCGACCGTGAACCCCGCGCCGACTGACGCGAGCAGCACGAGATGGCCCTTCTTGAGGCGTCCCGAGCAGACGGCGTCGTTGAGCGCCAGTGGAATGGTCGCAGCCGTCGTGTTCCCGAACCGATCGATATTGATGATCACCTTGTCCTGATCGATGCCGAGCTTTTCGGTCGCCGACTGAATGATTCGCCGGTTCGCCTGATGTGACACGAACAGGTCGAGATCGTCGGGCGACAGATCGTTGCGCTCCAGCAGCCGTCGCGAAATCTCTTCCGTTTTTCGAACCGCGAACTTGAAGACGGCCTGGCCATCCTGCTTCACGTAGTGTAGCCGCCGATCAATCGTCGCATGGGTCGACGGCTGTCGGCTGCCTCCGGCCGGCATGCACAGCGCCGGACCACCGCCACCATCGATCTCGTGCTCGAAATCGAGAATCACGCCATCATCCGGTTTCGCCGGGGACACGACGACCGCGCCGGCTCCGTCGCCGAAGAGCACGCACGTCGCGCGATCCTGATAGTCGATGATGCTCGACATCACGTCGGCGCCCACTACCAGCGCATGATCGTGCGCTCCGCCGGCAACGAGCTGGTTCGCTGTGGTCAGCGAGTACGTGAATGCCGAGCAGGCCGCGCTCAAGTCGAATCCCCAGGCATGATGCGCCCCGATCTTGTGCTGGATGATGCACGCGGTGCTCGGGAACATCATGTCCGGCGTGACCGTGCCGACGATGATTACGCCGATGTCGTCCGGAGTAAGGCCGGCGTTCGCAATCGCCTTCAACGCCGCAGCGGTGCCGAGGTCGGAGGTCGCCACACCGGGATCGACGATATGGCGTTCGCGGATGCCCGTGCGCTGAAGGATCCACTCGTCGCTGGTATCAATCATCGTTTCCAGCTCGGCGTTGGTCAACACGCGCGGCGGCACGTAGGTCGCGAGCGATGCGATCGTTGTCGGCCGGCCGTTGACGCGCGGCGTGAGCCTCTTCACCACAATCGTGTTTCCCTTCTGCGTTCCTCGGGCACGGGCATCCCGAAATAGCCGTAGGCGAGCGGCGTTGCCACCCTGCCGCGCGGCGTTCGATCGAGGAAACCAATCTGAATGAGGAACGGCTCGTAAATGTCCTCGATTGCGTCCTTCTCTTCGCTGATGGCGGCCGCAATCGTGTTGAGGCCCACCGGCCCGCCTCCGAACTTCTCGATAATCGTCCGCAACAAGGTTCGATCGATCTCGTCGAACCCCTGCTCGTCGATCTCCAGCAGTTTGAGGGCGGCATGCGCCACGTCGAGCGTAATGGTCCCGGTCGCACGGACTTCGGCATAATCGCGGACCCGACGGAGCAGCCGGTTCGCAATGCGGGGCGTGCCGCGCGCGCGACGCGCCAGCTCGCCGGCAGCCGCGTCTTCGATCGGCACGTTCAGGATCCTCGCGGATCGGCGGACTATCTCTTCGAGATCGGCCGACGGGTAGAACTCGAGGCGATGCACGATGCCGAACCGCGACCGAAGCGGCGACGTCAGGAGGCCCGTGCGCGTCGTCGCACCGATGAGGGTGAAGCGCTCGAGCCGCATCTTGACGGTCCGCGCGCTCGGACCTTGCCCGATGACGATGTCGACCTCGTAGTCCTCGAGGGCTGGATACAGGATCTCCTCGACGATCGGCGGCATGCGGTGAATCTCGTCGATGAAGAGTACGTCGCCCTGCGCGAGGTTCGTGACGATCCCGACCAGGTCTCCCGGCTTCTCGATGGCCGGTCCCGAGGTGGCGCGGATGGGCACACCAAGTTCGTTGGCGACAACGTACGCGAGCGTCGTCTTGCCCAGCCCTGGCGGCCCGTGCAGCAACACGTGATCCATCGGTTCAGCGCGCTGCTTTGCGGCGGCAATCGCGACGAGGAGATTCTCGCGGACGCGATCCTGCCCGATGTACTCGTCCAGCCGGCGCGGCCGGAGGCCGGCTTCGTATTGCGCGTCTTCGTCCGCGCGGCCCGCAGTAGTCAGGCGATCGATGGACATCGTCAAGGCGTCAGCGCGACAGCTCCCGGAGCGCCTGCTTCAGCGTACGCTCGAATCCCGCGTCGGGCGCGGCCTTGACGGCTGACGCGGCGGCTTTTTCGGCGAGTGGCCGATGATAACCCAGGTTCACGAGAGCCGACACCACGTCGTCGGCCAGCGCGAGGCCGCCTGGCGCGGCCTCGGCGGCGCCCGTGGCCGCAATCTGAGCAGACGGCAGCCGATCCTTCAACTCGAGCACGATTCTTTCGGACGTTTTCTTGCCGACGCCCGGAATGGCGGTCAGCCGCGCCAGGTCGCCGCGCTGGATCGCTCGGATCAATTCTTGCGGTTCGATTCCTGACAAGACCGCGAGCGCCACTTTCGGCCCGATTCCGCCGACGCCGATCAAGCGCTCGAAGAGTTCCTGCTCGAGGAGCGTCGCGAATCCGTACAACAGCAACGCGTCTTCGCGGACATGCGTATGGATTCGCAACGCGATGTCGCTGCCGGCATCGCCCAGTCCATAAAACGTCGACAGCGGAACGAACACGTCGTATCCGACACCGTGAACATCGATGATGAGGCGATTGGGATGCTTTTCCGCAATGCGTCCACGAAGGTGAGCAATCACGGGACTCGATAGGTACGCCAGCTCGTCGCGCGGCTCCGCACAGGCATCGTGGCCGCCACCCGCACCGGCGGGTGCGAGTGGATATGGCAGATGGCTACGGCAAGCGCGTCCGCGGCATCATGTGGCGACGGCGGCGCCGGCAGACCGAGGATCAGTTTGACCATGCGCTGCACCTGATGCTTCTCAGCACGGCCGTACCCGACGACGACGCGCTTGATCTCGGCCGGCGTGTACTCCATCACCGGCACTCCCGCCTCAACCGCCGCCAGCATCGCAACGCCGCGCGCGTGTCCCAGCTTCAGAGCGCTGCGGACGTTGACGGCGTGAAACAGGTTTTCGATGGCAACACAATCCGGATGGCAGTCGGCCATGATGGTGGTCAGACGCCGGTGGATGTCGAGCAGCTTGTCGGTGAAGGACGCCCCAGCGCGCGATGAAATGGCGCCGCAGAGGACAAGACGATGGCGCGACCCATCGCTCTCGATACAGCCATAACCGGTGCGTTCGGAGCCGGGGTCGATGCCGAAGATCCTCACGCGAGTGAGGCCTCGATCTCCTTTTCCGAAATGTCGAAGTTCGACGACACGTTCTGGACGTCGTCGTGGTCGTCGAGCGCTTCCATCAGCTTGACCATCTGCTGCGCCGCCTTGCCCTCCAGCTTGACGTAATTCTGCGGAATCATCGAGACCTTCGCAGTGGCCGGCTCGATGGAAAGGCTTTTCACCGCTTCGTGGACGCTCGGAAACGACTCCGGCGCGGTGAATACTTCCCAGTTGTCTTCGTCGTCCTGGAAATCGTCCGCGCCGGCATCGAGCACCGCCGACATCAGTTTTTCTTCGTCTGCCTTCGACTTCTCGACGACGATATAGCCCTTCTTGTGGAACATCCAGGCGACGGCGTTGGGGGCGGCGAGGTTGCCGCCGTGCTTCTCGAGGAGATGTCGAATTTCGCCGGCGGTGCGGTTCTTGTTGTCGGTGAGCACTTCGATGATCAGCGCCGCGCCTCCCGGTCCGTAGCCCTCGTACTGCGCCTCTTCATATGTGACGCCCGGCTCCTGACCGGTGCCGCGTCGAATCGCGCGGTCGATGTTCTCGCGCGGCATGTTGTTCGCCTTCGCTTCGGCGACGATCGTGCGCAGGCGCGGGTTCATGTCGGGATCACCGCCACCGGCGCGCGCCGCGACAGTCAATTCCTTGATGAGCCGCGTGAAAATCTTGCCGCGCTTGGCGTCCGCAGCGCCTTTTTTGTGCTTGATGGAATGCCACTTGGAATGGCCGGACATGTGAAAACCCCCGGAAAAATCCCGAAGTTCGCGAAAATACTACACCTTTTTCGCGAGGATGATCCACACGTCAGCGCGGTCGTCCCATGGCCGTCCGCGGTAGTCGCCGAGCACCGCATCCACCGTGAAGCCGGCGCGCTCCAGCCGCCGGGCCATCAGCGGAACCCCTACCGTGCGGAACGTGAGATCGAATCGGTGTTCGGTGTGTCGGCCGCCGCGCCGCACGACATAGCACTGCTTGAAGATCGTCAGACGACGCACGCGATCCTGGCGAACCGACTCGATCAGCGTCAGCCGCGCATCGCCGTCGCGGCCGCGCAGCTGGACGCGATTGGTGTATTCGCGCCACTTCGGGACGTCGGGCACCAGGTCGATGCCGAACAGACCGCCGGGCCGAAGCGTCCGGGCCACCCCAGTCAACGCTGCCGACAGATCGCGCGGATGAATCAACGACTGGAGCACGCCGTACGGCGCAAGCACGGTCGCAAAGGCGCGCGAACGAAACGGCAGCGCACGAATGTCTCCTCGGACGAATGACACGCGCGGAGGATGCGCCGCTCGCCTGAAGGCCCGCGCTCGATATGAGCGCGCTCTCCCCAACATCGGTGCCGATCGATCAATACCGACAAGATCCACCCCTGCGCGCGCGAGAGGGATTGACACGCGGCCGGTCCCGCATCCGAGTTCGAGCACGGGGCCCGACGCCGACAGCGCAAGTCGCCGCCAGAACGGCACGTCGCGGCGGCCCAGTGTCCGGGCGTTCTCCCAATCGTAGAACGGCGCGTACTGATCCCAACCGTGCCAGCCTTGCTTCATCCGTGAATTTGGTAATTGAGTAATCTGGTAATTTGGTAATTGGGCGAAAGGCGTATCAGTCTGAGACGGCGAGTTCGCCTGGCACGATGGGTCGCGTCCTTGGCAGACGACCGAGCCGCGCCAGGTTTCCCACGAACGCCAGGATCGCCAGGAAGACGCCAAGCTTGAGCACGTCGGCCGCCCGCGTCTGAGGCACGATCTTCCACAGCAACCAGAGCACCGGTTGTGCCCAGCACACGGCCCATACCGCGCCGTAGAAATACCGGCGCTCGTGACCTTCTCCCTTCGTCGATGCCTTGACGCGCGGCAGCAGGCCAAGCGCACCGAGCAGCCAAATCGTTCCCGCGATCGGGAAGTACGCGTAGCGATACAACTGTTCGAGTTTCCACGCGCCGGTGGCAATGGCAAGCAGAAGTCCCGTGATGTTGAGCACGGCGAACGCGATCACCTCGCTCCATGCGAGCGTGTAGCACACACGACGATAGAGCGGGTTCGGCCGATCCTCGGTGAACCGGATGATGTACGGCTTCGGTTCTACGCCGGGCAGGCGGCCGCGCAGACCGGCGATGCCGGTCCCGATCAGCACGGCGCCCAGCCAGAGCATCATCCGCGAATCGAACCCACGCTCGAACAGATCGAATGTCAGCGGCCCTGGCGCGATGAAGAACACAAAGATCCAGATCGGCCAGTGGTTGAACCGGTAATACAGCTTGTTTCGTTCGCGGATTTTACGCTGCGTGGCGTACTCGACCGGAATCCCGTTCACGGTTTCTGCTTTTGCCTCGTTCGCTTCTTGGATGATGCAGGCATCGGCGCTGAGGATCGCGTGCGGCCCGACCGGCGAGTATAACTCGACGGGGGAGTCGTCGGGGCGCTGCCCCACATGCCACGGCGCCATGCCTGCGCGACAGCCTCCGCGCGCTTGAGCTCGTCGAGCCGTGTCAGCGGCGACCGTGCCGACACCCGCGCCAGCCCCTCGCGCACGAGAATCGTGTTGACGCACTGCCCATCCTCGGTGATCACATAGGCGAGATGCCGGTTGTATGCATCGATTGTTGAACCTTCCATTTCGAGCCGGACCCACCGATGCCACAACAGACCACTCAGGCGGTCGCGCGCCTCTTGGCCGAAGGGCGCCGCAGAATCCAGACCGTGGCTGATCTCGGGTGCGTCGATACCGAGGAGACGGACCCGCCCAACCGTGGACACGTTGATCGTGTCGCCGTCGAGAACCGCATTCACGAGAACCGGGTCGGAGCGAGTGATGCGAGGCGCTTGAGCGAACGTGGGAGTTATTGCAATGGCGATCGCAGCGAGGAAACGCAGAATCTGCATACGCATCTCCAGTTGGCGCAGGATCGCGCCACAGTGAAAATGCGCCTTGCAAAGCACCAACCATCGGCGCTTTTGAATGGACTGCTTTGAAGCTGTCAGGGCATGCGCGCTGCCGACCCCTGCAGACGATATAAGGCGATGCCCGCCGCAACCGCGACGTTCAACGAATCGACGTCGTCGTGAATTGGAATGCGGACGCAAACGTCCGCCATCGATTCAACGAGCGGCGTCACGCCGCTGCCCTCGGCGCCGAGCACGAGCGCCAAACGGAGACCGCGTGCGCGGGCGGCAAATCCGTCGAGCGATTCTGCCGAACGACGCGGCGTCAGCGCAACCACCGCAAAGCCGGCCTGCCTGATGCCCGCCAGATCGGCGGACCAGTCGACGCTCTGCGCGAACGGCACCCGCAGCACAGCGGCCATCGACGTCCGCACGGCTTTGCGATACAGCGGATCGCAACAGCCAGGACTCAACACGACGCCCGCGGCGCCAAAGGCCGCGGCATTCCGAAACACGCCACCGATGTTGTCGGCGTTGGCCACGCTATCGAGCACGACCAGATGACCGCCATTCACGTGCGCCGCAACATCCGACACCGTCATCGGTGCCGGCCGCTCGACGAGTGCGAGACACCCGCGGTGGATTTTGAACCCGGTGATGCGGACGAAGTCGTCGGTGTCGCATCGCCAGACAGGCACCGACGAGGGAACACCCGTCAAGGCTGGAGCCAGGTTGCGATACGCAGCGTCGTTGAGCAGAAGGGAATGCAGCACATAGCACGGATTCTCGAGCACGCGCCTTACGACCAGCCGGCCTTCGGCGATGAACAAGCCGTGCGACCGCGCGAGCTCCGGATCGGAGACGCTCCGATAGAGGGCGATGCGCGGATCCTCCGGATCGGCGACGAGTTCTAAAGCTGCCAACCCGACAAGATCTGCCACGAAACGGAACCCCGGACAACCCGCGCCCGCTCGCGACCGTCTAACCGCCTGTATGCGACATCTCGCCGGGGATCTGCGCTACGCCCTGCGGGGCCTCAGCCGTTCGCCGCTCTTCGCGGCCGTCGCGTTGATCTCGATTGCACTGGGCATCGGCGCAAACACCGCGATTTTCACCCTCGTGGACGAGGTGTTGATTCGAGCCCTGCCGGTCAGGAACCCTGAGCAGCTCGTGCTGTTCAACGGTTCGCGGAACCACTACGGCAGCAATTCGGGCGGCAACATGTTGTCGTTTCCGATGTACGAGGACTTTCGCGACAATTTCGTCGACCGCGGCAGCGCGCCTGCGATGCCTCGCGTCAGCCAAACCGTACCCAATCCTGCCCCGACGCCGAAGATCTTCTCCGGAATGTTTTCGCGGCGCGCAACCGCGATGGTGGTCAGCGTCAATGGTCAGAGCGAGCGCGTGCCTGGCGAGCTCGTGTCCGGTACCTACTTCCAGGTGCTGGGCGTCGGCGCGGCGATCGGCCGGGTCATCACGCAAGACGACGATCGCGAGCGCCATGCCAGTCCGATCACCGTTCTCAGCTACGACTACTGGCGCAATCGGTTCGGCGGCGATCCGACCGTAATCGGCAAATCGATCACCGTCAACAATCACACGCTCACGATTGTCGGGGTGTCCCAGGCAGGGTTCGACGGGGTGGACATCGGCTATGTACCGAATATCCGCGTGCCGGTCACGATGAAGGCCGAGATGACGCCGAACTGGGACGACATGGACAACCGGCGGAGCCGCTGGGTGAACGTGTTCGGCCGGTTGAAGCCGGGCGTCAGCCAGGAACAGGCCCTCGCCGTGCTGCAGCCGTACTTCCACGGCATCCTCGAGCAGGAGGTGCGGGATCGCCCGTTCAGCACGGCCAGCAGTTACACGCGCGAACAGTTTCTGAAGGGTACGATGAGCCTGCTGCCCGCGTCGCAAGGACGATCGCCCATTCGACAGCAGCTGTCGCAGCCTTTGTGGATGTTGCTCGGGATCGTGGCGGGTGTGCTGTTGATCGCCTGTGCGAACGTCGCAAGCCTGCTCATCGCGCGGGCAACCGCGCGCCAGCGTGAAATTGCAGTACGCCTGGCCCTCGGGGCCAGCCGCTCGCGCATCGTCGGTCAACTGCTCGTGGAGAGCGTTCTGCTCGCAGCCCTGGGCGGCGCGCTCGGTCTTGTCGTCGCGTCGTGGACAACGCGTTTCCTGCTCGGCTTCCTGCCGACGTCGGAGACGCCTCACGTCATCAGCGGCGCGCTGAACCATCGGGTACTCGCGTTCAACTTCGCGCTCGCGCTTGCGACCGGCCTTCTCTTCGGCCTGGTGCCGGCTTTGCGATCGACCAGGCCGAATCTCGCGCCGACGTTGAAGGATCAAGTGGGATCGGTTGTCGGCGGAGGCGTTCGTGTGCGGAAGGTGCTGGTCGTCGCACAGGTGACGATTTCGATTCTGCTCCTGATCGGCGCCGGCCTCTTCATTCGGACGCTTCGGAATCTGCGCGTGCTCGATCTCGGCATCAAGCCGGAGAGCATGGTGGCATTCAACATCGCGCCTGCGGCCAGCGGCTACTCGCCCGATCGCATCCCAGCGTTCTACAAGACGCTGGTCGAGCGCCTGAAATCAGAACCCGGCGTCCAGTCGATTGCGTTTGCGAGCATCGGGCTGCTCGAGGGTAACGAATGGGACAGCAGCGTAACTGTCGAGGGCTATCAGGCGCAGCAGGGCGAGTTCGTGAACCCGTACTGCAACTCGATCAGCCCGGGCTACTTCAAAACGATGGGCGTCCCTGTACTGCAGGGACGGGAATTCGATGCGCGCGACGAGGGCGCGACGCCGGCGGGACCGCCAAACGTCAACGACGGACACGGCAACGGCTATCGCCACGTGATCGTCAACGAGAGCTTCGCCAAAAAATATTTTGGCGATCGCAGTGCGATCGGACGTCATCTCGGCTTTGGAGGCAATCCCGGCACACCGACGCCGCTCGAGATCGTGGGCGTCGTGCGCGATTCGAAGTACACGGGCGTCCGCGACGAGATTCCTCGCACGATCTTCCTGCCGTTGCTCGAGGAGCGAACGCCCTCGTCGATCGTGATGTACGTGCGGACCACCGCAGAGCCGCCGGCTGCCTTCAGTGCCGCTCGGCGCACGGTTCGCGATCTCGACAGCAGCGTGCCCGTGTACAACCTGCGAACGCTCGCGCGCCAGATCGATAGATCGCTCGTGATCGAGCGATTCGTCGCGACGCTTTCCACCGGCTTTGGCGTCGTTGCCACGTTGCTGGCAGTGGTCGGTCTTTACGGAGTGATGGCGTACACCGTCGCGCGACGCACACGGGAAATCGGCGTGCGCATGGCTCTTGGCGCCGTCCCAGGCGATGTCGTCTGGCTCGTGATGCGTGAGGTGCTCGCGCTCGTAGGCACTGGCATGGCAATCGGTCTGATCGCAGCCTGGAGTTTGAGCCGCGTCGTAACGGCGCAGCTCTACGGCGTGTCTGCAGGCGATCCCTTCACCATTGCCGCCGCCGCCATCGCTCTGTCGCTCGCCGCGCTGGCCGCCGGCTACGTTCCGGCCTTCCGGGCAACCCGCGTCAATCCCGTCCTGGCACTGCGATACGAGTAAGGACTGCACCATTCGCACATAGCCTCCCCCGCCACGCGTCTCCGGCCCGGCCGCGGTCAGCGCACGCACGATAGCCTGCGCAAACAGACTGGACAGTTGTGACAGGATATTTGCAGTCAGCCGATGACCATTCACGTGCGAGTCGTCGCGCTCGCAGCGCTCGCCTCGATCGCCGGAATACGAACCGTAGCTCAACGATCCGGCGAGGGGACGGCGCCGTTTCAGCTGCCGGATCCAAGTGGCACGCATCAGGTCGGCACGGCGACGTGGCGCCTGACGGATCCGTCGCGCGCCGAAACGTTTTCCGCGACCGATGAACGGCGTCAGGTGGAAGTGCAGGCGTGGTATCCCGCCACGGCGAGCACCGGCGAACCCGCACCGTACCTGCGCAGCGGCCTCGTTGAAGTTCAGGGATTCGCGACGCTGCTTCGCGGCCCCAAAACCGCGTACGACGATCTTGCTGCCGTCCGGGTCCATGCGAAACTCAACGGGCCCCTGGCCTCGGCGCCGCAACGATTTCCGCTGCTCGTGTTTTCGCATGGCTATGGTGGCTTCGCGAGCGCCTATACCGGTC
>JBKPDW010000154.1:0-47661 GCA_046728115.1 Acidobacteriota bacterium | reverse complement strand
GTACTGGCCCTATCGGTGGATGTTGTCGCGGGCTGACGCGCACTTGTATGTCGGCCGCGCCAATTACGACTACCTCCGTTATTACAGGGTCGACACGGCCCGGCTGTTCTTCGCGCCGCATTTCGTCGACAACGATCGGTTCTCGGCTGCGGCGGCCGAGGCGCGATCCGATGGATCGGCCGCGGCGCTGCGTGCCCGGATCGGGGCCACCGACAACACGATGGTCTGTCTCTTCGCGGGCAAGCTCATCGAGCTCAAGCGCCCTGGAGATTTCCTCGATGTTGTCGCCCGGCTGCATCAGAGTGGCGAAGACGTCCGCGGGGTCGTCGTCGGTTCAGGTCCGCTGGAACAGGCGCTGGCGCAGCGGGCACGCGAAAAGAGCGCGCCGGTTGCGTTTCTCGGCTTCCACAATCAGACGGCCATCGCAACCTGTTACGCCGCAAGCGACTGTCTGGTGCTGCCATCAGACCGGGAGACGTGGGGCCTCGTCGTCAACGAAGCGATGGCGTGCGGGCTTCCCGCGATCGTCAGCGACGCGGTGGGATGCCGCGAAGATCTGATCGATGAGCAGACTGGCGCCACCTTTTCAGCCGGCAACGTGGACGCGCTGACGGAGGCGATTGCCGGCGTGGCGCGGCGCGCGCGGGCCGATCGCACGCGCATCAAGGCCGCGGTGGCCGCCAAGATTTCGCACTACACGTGCGCGGCCACCGTTGCCGGCACGCTGCAGGCGATGGAGTACGTGACACAGCATGTTTGAACCATCTGTCGAAGTCTGGGTATGGGTGTGGCTGGCCGCGGCTGCCATTGTGGTCCTCCGTCACGGGCGTAGAGGCACCGTTGGGTTGCTGATCACGTATGTCCTCAGTTTCGCCGCGCTCCATTGGTTGACTGCTGGGCTGACGCTTCTGCCGTGGTACCTGGGAAAATTTCCGGACCTCACGGCGGAAGGCTTACGACAGAGCACCTTCGCGACCTTCGCGCTCGTCGTGGGCGCCGAATGCGGCGCCAGCATCTTCAAGCGACTTCGACGCGACGACCGGGCGGCGAACGGCGAGTCGTCCGTCGCGAAAATCGTTCCTGAGCGCTTGTTGAACGGGTATCTGACGGCCGGCCTCGTCATGTATGTGGTGCTGACTCGAGTTGGAGTCAGCCTTCCGACCATCAACGCCCTCGTCAATACGGGATCGACGCTCATGGTCGTCGGTGTCTGCCTCAAATGCTGGAACGGATGGCATGGCAATCGACACTCCGAAATGTGGCGATGGATCGCGCTGACGCTGATGTTTCCTGTGCTGACGGTCGTCGCTCAGGGCTACATCGGCTACGGCTTCGCGGCAGCTGTGACCGTGTTCGCGTTCTTCGCGAGCTTCTACCGGCCAGTATGGAAGCTGGTCGTGATTGCGACGCTGCTCACGTACATCGGCATCTCCGGATACGTGACATACATGCGCGACCGCAAGGACATTCGCGCGGTCGTCTGGGCACGCGGCGACATGAGCGCGCGGCTCAGCACCTTCTCCGAGACCGTGACGCGTCCCGAACCGTTCGATCCCTACAACGTCGACCATCTCGATCGCATCGAGTCGAGGCTCAACCAGGACTATCTGATCGGCGCCGCCGTGAATCAGCTGACGTCCGAGGCGGTGCCGTACGCGCGCGGGGCCACGTTATGGGACGCCATGTTGGGCTTCGTGCCGCGCGCGTTGTGGCCGGACAAGCCGGTTGTCGCCGGCAGCGGCGACCTGGTCTCGACGTACACCGGGTTTGTCTTCGGCTCGGAAACCGCAGTGGGCATCGGCCAGGTCCTCGAGTGTTATGTCAATTTCGGCACGCTTGGTGTGATCGTGGGATTCATCCTGATTGGCGCAGCCATTGTCGTGGTCGATCGCTCTGCGTACTACTGGCTCTGTCGCGGCAACGTCGCCAACTTCACATTGTGGTACTTGCCGGGTCTGGCTTTGCTCAACGTCGGCGGCTCGTTCGTCGAGCTGACGTCGACCTGGGCTGCGGCATTCATCGTCGCCGTGCTGGCCAAGCGCCTCGTCAGGCAGTTTGGCGGACACACCACCACGTCCCAGGTGCGGCAGTGGCCGGGTACGTCGCCGGCGTCGCAGGTCATGCGATGAGCGGACCGGCGCTCGCGTCCATCACGCTTCAGCCGCACGGCGGTGGAGTCGCCGCCGCTTCCCGGCTGCTCTGGCGCGTGTTTCGGGACGAATGGGGCGACGATTGCCGTCTCATCGAGCTGGTCGATCCGATCAAGGCGCAGCATTCAGTCGATTCCGGTCTTCCGGCGCGCGTCGGCTTCGGCCTGCGGACGCTGACCTCGCAGATGCCGGGCGGATGTTCCTGGATCTTCTTCGGTCACATCTCCCTCACCAAGGCGCTGGCGGCTGTGCCTCGGTGGTGCCGTCGGCCGTACGCCGTCTTCCTGTACGGCATAGAGGCGTGGAAGCCGCTAAGCCCCATCGAGCGCTCGATGCTCGTCGGGGCCGAACTTCGAATCGCCATCTCCAGGTTCACGGCCGAACGCGTGGCGGCTCTCAATCCGGATGTCGGTCCGATCGTCGTCTGCCCGCTCGCATTGCCGGAGGCGGAAACGGCGACGGCGTCCGACTCCGACGCCCCTGCTCTCAGACCGCGCACGGTCCTGATCGTCGGCCGGATGCTGACGACGGAACGCTACAAAGGCCACGATCAGTTGATTGAGGCCTGGCCCACCGTCACCGCGCAGATTCCAGATGCGCAGCTCGTCCTCGTCGGCGACGGTGACGATCTGCCGCGGCTCCAGGCAAGAACCGCTTCGATGGGCCTGGAGGCATCCGTCACCTTTCCGGGCTTCGTGACGCCGGAGACGCTGTCTGGCTTCTATCGCAGCGCGGATATCTTCGCCATGCCGAGTCGGGGGGAAGGACTCGGCCTCGTGTACCTCGAGGCCATGGCCAATCGCCTTCCGTGCATCGGCTCGATCCACGATGCTGCGCGCGAGGTGATCGACGAAGGGATTACGGGATTCCTGGTCGATCAAGGCAACGTGCCGGACCTGGCAGGGCGCATCGTTCAGCTCCTGCGCGACCAAGAGCTGCGCCGCCGCATGGGCGATCAGGGGTATCGCCGTTACCAGAGCCGATTTACCTACGACCGGTTCAAGACGAGAATGTTGGGACTGCTCCAGACACCGTTTGGAGCGTACGAACGATTTTCTGCTGCCAGTGCCGCGGCTCCAAACGGTCGTGTTATCTAACGTCCTCCACGTGATTCCGGCGATCGCCGCGCGGTACGGCGGCCCGAGCACCGTGACCCTTGGTCTCTGTCGCGCACTGGATGCCAAAGGCATCTCGAGCGTGGTGGCGACCACCGATGCCGACGGTTCAGGCCGATTGCCGGTCGCAACCGGCACGATGCAGCTGTATGGCGGCGTGCCCGTAATCTTCTTCAGGCGGCACGTGAACGAAGCGATCAAGTACGCGGCGGGCATGCAGGTGTGGCTTCGAGACCATGTGCACGAGTTCGACATCGTTCACATTCACGCGGTCCTTTCCCACGCATGCCTCGTCGCGGGGCGCGTGTGTCAGGCAGCCGAGGTTCCCTACATCGTGCGTCCGCTCGGGACCCTCGATCCGTGGAGCCTCGGGCGGAAGCGCCATCGCAAGAAGGCCCTGCTGTGGCTCGGCGGCCAGAAGTTGCTGAGTGGCGCCGCTGCCATTCACTACACGACCGCCGAAGAAATGCGATTGGCGGAGAGCACTCTGACATTGCCGAAAGGCATCGTGGTTCCCCTTGGCGTCGACGACTCGCTGTTCGCGGACGAACCGAGCCGCCAGCGTCAGCCGTACGTGCTGTCGATGGGCCGGCTGGACGCGAAAAAAGGTGTCGATCTGCTGATTCAGGCCTTCCATGCCGTACACGCCAAGAGCAGCTCCCGGTGGCGGCTGGTGATCGCGGGTGACGGCGATCCGCAGTACGTCGCAGTGCTGCGGCGGCTGGCAATGTCGGGACCGGCCAACGGGTTCATTTCCTTCACCGGGTGGGTGAGCGGCGACATCAAGACGAGGCTCCTTCGCTGCGCCGGCCTTTTTGCGCTCCCATCGCATCAGGAAAACTTCGGCCTCGCCGTGGCGGAAGCAATGGCGTGCGGCGTTCCCGTGCTCGTCAGCGAGGGTGTGAACCTCGCACAGGAGATTGCCGCGGCAGACGCGGGGTGGGTCGTTTCGCGAGATCCGGACGTGTTCACCCATTGCTTGTCTTGCGTGCTGGATGATCACTCCGAACGCGAACGGCGCGGCCGACAGGGCCGCGGGCTCGCGGAGCAGTATCGCTGGCCGGCCGTCGCCGATCGAATCGTGACGCTCTATCAGGACGTGATCACCAGCGCGTCCCGCGCGGCTGTCCGCTCGGGCGATGCCGCAGTCGATCGCCTCGGCTCTCGAACGACGTAGCCTGTCTCAACTGTATGTGTGGTATCGCGGGCGCAGTATTCTGGGATGAACCTCCGAGCGGGATCGATCCCATGTCGGTGGTTCGCGCGATGACCGATGCGCTGGCGCACCGCGGTCCGGATGGCAGCGGTGTGACGAAATGCAGCGGTCGGGACGCGGCAGCTGAGGCCGCGCCGATTACGGTGCTCGGCCATCGGCGTCTCGCGATCATCGATCTGAGCGATCGCGCCCTGCAGCCGATGGGCAGTCCGGACGCTCCCGTCTGGATCAGCTACAACGGCGAGACGTACAACTTCAAGGCGCTCCGCCGCGAGCTGGAGGGCCTTGGGCATCATTTTCATTCTGATTCGGACACCGAGGTCCTCCTCCGCGGATACGAACAATGGCGCGATCGCGTCGTCGATCGTCTGCGTGGGATGTTTGCGTTCGCGATCTGGAACGGGCACACGAACACGCTCGTGCTCGCGCGCGATCGGCTGGGCATCAAGCCGCTCTACCTTCACCGCACCGGCAAGTACCTGCTGTTCGCGTCGGAAGTCCGCGCGCTGCTGGCATCGGGCCTCGTGCCGCGCCTACTCGACCTCGAGGCGCTCGATCAGTTTCTCGCGTATCAGACGGTTGCTCCGCCGAAGACGCTCGTGCGCGACATCGAGATGATGCAACCCGGACACGTCGCGGTGTTCAGGGCGGGCGTCCCGTGCGTCGACCGCCAGTACTGGCACTTGCTCGAGACTCCTGCGACTGTCGATGCGACTGACGCCGGTCAGGTGAGCGCCCGGGTGAGCGAACTGCTGGCCGAATCGGCGTCGCTGCACCTTGTGAGCGACGTTCCTGTCGGCGTCTTTCTGTCAGGCGGCATCGACTCGAGCGCGCTCGTCGCGCTTGTGCGGCGGGCTGGCGCAACGCCACACACCTACACGGTAGCCTGCGCGGGCACGTCAGTAGACGAGGGGCCTTTCGCTCGAACGGTTGCTGACGCGTTCGAGACCGATCACCAGGAGATCAGGCTCGCAGAGGCGGAGCTGCTCGAGCAGCTGCCCGGTGCGCTGGCGAGCGTCGATCATCCCAGCGGCGACGGCATCAACACGTACATCGTCTCGCGGGCGGTTCGCGCGGCCGGCGTCAAGGTCGCATTGTCGGGGCTGGGCGGAGACGAGTTCTTCGGCGGGTATCCATCGTTTCGCAGGATGGATCGTCTTGCTCGCCTTGCGCCCGCCTGGGGCCCGGTGTCGCTTCCTGCGCGGCGGGCGGCCGCTGTCGCCCTTCGATCGATTGGACGTTCGTCGGTGGCATCGATCAAAACAGCCGCGCTCCTCGAGTGCGACGGCACGTTTCCGCAGGCGTTTCCGGTCATGCGCCAGCTCTTTTCGCCCGTCCAGCGCGGCGAGCTGCTGGATCGGACGCAGGTGCCGAACGGCATCGATTCGTACATCGCGCTGCTGGAGCACGCAGTGGAACGCGATGCGACCAACCGCCGGATGTCGCTCGTGTCGTACGCCGAGGCGCGGACGTACATGCACGACGTCCTGCTCCGGGACACCGATCAGATGAGCATGGCGCATGCACTCGAAATCCGCGTGCCGTTGCTGGATCATAAGCTGGTCGAGTACCTGATGGGCTTGCCGGATTCGGCGAAACACCGGAGCGCCGCTCCAAAATCGCTGCTGGTGGACAGCCTTGGCGTTCGTCTGCCCGAAGTGGTCAGACGGCCCAAACAAGGATTCGTGCTGCCGTTCGCCGCGTGGATGAAACGAGACCTCCGCGAGCTGTGCGAACACAACCTCGGTTCCGAGGGCCTCGGTGGCCGGCCGCTGTTCCGCAGAGCCGCAGTTGAGGATCTGTGGCGAGCCTTCCTCGACGGTGATCGTCGCACGAGCTGGTCCAGGCCGTGGACGCTCATTGCGCTCAATGCATGGCTGGACCACAACCGCATCGCCTCGTGATCGCGCCAACTCACATGCACCACACTGCTCAGATTTCTGTCGTTGTCCTGACATTCAACGAAGAGCTGAACCTGGCGGCGTGCCTCGAATCCGTCGCCGGCTGGGTGAGCGAGATCTTCGTCGTCGACTCGGGTAGCACAGACGGCACGCTCGCGATCGCCGGTCGATTCGGCGCGAAAGTCGTGGCGCATCCTTTCGAAACCCACGCGCGCCAGTGGGAGTGGGCGCTCGCGCACCTGCCGCTCGGAAGCGAATGGGTGCTCGCCCTCGACGCAGATCAACGCGTGACCTTCGCACTTCGGGACGAGTTGCTCGGTCTGTTTGCATCATCACCTTCGGGAGGTCCGAACGGCTACTTTCTCAATCGCCGGCAGATCTTTCGTGGAAAGTGGATTCGTCACGGAGGCTACTATCCGAAGTACCTCCTCAAGCTGTTCCGACGCGAGCACGTGTCGGTCGATACCGGCGATCTCGTCGATCACCACTTCTCGGTACGAGGCGTGACGACATTGCTCCACGGCGATCTCGTCGAGGACAACCAGAACGAGGCGGCGATCGAGGTGTGGACGGCGAAGCACAATAAGTACGCGGTGCTTCAAGCGCAGCAGGAGCTGCGTGCGATGACGGCTGACACGCCCGTCGGCCTCGCGTCGGTCTTCGGATCGCCGGACGCGCGAGTGCGCTGGCTGAAGCAAATCTGGGCGCGGCTGCCGCTTTTCGTTCGTCCCTGCCTCTACTTCGTGTATCGCTACTTCTTGAGGCTGGGCTTCCTCGACGGACGGGAGGGGTTCATCTTCCACGTCCTTCAGGGGTTCTGGTATCGCCTTCTCGTCGACATCAACATCGCTGAGATGCGCAGTAAGGCTGTCGAGGTCGCCGCGCCAGCGGGCGATCGGGCGATCGGGGCGGCCGAGCACGAAGCGCATGCCAACGAGCTGAAGCCAGTTTGAGTTCATCTCCGACAGTGTGGGCCCAACCGGCGGCGCCCCATCGCCCGAACAAGGGTGTGCCGCCGTTTCACGAGTACGAGTACCGCGACGCGGAACCGTCCTACGACGCGAAGTACCTGACGCAGCCGGTTCTCGCATTGTGCAAAACAATCGGCGTCAAACGGATTCTTGACCTCGGGTGCGGCAACGGCGTCTTTTCCGCTCAGCTGGCTGCCGCTGGATTCGACGTCGTCGGCTGCGATCCATCGGCGAGTGGAATCACGATCGCACGACGATCCAACCCGGGCGTGACGTTCAAGAAAGTGGGAGTGGACGAAGAGCCGGCACGGTTGGACGAACCGCCGTTTGACGCGGTCGTCGCGTTGGAAGTCGTCGAGCATCTGTATGCGCCTCGCAATCTGCCGCGGTTCGCCCGGTCGGTCCTGAAGCCCGGCGGATACCTGCTCGTGTCGACGCCTTACCACGGCTTTCTGAAAAACCTGTCGCTCGCCGTCACCAACAAGTGGGACGCCCACCTCTCGCCGTTGTGGGACGGCGGCCACATCAAGTTCTGGTCGCGCCGGACGCTGCGGCGCCTCTGCGAGGGAGAGGCGTTCGTGTACGACCGGTTCGTCGGTGCTGGCCGCGTGCCCTGGCTGTGGAAGAGCATGATCCTCGTGTTCCGATCGTGAAGAAGCTGGCCGACGGCGCGCCCTGGTTGCTGCTGGGTCTCGTCTGCGCGCTGACCCTGACGTCCGTTCTCACCCAGCGGCCGGGGATCAATTCGGATCCAGGCTGGGGCATCGTTGCGGCAGAGCAGTTTCTCGCAGCGAGATCGCCGAGCCCGCTTTCAATGGTCGTCGCCGACAACAAAGACCTGAGCCGCGATCACGCCGGCCGCATCGCATGGTGGGCGCCGTCTTACCAGTTGTTCCCGCTGGCGTTTCGTGCGATTGCGTTGGACTGGGGAAACGCGCTTCGCTGCACGTTTGTGGCCTGCTGGATCCTCGGTGCCATCGGATGGGCGTCGTTGTTCGCCACCGCAATCGGAAGAAATCGCGGGTTGGCGTTCTTCGTCTCTCTGTTCCTCCTCCTGCGCTTTTGCCATGTGGACGCGTACATCTACTCCGGAGGCGAGTTCCTTCTGTGGGCGTGCGCGCCGCATATCGTTCTCGTCAACCTGGCCGCGCTCCGACGCGCCAGGCAGAGCATGTGGTGGGTGGTCGGCGCCGGTGTCGCGACGCCGTTGCTGTTCCTGGTCAAGTACAACGCGGCATTTCTCATCGTCGGCCTCGGCGTCACGTGGACGCTGTTCGTCGTCAGACGATGGATCTCGTGGAGGAACTGGAGTCTCTACGCTGCCTGTGGGTTGGCGAGCCTCGCCGCGATCTTTGCGCTCGGGTTCCCGGGCGGGACGACGAGCTTCGATCCCAGTGTGCACCTGCGCGTGTCGTGGATGACGCTGTGGCCGTTCGGCAGCTCGATCTTCGCAGCTACCGATTGGGATTCGCTTCTCCGATGGCTACTCGAGCATCCGTCGCGGTCGATCCTCACGGACAGGCACTTTGAAACGATGTACGCGGCGACCGCGCCGCTCGTGATTGTCGGGCTGTTCCTGATGCTGCGAACGTCGATCGCGTCTCCTCCCGGCTCGCGAAAAGAAGTGGCGCGCGTGCTGTCAGTCGTCTGTTTGACGACCTCGGGCGCCCTGCTGGCGTTCGTATCGGCCGAGTCGCGAAGTTATCTCGGCTACGCGCGGTACCTGCGAGTCGAATCGCTGTTGATGCTCCCGTTCGTCGTGGTTCTCCTCGCCGACACGATGCGCAGCGCCGTCGGGCTGCGGCGGGTTGCCGCTGGTGCGGCGCTCTTCGCGCTGCTGGTGGTTCCGTCGATGTATGGCGCCGCTACGCTGGTCGACAAAGGACTGCTTCGGGCACGGTCCTCGGCGTCACTCGTGGGACCGCAGGGCATCCGCTACGTGTTTTTCGAGGCGGGTGAAGACGTGCCGAGTATCGTGGCCGAGATCAGAGATCGCGCTGCAGACGACAGTGTTCTCTATTTGCCGTCTCCGGAGCTCGGCCTGGCTTTCACCGATCGTCGGTTCATCATCGCGCACGCAGACTTCGTACCTGTCGACGAGCTGGCTCGATCGGAGTACGCGGGGTCGGCCAAGGGCGGTGTCGTGCTTTTCCTGCCGCGGCGGTTCGAACACAACGGAAAACTGACTGCGATTGAAGACTCTTTCAGGTCTGTCGGCCGCTGGCGCGAAGAGCCGCTCAAATCCACATCGTCGTGGATGCTCGTGTTCGGCTCGCCGCTCGCCGAGTCGACGGACAGGAGCGCGCGTGGTGGCTAGCGAGCTCGTAGGCATCGGGCAGCCGGCTCACCGCGTGCGCGAGCGACACGGGGAGGTCGCGCGAAACGGAGCGAGCGTCGCGGACCTGGGTCTGGTGGGACTCAGTGTCGCCGGCTTACTGGCGACAGCCCTATTCATCTACAACTCCGGATATGGCTACGACGCGCTGGAGTACCTCGTCATCGCCCGAACACTTCAGAAGGGGTACTCGTTTTACGCCTTCGTGCCGTCGAAGTCTTGGGCCATGTACTACCTCGTTGCGGCCTACTTTCGTTTGCCTATGGCAGCCACGCATGCTGGCGTCGCGTTGCTCGTACTCGCAATCCTGTTGCTGATGATGCTGGCGACCTACCGGGTGATCGTCTCGAGGGGTTTCGGCAGTCGAGCAGGGCTCGCCGCCTCGGGGCTCGTCGGTTTGAATGCCATCTTCGGCGAGCTCAACTACCTCGAGCCTACAGGACTCGTATTCCTCTTCGCTCTCGCCGCGTTTGCTGTGGCAACACGATCAGGAAGCGATCGCGGCATGCGGACCTGGTTTGCGGCGGGCCTGTGGCTCGGCGCCGCGACGGCCTTCAAGGCCGTTTCTGGCTTGTATTTGCTCGCTGTTCTCGCGTGGCTGGTTGGACGATACATCGTGAGAGAGCGGCACGAGCCCAAACGGTCGTTGCGTGACGGCGCGGCCGCCGTGACGGGCTTCGTCGCTGCGGTCGCCTGCCAGGCCGTGTACTTCTGGATCACGGGGCGCCTTCGGCCGTACGTGGAATGGTCGTTCGTGTTTCCGCTCTTTCAGTATCCGTCGCACGTCGAATGGCTCTCCAAGTTGTACACCAAGCTACTCTGGGTGTGGCTCGTGGTTGGTGCCGCGCTCGTGGCGTCGTTCGACCGGCGAATCCGTCGTGTGCTGTATCAGGATGAGAAACTGTGGCTGCTGCTCTCACTGGGCATCTGCGGCCTGGTTTCATTGCTGAAGACGCAGGCGAGCCACTATGCCTTTCTCGGAAGTGCGTTCCTGCTGATGTGCGCGGCAGTCGTGCTCGATCGATGGGCGGACGCCACCGTCTCAGGACCGCGGCGCGCTCCGCTGGCGTTCGTCGCCGCGCTGCTCGGGGCATGCGTCGTGAGCGGTGTGCTGTACCGGCCGGGTACTTTCGCTCGCCTCTATCAAATCAAGGCCGACGATGACGTGCGCATGGTGCGCGATCGCGTGCAATCGCTTGTGCGCCCCGATGGCCACGCGATCTTCTTTGGTCAAGGCACGAGCCTGTATTGGATCGCCGACCGTTATCCAAATTGGCCGCTGCTGAACACCGACGTGCAGACCACGTACTACATCGAACGGCATTCGACCGAGTTGCTGCGGGCGCTCGACGATCCAAGCCTCGAGCTCGTCGAATTCAATCCGGACGCGACGACGTTCGACGACGTGCGATTCCTGGACCGCCCGGCGAATCGCGCGTTCCTCCGCATGATGTCGTGCCGACTCGAAGCAGGATTCACCCGCCGGGACGACCTGATTCCGAAGCTCGTGTTATGGATCCCCAAGCATGAAGGCGCCCGCTCCGGCACGGCCAACGGGTGCGATAATGCCGTCCATTCGGCTCAACTGAACGATTCGGATCAATTGTGATGGAGTTGAGTCAAGAGACCGTTCGGCAGCGCAGCTACTTCGCGCGAACAGCCGTCAACTACCCCGAGCAGCAGTGCCGGAGCGTACACATCATGAATACCACTCCGGCCGGATCGAACTTGTATCGCACCGCGAGCCATCCGGCGGTGCTGGGTCTCAAGGCGAGTCGGTAATCCATGCTGCACGACCGAAGAGTCGTCGTCGTCATGCCCGCGTACAACGCGGAACGCACGCTTCTGAAGACATGGCGTGACGTCATCGATCAGGAAGTCGTCGACCTGATCATTGTCGTGGACGATGCCAGCCGCGACTCGACGCTGGCGCTCGCGCGAACCCTCGACAAGGTAGTTGCGCACGCACATCCGCAGAACCTCGGGTACGGGGCGAACCAGAAAACGTGCTACCGCCTCGCCCTCGAGCACGGCGCTGACATCGTCGTGATGGTCCATCCCGATTACCAGTACACGCCGAAGCTGATACCCGCGATGGTGGGGTTGGTTGGAAGCGGGCTGTACCACTGCGTGCTCGGATCGCGCATTCTCGGAGGCCTGGCGTTGAAAGGCGGCATGCCGCTGTGGCGTTATGTGGCCAACCGTGGGTTGACGCTTTTCGGCAACCTCCTACTGGGCACGAAGCTGTCTGAATTTCATACCGGCTATCGCGCCTTTTCCCGTGAACTGCTCGAGCGGCTGCCGCTCGAGCACAACTCGGACGATTTCGTGTTCGACAACCAGGTGCTCGCCGAAGTGGTGTGGCTCGGGTACGACATCGGCGAGGTCACGTGTCCGACCAGCTACACACCCGAGGCCTCGTCGATCAACTTCCGGCGAAGCGTTCGTTACGGCTTCGGCTGTCTCGCAACGGCCCTGATGTTCCGATTGGCCAAATGGGGCCTGGTGCGCTCCAGGATGTTTCCACGCGTTGAATCGGTGTCCTCGAAGTCGGACAGCAAAGCGAAGCCGGGTCTCCGTTCTCGCGCATGATGGACGGCGCCAGCAACACACTGTCTGCCGCCGCGGGGACGATCGCCGAGCGCCCCACCGCGTCGGACATCGCGAAGCGCACGCTCGATGTGGCGCTTTCGGGCGTCGGGCTCGTGCTCTCTGCGCCCGTCTGGGCCATCGCAGCCGCTGCCATCAAGCTGGAAGATGGCGGTCCGGTGTTTTTCTCGCAGGCGCGCCTCGGGCAGAACGGTCGCGAATTCAGGGCCCTCAAATTCCGTTCGATGATTCCCGATGCCGAGTCCAAAGTGGGCGCGATGCAGGCCTGCGACGGCGATCCGCGCATCACCGCGATCGGCCGGTTGATGCGCGCGACGGCGATGGACGAGTTGCCGCAGCTCTGGAACATCTTTCGCGGCGATATGAGCTTTGTCGGTCCGCGAGCACTCCGTCCGCACGAGATCGAAGTGCAGGGCGACGGTGCCCCGGTCGCGCTCGAAGACGTTCCTGGATTTGAGAAGCGGTGCCGCGTACGGCCGGGGCTGACCGGCGTCGCACAGATTTACGCGCCGCGGGACGTGCTCCGCCGTCACAAGTTCCGCTATGACGCCATCTACATTCGGCGGCGGACGTTCTGGCTGGATATTCGTCTGATCCTGCTCTCCTTCTGGATCACCTTCCGCGGCCGCTGGGAGCATCGCGGCGACAAGCTGTCATGACGAACATTCTCGGGATCAACGCGTATCACGGAGACGTTTCTGCCGTACTGCTTCGCGATGGCGAATTGGTCGCGGCCGTCGAAGAAGAGCGGTTTAGACGCATCAAGCATTACGCCGGTTTTCCAACGGAGGCGATCCGCACGTGCCTCGAGATGGCCGGCATGGCGCCGCAGGACATCCAGCACGTTGCCGTGTCGCGCAACCCTAAGGCGAATCTGTGGCGCAAGGCGCGGTTCGCCCTGCGGCATCGGCCTGGCGGCGGTCTCATCAGCGATCGCGCCGCGAACTATCGCCGCGTCGGCGCCATTCCCGAAACGTTGAGCGAGACGCTCGGACTGAAGGACGGCCCGCGCCCGACCGTGCACTGGGTCGAACATCATCCGGCTCATCTCGCCAGCGCGTTCTTCGTGTCGCCGTTCGACGAAGCCGCCGTCTGCGCTGTCGACGGCTTCGGCGATTTCGTGAGTACGTCCTGGGCAATCGGCCGGGGATCGCGACTCGATGTGACGCATCGCACGCACTTCCCGCATTCGCTCGGCCTGATGTATCTCGCCATCACGCAGTATCTCGGCTTCCAGAAATTTGGCGACGAGTTCAAGGTAATGGGCCTGGCGCCCTACGGGCAGCCGGATTTCGTGGGGCCGATTCGAAAGCTCGTCAACCTCTTGCCCGGCGGAAAATTCGAACTGAACCTGAAGTACTTCCGGCATTGGTCCGAAGGCGCCGGCATGACCTGGGATGACGGCGAACCGACGCTCGATCCGGTCTTCAGCCGCGCGCTCGAAGAGGAGCTCGGCTCCGCGCGCCGGGCCGACGACAAGGTCACCGCGCGCCATGAGGCGATCGCAGCCTCCCTACAAGTCGTGTTCGAGGAAGCGGCGTTCCATGTTCTGAACGGCTTGCACGCCGCAACCGGCCAGTCGCGTTTGTGTCTTGCCGGCGGCTGCGCGATGAACAGCGTCGCCAATGGGAAGATTCGTGAGCGCACGTCGTTCGAAGAGGTGTACATCCAGCCCGCCGCCGGCGACAACGGGACGGCTCTGGGCGCCGCCTGCTACGTCTGGCATCAAGTCCTTGGTCAGCCGCGCCGGTTCGTGATGCAGCACGGCTACTGGGGCCCTTCGTTTGATGATGCTGGGATCGCCACGGCGCTGATGGCTCGCGAGCACGAGATCCGCGACGGCGGGTGTCATCGCGCGACGTTCGACGATCACGCGGAGCTCTGTGAATGGACCGCCGAGCAAATCGCTCGGGGCCTGGTGGTCGGCTGGTTTCAGGGACGGATGGAGTGGGGCGCACGCGCGCTCGGCAATCGAAGCATCCTGGCGGACCCGCGCCGCGCCGACATGCGCGACATCATCAACACCAAGATCAAGTTCCGTGAGAAGTTCCGGCCGTTTGCACCGTCGATACTCGAGGAATCCTGCAACGATTACTTCGTCGGCGCCGTTGCCGATCCGTTCATGATACAGGTCTATCCGATTCGAGCCGATAAACAGATCGCCGTTCCCGCCGTGACGCACGTCGACGGCTCGGGCCGGCTGCAGACGGTGAGCCGCCGGTCGAACCCGCTCTATTGGGAATTGATTCGAGCATTCGAGCAAATTTCGGGTGTTCCCGTTCTGTTGAATACGTCGTTCAATGAGAACGAGCCGATCGTTCATCGGCCGGAGGAAGCGCTCGATTGTTTCCTGCGGACCAACATGGACGTGCTGGTGCTCGGCACTCATGTGATGACGAAGCGCGACGTGCGGATCAGATTGAAGAGGCAGCATGCACTGGCATAATCGCAAGACGCTCGTCACCGGTGGAGCGTCCTTCATCGGTTCACATCTCGTCGATGCGCTCGTCGGCCGCGGCGCCGCGGTGCGCGTGATCGACAATCTGAGCAGCGGACGGCTGGACAACATCCGCACGCACCTGGACGCCGGATGCGTCGAGTTCATCGAGGGCGATTTGACCGACCCGGCGGTCGCCGACGAGGCGGTGAATGGCGTCTCCGTCGTCTTCCACCTGGCGGCCGATCATGGCGGTCGCGGCTATGTCGACCTTCATCAGGTCGCCTGCGCGACCAATTTGATTCTCGACGGCGTCGTGTTTCGCGCCTGTCGAAAAGCCGGCGTCGAGAAAGTCGTGTACGCCTCGTCCGGCTGTGTGTACCCCAATCACCTGCAGACCGATCCCGGACAGACCCTTTACCTGACCGAAGACATGGTCGGTCCGCCCTACGACGCGGACAACCTCTACGGCTGGGCGAAGCTGATGGCGGAAATGACGCTGCGCTCGTACTACGCCGAGACCGGGATGAAGTCGGCATGCTGCCGTTACTTCACCGTGTATGGCGATCGCGGCCACGAAAACCACGCGGTCATCGCGATGATCGCGCGCGCATTCGTCGGGCAGAATCCGTACATCGTCTGGGGCACGGGCGAACAGGTTCGAAACTGGACCCACGTGAGCGATATCGTGTCGGGAACGATCCTCGCCGCCGAGCGCATCGACGATGGCACCGCCGTCAACCTCGGGACGATGGAGCGGACGCGCGTTATCGACGCGGCACAGGAAACGCTTCGCTACACCGGCCACCGCGCCGGGATCGAGCTCCATCCCGAGATGCCGACCGGCCCCCTCAATCGAGTCGCGGACAACTCGCGCGCGCGGGCGCTGCTCGGGTGGGAGCCGAAGGTGACGTTCATCGACGGTTTGCATCGCACGGTTGACTGGTATTTCTCGTCCAAGGATCGAGCCCTGGTGACATCGAGCCTTGCCGCGAGGCTGACCGAGCGTTAGCTTGCACATCGCCTTCTTCAATCGTTCCTTCTACCCCGACACCGCGGCCACCGGTCAGCTGTTGACCGATCTGTGCGAGGACCTCGTTCGGCAGCATGGATGCCGCGTGTCGGTCGTCGCGGGTCCTCCGCTCCTGCCGTCCGACGACAGGCCGTCGAGCGGCGGCAGACTGATCAATCGTGAAAGTTATCGGGGCATCGAAATTCTTCGAGCCTACGGGACCCGATTCGACAAGCGACGCTTCACCGGGCGTGCCACGAACTACGTCACCTACTTTCTGACGGCGTGCTGGGCCGGTCTCCGCCTCGACAAGCCCGACATCGTCGTTGCACTGACGGATCCGCCGATCATCGGTCTTGCGGCGTATCTCGCCGGCAAGCGCTTCGGCGCGCCGCTCGTGATGTCGTATCGCGACTTGTTTCCGGAAGTTGCGGCGTTGCTCCCCGATTTTCACAGTCCGGCGATCAACGCGGCGCTGCAGGCGGTGAATCGTTTTCTCGTGCGCCGGGCTGCCCGCGTCGTCGCGCTGGGCGAGACGATGAAACGACGGCTCATCGAGAACAAAGGCGCACCGCCGGAACGAACGGTGATCATCCCGGACTGGGCGGACACGACGTCGATTGCGCCTGGACCCAAACGGAACGCCTTCTCGACGGCGAACGGCCTCGCCGACAAGTACGTCGTCATGCACTCCGGCAACATCGGCTTGTCCCAGAGCCTCGAGACCCTGGTCGATGCCGCAGCGCTCTTACGCGACATCCCCGATGTGCAGGTCGTGTTCGTGGGCGAAGGCGTCAAGAAACCTGCGCTGCAGGAACGTGTGGAGGCGCTGAAGCTGTCGAACGTCAGCTTTCTGCCGTTCCAGCCGAAGGAGAGGCTCGGCGAGTCGTTCGCGTCGGCCGACGTCTTCGTGGTGTCGTTGCAGCGGGAGCTGGCCGGCTACATCGTGCCGAGCAAGCTGTACGGCATTCTCGCTGCAGGCCGGCCGTACGTGGCGGCGGTGGAGGATTCGTGCGAAGTCGCGTCCATCACGCGGTCGTACGGGTCCGGTCTGGTGGCAGAGCCATCCAACGCGAGCGATCTCGCCGACAAGATCCTCGCGTTCTATCGCGATCGCACCATGGCGAAGCAGTGTGGCGAAAATGCGCGCCGCGCCAGCCTTGCGTTCGACCGAACGCGGCAAGTGAAAAATTACGTTCAGCTGTTCCGCGCAGTGGCGGCACGCGAGACCGGCACCTTCAGGCCATCGCTGATCTGTGAGCGGTGACGGGCGAGCGCTGTGGTACTCTTACCGCTCAGACCCGGCCGTCGATCCGGCGCACGCTCGTAGTGAGCTTCAATGCTTGATGTCGCAATCATTGGAGGCGGTCCTGGCGGACTGTACGCCGCTGCCCGAGTGGCCTGCGCCGGCTGGGATGTCGCCGTGTTCGAAGAGCATTCAACCGCCGGTATGCCGGTGCATTGTACTGGCGTGCTGGCGCTCGAGGCCTTCGACGAATTCGACATCCCGCGCGACACCATTCTGAACTCGCTGAGGACGGCGCGCTTCTACGGACCGTCCGGCGGGTCGATCGAATACACGACGCCGGGCGTCGAAGCGGTCGTCGTCGACCGGCGCGCGTTCGACGACGATCTGTGCGACCGCGCGAGACGTGCAGGGGCGGCAGTCCACGTCGGCACGAGAATCACCGACATCGAGCGTTCGGAGCGGGGTCTCCGCCTGCGGTCGGCGTCTCGTGGGATCGACGCCCGCGCCTGCATTCTGGCCTGCGGCGCAAACTACGCGCTTCAACGCCGGCTCGGATTGGGCCTGCCGTCGATGCACCTGCACTCTGCGCAACTGGAACTGCCGGCCGACAATCCGGGAGAGCTCGAGCTCCATTTTGGAGACGTGGCGCCGAAGGGATTCGCATGGGTCGTGCCCGTCTACCGGCCCAGCGGCGCGTTCGCCCGGATCGGTCTCATGTGCGCACGCGACGCGCGCGACCATTTCGACAGGTTTCTGGCGCAGGTCGGACCGCGATGGCGCACCGGCAACGCGGACGGGTTTCATGGCGGCATGACGCCGCGCGCCAAGATTCTGCCGCTTGCGCCGATCGCCCGCACGTTTGCCGCGCGCCTGCTCGCCGTCGGCGACGCGGCGGGATTGGTGAAGGCGACGACGGGCGGCGGCATCTACTACAGTCTCCTGAGCGGCGGCATCGCCGCCGAGGTGCTGAACGCCGCTCTCGCCGATGACGATCTCTCGGACTCCGCGCTATCGCTGTACGAACGGCGCTGGCGTTCGCAATTGGGCGACGAGCTGGCCGCGCAGTTGACGCTGCGAGGCATCGCGGACGACTTGTCCAACGACGAGATCGAACGTCTTTTCGAGTTGGCGCGTACCGACGGCATCATGCCGATCGTCCGTCGGACCGCGACGTTCAACCGCCACCGGCAACTGATCCTTTCCCTGCTGAGTCATCCTCCTGCCCGTCGAATACTGATGCGGCGGATCCTCGGCTGGGCCGCCTCGGCGTAACAGCCCCCCTCATTGCACCCGACGCATGTGAACGAAGAACGCACGAGGAACCTCCGTTCGCGATCCCATCGCGATAGAAGGCCATCACCCAGGAAACTGGTCGATCATGTCCTGATGGCGGGCGTCGTGTCGTTGATCGCGTGGGGTGCGCTGGCGTTCGGCGCCGTGTACCCGTGGGCGTATGTGCCGCTGGTAATCGGCTGCGCTGCGTTGGGCATCATCGCGCTCATCATCGAACGGCGAAGTGGTCCACCGATCGTCGGCCTTGCCGCGGGCCTATCGGCGATCGCCATAGCCGTCGCGCTGCAGATCGTGCCGCTGGGCGCGTCGACCGTTGCGCGAATCAGCCCGGCCGCGGACACATTTCTTCGCAACTTCGACTTGTCGTATCGGCTTGCGCGTACTCAGGGGGAAAGCCCGGCCGCGACAGCGCCCGCTGCTCTCACGCACACGCTTTCCATCGAGCCGGACAAGACAATGCTGGGTCTCGCGCTGTTCCTGGGATTCGCGGTGTTTCTGCCAGGCATGGTTCGCCTGGTATCTGCGCGAGGAGCGTCGCCAATCGCGCGCTCGCTTGTCGTAGTCGGAATGGTCATGGCCCTCATCGGCATCGGGCAGGCCACGCTGCTCATCAACAAGGACGGCGTGGTGACGAAGATCTACGGCTTCTGGAAGCCGCAGATGGGCGGCAACCCGTTCGGGCCATTCGTGAACCACAACCATTTTGCCGGCTGGACGATCATGGTGCTTCCTCTGGCGATCGGTGGCGCGTGCGCAGCGTGGGAGCGCGCAACCAGGTTCTCCAGGGTTGATGCGCGCGATTTGGCGTGGCTATCCAACCGGTCGGCCGCAGGTGTTCTGCTCATGATGCTCGCCGCCGCTGTAATGGCTCTGGCGCTGTTCATGACGCAGTCACGGTCGGGCATGGCGGCGTTCGCAGTCGCGATTCTGATTTTCGCGTGGGTTCTGACTTCGCGTCAGGCGACCAGCAAGGGCCGCATGCTCGCTGCGGTGCTGATCGCGGGCCTCTTCGTCGGAGCGACCTCATGGGCCGGAGTCGGCCGGATCGCGAACCGCTTGTCGGCCACGCCAGGCGACGTCGTGACGCCTGGCGGCCGGCTGCAGACGTGGTCGGATGCCATCTACATCATTCGCGATTTTGCGTTCACCGGCGCAGGGCTGGACACGTTTGGGACCGCGATGATGGTCTACCAGAGCAGCGAGCGCTACCTGCACTATCAGGAAGCGCACAACGACTACCTCCAGATCGCCGCCGAGGGTGGTCTGCTCGTGGGCATCCCGGTGCTTGTGACATTGGCCATATTCGTGCGGAACGTCCGGAGACGATTCCGCGAGGCGCCGAAAGAGGGCACAACGTACTGGTTGCGCATGGGCGCCGTGGTCGGTCTCGTGTCGGTCGGTCTACAATCCCTCGTGGAGTTCAGCCTGCAAATGCCCGGGAATGCAGTGTTGTTTGCTCTCATCGCTGCCATCGCCCTCCACCAGTCGCCCAATCTGCGCATGAAACACACCGAGCCATCAAGTGCCCGTACCGGCGCCTGATGCGTCCCGCCTGGAACGGCTACCCGTCCTACCGCTCGTTGCGGCGTCCTGTCTGCTGCTGCAGACACTGAGCGCCGCGTTCGTCGTACGAAACTTCGAAACACCCAACGCGTCGGCCGCCATTGCCCGAAACATGGCGCAGGAGGCGACGTATGTCGATCCCGCGACAAAAGCCCGCGCGTATCATTTGCCCGGAGAAGCGGTGTACCTCGCAGCAGGATTCCGCTGGCTGCCTCAATCGGCTTGGCGATTTCTTCACGTACCTGTGTCCGTCGTGCTGGTCACGGGCATTGCAGCCGCGGGTCTGACCCTTGGAGGACCATCCCTCGCGCTGCTCGCCGGCGCGGTGGCAAGCCTGGAGCCGTTTCTCCTCGTTCACGGGCCGGTATGGGATGACACTTTTCTCGCCGCCGCCCTGGAGTGGACGATCTTCGCGCTGCTGCTGTGGAAGACCGCCGGGAGTATCAGATCCTCATGGATGGGTGCAGCCGCACAGGCGGCGCTCCTGATTCTCGTGGCCGCGTGCGCTGCCGCGGCGGGCCTCAGCCGATTGCAATCGCAGGTTGTCCTTGGAGCTATCGCTATCGCGGCGATCGCGTCGCACCGATTGCGACCGATCCGCTCGATGGGATGGGTAATCGTGATCGGCCTCACACTTGGGCTGGGAGCGTGGGGAACCCGAAACGCGGTGGCACTTGGACACATTGTGATCGGCAGCACGCATGATGGGAAGACGCTCGAAGAGTCGACAGGTCCGATCGCGCGACAGGCCATTTTCCAAAGTGGCCAGGCTGGCGGCTCCAGCGGCACCGTCGTTACCACGTCCAACGAAGTCGAGGCCGATCGGGAGCTTGCGATGATCGCGTGGCGCTACATGTCCGCGCATCCGGCGGATTTCCTGAAGACGGCGTCGCTCAAAGTCGGCGTCACCCTGCTCGGGATCGATCTCGGTCTCGCCCCACTCTCTCGACGCAATTTCGTCGTGGTGGCGAGCAGCGTGATCCTGCTGATCGCAGGCACCGCAGGCCTGTGGTCGTTGTATCGCGGCGCGACGGCGCCGCCCGTCGCATTCCTGCTGGCGTCGATCGTTACGATCACTTCGTTCGTCACGCTCGCAATGCTGATCCTGGGTCCAGTCGGTTTACGGTATCGATTGGGGTTGTCCGCGCTCTTGTATCTGGGCACGGCCCACACACTGCTGGGTCTCGCAGACCATGTGACCGGTCAGTCTGGAAGGGGCGTCCTGAGATGAAGGGCTCGGACGTCCGAATGCTGCGACAGTTCGTGGCGGCGCTGGTCGCCTCCTCACCAGTACAAGTGGCCGCGTACCTGGGTTTGGTCCTCGTCGCGAGCCTGATGGAAGGTGTCGGCGTGCTGGTGTTGGTGCCGTTGCTGGCACTGGTCGGTGTGGACGCCGGCGGTGGCGCGCTTGGCCGAGTCGCGGCCGGATTCTCGACAGCATTTGCCGCCGTGGGTGTAAAGCCGACGCTGCCCATTGTGCTCGTCGTCTATATGGGGGTGACGGCTCTTCAGGGATTGCTGCAACGCTGGGAGCTGATGCTCGATGTCGGCATTCGGCAGGAGTTCGTCCGCGCGCTGCGCGACCGTGTGTATGCGGCGATAGCCGCGGCGCGCTGGGAATTCCTGGCGCGCGTCCGATCGTCGGAGGCAGTGCACATCCTGACTCAGGAATTGGATCGTGTGCGGTTGTCATCGGTCCACCTTGCGGGGATTGTCGTCTCGTCCGCCGCCGCGATCGTGTACTTTGCGATCGCGATGCGCGTCGCGCCGGCGATTACCTCTGTCGTGGTCGTGTCCGGTGCCGTGCTCGCCTTCGCAGTCCGCGGGGCGATGGGCCGCACGCGGATCCTTGGCGAAGCGTGGTCCGAATCGTCAGATCGCGTCGCCGCGGCTCTCACAGAGCACCTCGCCGGAATGAAAACGGCGAAGAGCTACGGCATTGCAGATCGACACGCTGAGATCTTTTCCCGGCTGTCGAGAGAGGAGCGCGAGGTGCACTTGCGCTCGGCGCGGGTGCTTGCTTCGGTGCGCCAGCGTCTCGCGCTGGGTGTGCCGATCGTGCTTGCGGGGGTCGTTTACATCTCGTACGGCGTGCTCGGCGTGCCGACGGCTCACCTTTTTCTGCTCCTCTTCATGTTCGCGCGCCTGATGCCGCGGGTGACGAGCTTGTACGAAAGCGCGCAGTCGTTTGTGATCACGTTCCCGGCTTTCGAAGCGTTGATGGCCTTCGAGGCGCGCTGCCTTGTCGCAGCGGAAGCGCCTGTCGGCCACTTCGAGCCCATCGCGATGCGCGATCGCGTCCGCTTCGACCGTGTCACGTTCGATTATCGGGGCGACGGCGCAGCTGTTGCCGTGCGAGACGTCAGCCTCGATATCGAGGCAGGTCAGACCACTGCAATCGTCGGTCCTTCCGGGGCCGGCAAGAGTACGTTGGTCGATCTGCTCACCGGTCTGCTTGCGCCAACAACCGGACGCGTTCTGGTGGACGGCAAGCCGCTTCGTTCTGAGCACTTGAAGGCGTGGCGCGACCAGATCGGCTACGTGCCGCAGGACTCGTTTTTCTTTCACGACTCCGTGCGAGCGAACCTTCTCTGGGCGAATCCGGATGCGACCGAAGCCGATCTGTGGCAGGCCATCATGGCAGCGTCGGCCGACTTCGTGCGGGCTCTTCCGGAAGGACTCGACACGATTATCGGCGATCGCGGAGTGCTCATTTCTGGCGGTGAACGCCAGCGGCTCGGTCTCGCGCGCGCGCTCGTGCGGCGGCCGTCGATCCTGATTCTCGACGAAGCGACGAGCTCGGTCGACTCCGAGAACGAAGCGCGGATACAGAATGCCATCGATGATTTGCACGAGCAGGTCACGATCGTCATCGTCACCCACCGCTTGTCGACCGTGCGCCGGGCGAACGGCATTCACGTTGTCGAGCAGGGCCGGCTGGTCGAATCGGGAACCTGGAACGAGCTGGTGTCGCGCGAGCGCGGCCGCTTTTGCGAGCTGTGTAGCGCGCAGGGGATCCACGATCTGATGGCGACTGCTGTGCCGGCGACAGTACTGTCCGAATGAGCGAATTGACCGAACTGCTCGCAGCCGTGATCAGAGGCGATGCCGTCGCCGCGGGGAAGCTCGCCGACATCGAGCCCGAGGTCGTGCGCCAGGCTGCCGACCGACACGGCGTGCTGTCCCTCGTCGCGTATCGGCTCGCTCGATTGCGCCTGTCGCGACAGACGGTCGTGGCTCTCCTCGCGGAGGAAGCTCGACGCCGGGCGGCCGCAGATCTCTTCCGAACGCACGAATTGCGAATGTGCCTGGATGCGTTGGCCCGTGCCGACGTGCCCGTACTGCTGATGAAAGGCGCCGAGCTGGCGTATACGCATTACGAACGGCCCGATCTTCGGCCACGCGGCGACACGGATATGCTGATTCCGGTTGAGGCCCGCCAACGGATCGGGGACGCGCTCGTGGGTTGCGGGTATCGTCCTGTGCGTCAGTTGCCGGGCGACCTGGTGATGTACCAGGCGACGTACACGAAGCCCTGCAACGGTGCGGCCGGGCACATCGTCGACGTGCATTGGCGCGCTGCCAACCCGCAGGTCTTCGGTGGGGTGCTGACCTACGAGCAACTCGCGAAGAACGCGGTAGGCGTGCCTGGCCTGGGTCCGCACGCGCGCGGATTGTCATCGCCGGATGCGTTGGTGCTGGCGTGTGTCCACCGCGTCGCGCATCATTTCGATACCGACTACTTGATTTGGTTGTACGACGTGCATTTGCTGGCGTCCTGCCTCGATCGGTCCGACTGGACTCATGCGGTACAGCTTGCCTGCCAGCGAGGCGTTGCGACCGTGTGCGCGTCGGGGCTTCGGCGGGCCGCACAGGCGTTCCACACGGACATCCCGGTCGACGTGCTGTCGCAGCTCGACGCAGCGTCGCAAGGCGCCGGCGAAGCCGCCACGGCGGCGTACCTGGTCCACCGACGTCGCCACGTCGAGAACGTGTTTGCCGACCTTCGCGCGGTGCCCACCTGGACGAGCCGGTGGCGTCTGGTCCGCGAGCATCTCTTCCCGCCGCGGCAATACATGCGCGACGTCTACGCTCCGCTGAACGGTCTGCGCGCCGTTCCGCTGGCGCTGCTGTACGTTCAGCGCGTCGTCAGCGGCGCACGCAAGTGGCTGGGGCGGGCCACGTGAAGCCGCTTATGTCGATGGCTTTCCGAATACGCGCAACGTGACCATGCTCCTCGCGCAGGTCCCGCCTGGGAGTTCCGTCGCAACCGGGCTTTTCCGCCGCCTATCTGTTCGAGCGAAATCCGGACATCATCTGGTTTCCGCCGGAAGACTACTCGAAGATGATTGAAGAGATTCTGGGCAGTCGGCCGCGGTTCGCGTCGATCGAGGCCGTCGTCGAGCGGGCATTCGCGCAGGTGTCCGACGGACGGTTGTCCGATTACCGGGCGTTCAGTGTCCCCACCGCAGGCAGGCGCCACCGGTCCAGCGTTTGCGCCTCGGGCGAGTCGCGGCGGACGTATATGAGGCCGTTTTCGAGAAAGTAGGGTATGGGAACAGGCTGCGCGCGGTACTCCCTCGCGAAGGTCCGGCTGGTGAGGAGCGCCACGCGATAATCGTCCTGGCCCGCGACCGACCGTATGTACGCGGCCGATTCGGCGTCGCTGCCAAACGCGTCCGTCAGAAACGACACCAGCAGGTCGGGCTTCAGCGACAGACTGTATTCCAGGTCGAATTTCCGGTGACCGATCGGTCCCAGCGGATGCGGCGGCAGATGCGCGATATGGGCATCCGTTTTTCCCAGCAGATCGATTGCGCGCCTGCGGCTGAAATACGGTACGTTGCCGGCGGCTGTTACAGCGACCGTCGCGTCCGGGCGCGTGAACTCTCGAATCATCAGGCCGGCCAGCAGACCATGCTTCGGCGTGCCGTTCGGGGAACGCAGCTCGAGGGTTGTCCGGCCGTGCACCCCCGACTGAATCGTCGTGACGACGAGCAGCGCCGCCACGAGGACGGCGCGCGCGTGCACCGCCGATCCCGCCACCTGCCACGCCGATGCCGCGGCCACGGCGAGCAACACCGGCACCCACGGCGCGAAAAACCTGAAATAAGGAAAGTTGTCGACGCCCACCGTCAGCACGTAGGCGATGGTCAGCGCCATGCCGGAAGGAAGCCACCGGATCCGTCGATCTTTCGACCACAGAACTCCCGCCATTGTCAGCAGGACCGGCACGCTATAGGCCTCGATGAACGACTTCAGATAGCCGGCCCCGCCCCAGAACAAGCCGTTGTTGCCGGCCACTTTCAGGTAGTAGCTGTTCGGCAAATACTGGCCGTAGTAGGCGCGTCTGAACGCCAGGTGCAGTATCGGCACCACGGCCGCGAAGGGCAGCAGCCGGGCCACGCTGATGCGATCCTGATGCAGTGCGATGGCGGCGACGAGCAGCGCCGCCCACAAGTGATAGGCGTCGCTTCGGGTGACCGGCATGAGGCCGATGAGCAGGAACGTCGCGATTTGCGGCGTCCCGTGTTCGCTTTCGCCGAGGATTCGAAGCAAGGCCCACAGGAACACCGCAGTGACGAGCGTCGTCTCGAAGGCATTCACGGACCAGAAGAGCAGATCGTTGCACAGCGCCAGCGTCAGCAGCATCGCCGGGCGCGTCAAGCTGGGTCGTGGCACGAACATCCCCAGCAGGCGATCCGTCATCATGATGACCGCACAGGCCAGGATCCACGAGATGATCTTGACGCCCAGCGACGTGGTCGCGTCGCTGAGCGGGAGCATGTGGACGACGGCCATCACCAGCGTCCACCCAAGACTGGTGTAGCCTTCGACATGTTCGCCGGGATTCCATACGAGCCCGTCGCCGCTCGCAAGGGAGCGTGCGTACCGCATCGACACCATCTGGTCGTCGTCCAGCCAGAAGTACCGGGTGTCGCCCACGACGAGGCTCGTCCCCATCACGATTCTGGCGGTGATGGCCGTGAGTACGAGTACGGCCAGGAACAGCGCGTGTCTGTCCGCGAAGGCAACCAGCCGATCGCCATTGGTCGTTTTGATAGAGATCCGTTGAGCCATCCGGAGTGAGTCCATGCAGCTTATCAGGCGCAACCCATCTCATGGGCGCCCAAAGGGTGCTCGACATGATCTGAAAGCATGAGTGAACCCGTTGTTCGATTGGGACGTCGTGTGCGGTTCGATCTGCGGGCTGGCGGTACTGACGTCGATTGCCGCCTCCTGTTCATGGGCGACCGTTACCGGCAGCTTCTCCGCGCGTATCCCGAAGCGGTGCATCGTCTGACCCGGCGGCCCAGACCGGACGCGATCGCGAGGGACCTGCGGGAGTCGCCGGAGATCCTGCATTTCTACGACGTCTGGGAGCGCAACGGCACGGTGGGACTCGTCATGCGTGACGAGATCTTCCGCGAGCCTGCCTCGCTCGACGATCTCGATTTCGAGGTTCGTGCCTGGGACGAGACGCATGGCCGCCGATACGCCGTGCCGCTCGAACGTTTCAGCGCACTCGGTCGATTGATGCCGCTCCTTGGCGGTGACCGATCCGCTCACGACGTTCGGGCCCGTCTTGACGAGGAACTGCCGAGCTCCGCGGCCGCCTGGGCGCAGGAGTTGTTCGCGCGCCTGTCGTCAGACGGGTTTCTCGAGCAGCTGCCCGGCCCGCCGCCCAACGAGTTTCTCCGATCGCCAGGCCGGCCTCGCGTGACATTCGTGGCGCACACGGCGGTGCTCGTGCAATCGCGCGAGACCGCCATCATGTTCGATCCGCTCTTGCGCACGGGACAGATCGTCCACGGACCTGGCCGCGACGTGACGAGGCTGAATCTGGGCGCCATCTGCTGTTCGCACAGCCATTGGGATCACTGCGACGTCTCCAGCCTGCTGCTCTTCGACAAGCGGACGCCGGTCGTCGTGCCGAAAGTCATGCACCCGACGATTTTCAACCCACCGATGGTGTCGATGTTGAAGTCGATCGGATTCGAGAATATTCGCGAAGCGGAACTCTGGCGGCCGATGCGGATTGGAGACATCGAGCTCGTTCCCGTGCCGTTCCACGGCGAGCAGGACGAGCCCAGCGCCCAAATCGATCACTACACCTACGTGGTGCGAACCGGCGACTGGTGTCTCTACGGGGGCGTGGACGCTTTCCGCGACACCGAAGGCGATATGCGGGCCGACCTCGAGCGCGTGCGGACCGAGTACCGGCCGAACATCGCTTTTCTGCCGATCTCTAAGATGACCTATAAGTACGCGGATGGCGGCGTAAACGGTTTTTGTCGCGAGGTGGACACCGTTCTGGTCACCGGCCAGTTTCAGTACACCGCTGGACCGGCGGACGCTGTCGAATGGGTGCGCCTCCTCGATCCGAAAGTGGTCGTACCGTACGCCACCTTCACGTTCGAAAGGACGACGCCGGCGCTGGAGGTCGGCGAGTTCGCGGAGCAGATGCGGCAGGCGGGCATGACCGACCGGCTCGTCCCGTTGCGGCCGCTCGACGCACTCGAACCCGACGACCTGGCCGGAGGCGCATCCGCATCGCGTCGTCGTCGATTTCTGCAACGCTACATGCGCGTTACGATCGGGCTCGCACGCGCCGACCAACGACTCGCCAGCAATCTCGCCTATCGCGCATTGCGCCGCTTGCGCCGGGGCGCCCTACCTCCAGAAACCTCACCGCTCGTGAGGTGGTAGCGGGCTGCAGTCTCCTGCGAAGGCATATGGTAACGTGTGAAAACGGCGAGACAGGATATTCGTAGGGTGATCGCTCGCGGCTCGGTCGTGGACCGATGGCGTCGTTTTGTTCGGCTGACGGGTGGTGAACGCTGGCTGCTGGTGCAGTCGTTGATCTGGTTGCCTGTCATCGACGTGTTGCTGCGCGCGTTCGGCTTTGCAGCGTGTCAGTCTTTCCTGTCGGCGATTTTGCCTCGCACGGCGCGTCGTAAGGATTCAGGCGACCGTGTTGAAAGCGCGCAAACCGCTGCGCGGCTGGTTCGAATCGCCGCGGAACACGGTTTTTATCGCGCAACCTGCCTGCCCCAGTCGCTGCTGCTCTGGTCCATCCTCAAGCGACGCGGCATCGATGCGGCTCTTCACGTCGGGGTGCGGAAAGCCGACGACCGGGTTCAGGCTCATGCATGGGTCACGTGCGACGGGGCGACGCTCAACGACGACGCCGACGTCCACGAGCGTTTCGCACCGTTCGATAGGGCCATCGTGCGATGACAACCTCCGTCCCCGGCACAACCTCCGTCCCCGGCTGTTCGGACGCCGCGACGGGCATCCCTTGGCCGAATGCCATGGTGCTCGCTCCCCAGCTGCGGAGTAGCGGTGCCGATACGTTGGCCGCATGATCATTCAGCTGCGCCATCGCGGGTTGTTCGTCGATCGAGCTGCGCTCGAACAGCTTCGCGCCGACTTCGACAGCCATCATTGCGTCCACTTGAAGAACCTGCTCGAGCCGAGCCTGGCCCGGACCATGGTCGCGGCGCTCGACCGCGGCACGTTCGCTGACCGCACGCACGATGGAATCGGCACGGAGTTAGTGGCGGAGTCTGGTCTGGCGACCGGCGTGCTGGAGCTGTTGGCGAACGACCCGCAACTCTTCGAGGCGGTTCACATGCTGACAGGTTGCGGACCAATCGGGTGCTTCGAGGGGCGCGTCTATCGTATGGTGCCTTCGAGCGGTCACTCCGACTCGTGGCACAGCGACAGGGGCATGGACCGGTTGATCGCGATGAGCATCAATCTAAGTCCCGAAAAGTACGAGGGCGGGCTGCTTCAGATTCGCGAGCAAACGGCCGGCGAGGTTCTGTCCGAAGTGGCCAACGTCGGGTTGGGAGACGGAATCGTGTTCCGTATCTCGCCATTGCTGACGCATCGCGTGACGAACGTGGAAGGCAGCCACGCCAAAACGGCTTATGCAGGGTGGTTCAGATCGCGGCCGTCGTTTCGAGAGCTTCTTCGAGATCGGAACGCGCGGGCACGTGCAGCCCACTCAATACAGTGACGAAGGTATCCACCAGCTCGGACAGCAAGCTCAGCGAGGGCTGGAACCGCACATCGAACACTGGGACGCGCGACATCAGCGTCAGGTAGTTAACCATCATCTGGCGCTTCCGGATCGCGTCGCACGGATTGAAACAGTGTGCGTGATCGAGCAGCGTCGTCAACGCGTGACCGCCGGCGAGCCGTTCGATGACCAATCGCGGAGCGGTCGGATCGAAAGCGGTACGCCTCAGCACGTAAAGCGCCGTTATCGGCTTTCGGCCTTCTGTGTTCCGAAATCGACGAGCGTCCGGACAACTGCCGAAGAACGACACCGACTCCGGTCGCAGTCGAACGTGAAACGGCAGACTGATCGCTGAAGGATGTCCGTCTTCGAGATCCCACACGAGCGAGTCGTCCGCCCATTGCTCGAGTCCGCGCTGGCTCAACGCGAACGCCAACGTGGATTTGCCGGTATGGGTCTTCCCACAAAACCCGACGACGCCATGCGCCGTCAGCACGGCGCTCGCGTGCAAGCCCTCACGTCCCAAGGCCTGCAGGGTCAACGGCAGGACGCTGTGGTCGAACGCCCGACGGATGAGATCCGGCCGCGCCGGAGCATGGGGAACCGCCGTTACGGAGTCGCCGCCGGCGGCAAACCTGAACGTCGCGACGCTCGGCACCTGCAGCCAGTACTCTCCGTCGTCAGACCCGGCGACGGCACACAACTCCCCCTCCGCCGTTCGCCACACGTTTACGGCTGACGGATCCGTCTCGAGCGTCGCCGGCGCACTCTGCTCGGTCGGCGAAATCACGAGAGACAGCATGTGATTCTGCCGTCGCTCACTGCTGTCGAGCACTAGCCCGTCGGTTGCTGTTTCTTTGTTTCGCCGGGATCGCCGCTCGTCACGCTCAGCTTCCCGCCTCCGCCCTGCACGACTTCTTCAACATCGCCGACATACGACAATGTTGGCGGCTCCCAGGCTTTCTTCTGCCCCGGCGCTGCGACGCGCCCATCATCATTGTTCTGCATGACTTCTCCCTGTGTGAGTGCCGACTCCACGAGAACGAGCGCGCGCCCACGCCTCGACGTGCATGACCTCGAGAACCCGGTGCATCCGAATAATACGATCAACCTGGCTTGACGCCTGCGCGCCGAAGCAGCCTGGGACGTCTGGACCCAGTCCGACAATTCCCATTTCGGCCAGGGTTGGAGCGCCGTTCAAACGTTTCCACGCTCCCGGTCCCTCGCTCTCGAGGACGGCTTTGAAGAAATTGAACGCCGATACTTTGCGTTGGCGATCGAAGCCAAGGCCCGGAAAACGCTTTGCCACGGAGGCGCGGACCAGGGCCTTGGAGCGTCCGCCCTTCTCGAGCGCACCCGGTGGAATGCGGTTCATGAATTCCACGAGGTCGGCGTCCCAGTACGGCGCGAGCTCCAGCGGGCCCGTGCGCCGGCTCAGCGCGAAGGCTTCCTCGAATTCCATCGCCTGAAGCGGCCGTATGAGCGCGAGCGGCGCCTCGCTGAAAAAGAACCCGAACTTGCCACGAGGCTCCGGACGGCTCGCGAGGGCTTTATCGACTTCCTCGAAGCGGCGCTGCGATTCCTTCTGCAGGTCGGGATCGGGCGCCAGCCACGGTGGCGTAATCCGGTTCCGGCCCCGTCGCCGGTGCGCCTGAAGCACGCCTGGCGCGACGCGCTTCAACACTCGTTGTGCCTGCAGCGCGAGGAGCGGCCGGAGGCCGTACCCCCACAACAATCGCCGGAGCATGGCCGTGGGCGACTTTTCAAACGATCGCAGCTGATTTGCGGTCATGCGGATGACTTCGCGAACGTTCACGGCGCGCAGCAGATCGGCAAAGTACAGCGAATCCACGCACAGCCAATCGTCGCCGCCGTTGCCCGTCATGATGACTTCGCATCCGCTGCGCTGGGCCTCGAGCCTCAGTCGAAAGTACGCTGGCGCCCAGATGTTCGAGAGCGGCGCGTCGAGTTCGCCGTCCATCATGAGGCCCGACCACAGCAAGCCCTCGGGTTCCACCGTCTGCCCGACAGGCAGCAGGACCTGTCGAATTCCCAGACCGGACGCAACGCCGCGTTGCACCGATTCCTCGTTGCATTCCGGATGCGGGAAGCCGAGCGAGAGCGCGAGCGGCGGCGGGCATCCGCGCACGCGCGTCAATTCGATCGCCGAGGCGGCGACGCTGACCGAGTCGAGGCCGCCGCTCAGGAAAATCCCGGTCGATCCGAGGTCGATGCAGCGCTCGACGGCGCGGTCGAGCATGTCGTCGAAGCCTTCCGCCTCGGCTTCGCTCATCATCTCGACCTGCCGGCCCAACTCAAGCAGTTTCCAGTACGGCCAGGCCCGCAACCGGCCGTGCGCGGCCTCGAACGCGTGTCCCGCCGGAAGGCGGCTGATCGCGGCGTAAAACGTCTCTGACGGATGGTCGCCCCACGTGTGGCGCAGGTGATCCACTATGCCGGGCCGATTGAACTCCCGCGACACGTTCGGGTCGGACAACAGCGCGCTGATCGAAGGTGACGTCAACAGGGTGTCGCGGACGAACGTCCAGAACAATGGATGCACGCCGATGCGGTCGCGCGCGCCAAAGACGACCTCGCGCGGCGAGTCCCAGACGACGAACGCAAACATGCCCCGCACGTGTTCCGGGCAGTCACGGCCCCATTTTTCGTACGCGCGCAGGATGAGATCGGCATCGCTCGCGCGCTCGCCGTGCGCCAATGTCGTGGACAGTTCTTTGCGGTTGTGCAAGAGGCCCGAGAAAACGCAGGCGAACAATCCGCGCTCGGCGTACGCAGGAGACGAGCACTCGGGCGCACGTGTGATTTGGAGCGCACCTTTCTGACCCCCTCGATTCGGGACGCGCGCAACCCACGCGCTGGTCAGCTCGGCCGCGGGCCTAGCTTGCGTCGCGACTTGCAATGAGGCCCTCTGCAGCCAACCAACCGGCCAGGGTGTCAATCGCGCGCGTGAGTTCGCCGTCCGTTACGTCGAACTCGTCATGGATTGCGTCGTGGATTTGCGACACCGTCGATCCTGCGCTCATCAGCTCCCACAACCGCGCGCCGGTCGAATTGAGCTCGAAGATGCGGTTCGTCTTCAGGTTGATGAGGATGACAACGTCGTCGAGCCGACGCGCGACCACATCGTCGGAGCAGATGTGAAACGCAGCCATTGGCTGGGTGTTGCTCACGGCACACACACTCCTGGACACGTATACTGAGATAAGGATGAGCGCGTAAATTTTAGCACGGCCGCAATCCTGAGAATCACTCCAGTCAATCGGTTCCGGGAACTCGCAAGTATCGCTTACGAGACAATCCAGGGAATGCTCGCTAAACGAACCATGCGACGATGCTGTGGCGCTCGCCTGCTGTGACAACGTTCACTCGATGCCACGTGTCTGCACGAAATGCCACAAGCAGGCCTTGCTCGGCGGTGAGCGGGACCCCGCGCGCCGCCAGCCGCGGATCGTCAATCAGGTTGTAGAAGACGAGAGAGCCGCCCCGGTGCGCGCCGTCCGCCGCGGCCTCCACTGTCTCGTCGCTGAGAAAAACCACGACCGAGATCTTGCGCTCGCGAACGGTGTCCGGGTCGTCGGAGTCGTCGCCGGCGTCCGCATGTTTCGAAAAGAAATCGCCCTCGCGATACACGAGGAACTGAGGATCCTGGCAGCCGGTCAGCGAGACGTTGAAATGGCGCGCGACCTCTGGCATCAGCGCCAACACTCTGGTGCGCATGTTTGTCACGAGATCATCTGACACGTGCGCTCGAAGGGTTCGTCGCGAGTCGACGTCAAGCTCGCGAACCTCGCTCCCGCTGTAAATCGTCGCCGGCGTGGCCTCCGCCGCGCGCGAAGCCGCGCGTAAGGCCGCGCATGTCGGCCGATCGATGAAGTCGCGCACGACGAATATCCCGAGGCGCTTTACAAAGTCTGCGCTGGCCACGTCACCCGCCTCACTCTATCGGCTCTCGAAAGGTGTGTCATGCGCGCACTCTTCGGTGGCCAGGCGAGCCGCAGGCGTCTGCGTGGCCGGCCCCATTGGGGCATTCAGTAATCCGGGCCGTTTCATTTTCCGGCGAATCGTGTCCGATAACGGGGTTGTGCGAGTGGGCCTTGCCGCGCCCGCACTACTACAGACGCGCTAGACTATGAGGGACGGTTCGGACTGATGCGCCTGGGTTTCGATCTGGACGGTACGCTCGCGGACATGCAGAGCGCCTTGGCGCGCGAAGCCCGTGAACTATTTCCACAGGTCGATCCGGCCACGCTGCCGCGATCCTCGGCGCCCGAGGATAGTCAATCCGCCGACGACACAGCCCCGCCGAAGGGTGACGAACCACAGCCGCCGACCGCGTTCTCTGCGCGCCAGCAACGAGAGCTGTGGGCGGCCGTCCGCAACCGCGTGAATTTCTGGGAGACCCTCGACGAGATCGAGCCCGGCGCGCTCGCGCGGCTCGCGCGATTGGTGCAGACGCGCAAGTGGGAAGTGATCTTCCTGACCAGCCGCCCGGAAACCGGCGGCGACACGGCGCAGCTCCAAAGTCACCGCTGGTTGGCCGCGCACGGATTCCCTTCTCCATCGGTTTTCGTCGTTCATGGCTCGCGGGGAAGAATTTGCGCCGCCTTGCAGCTGGATGTACTGGTCGACGATCGGCCCGAGAATTGTCTGGATTGCGCGATCGATTCGAGCGCACGCGCAATCCTCGTTTGGCGCGGCGACGAAGACAAGGTACCAGCCAGCGCACGTCAACTCGGGATTGGCGCGGTGAAGTCGATCGGCGAGTGCCTCGACATCCTGGAAGGTCTTGACGAATCGGGTCTGGAACGGGGCGGTATGGTCGATCGGCTGAAACGCCTTCTCGGCCTGAAGCCACGCGCGGAGCGGGGGCACGACAGCGTTCGTTCCCGCTCGGCCGAGCCTGCGCGGGCCGGTGACGCGCCGGTCGGCACACGCTGAATTTTCAGCGCGTCCTGCACGGTTCTTCCTACAGCCTCCTCTCATTTCCGCCGATAAGGCGTTGGAGCATGCCGCTCCTTCACCTGGTCCTGATGTCCGGCGCGACTGCGGCCGTTTGCGTCTGGGCGCTCCTGACAACCTACGTCCTGGTCGTCGAACGTCGCCGTACCAAGGCGCGAGCGACGATGGCTGCGGCGCTGACGGTGCTCGGCACCGACGATGTCCGGCAGTTGCCGCTCGCCGAAGGTGTGGACCGCGTGCGGCCGATGCTCGAAAGCGCATCACGCGAGCTCGTCATGGCGGCTGTCTCAGACGCGGAGACGCCGCGCGCTGTTGCCGACACGCTCACGGCCTACCTCCTCGAGCGATGGGGGATTCTGGCGCTGGAACGTGATGCGGCGTCGCACCGCACGGCTCGCGACAAATGGCGCCGGATGGCGGCGCTGCAGATTCTTTTCCATCTCGATCATCCGCGAAGCCTCGAACTGCTCGCACGGGCGATCGACGGGTCAGATTCCGATCTCGCCTCGGTCGCGTTCTCGTTGCTCGGCGAATCCGATTGTCCGCTGGCGGCCGACATTCTCATCGAAGCACTGAAGGCACGTCGGCATCCTGCGTCGCGCATTGCCGCGCATCTCGATCGCTCGCCGCTGCATCTCGCAGCCCGTCTGCGGCCGCTGCTGTCCGACAAGGACCCGTTGGTTCGCCGCTGGGCCGCGACGCTGCTTGGGCGCTACGCCGACGTGAACGAACTCGAGCGCGAGCTGGCGGCGGTTGCCGACGATCCCGATCCGGGGGTGCGGAAGGCCGCTGTCGAGTCGCTCGGCCAGATTGGCGACATGATTGGCGGCGTCACCGCGCTTCGCCTGCTGAACGATCCGGTTCCCTTCGTGCGAACGGCGGCCGTGCGCGCCATCGGCAAGCTCGATCGGGACGATCTCGCCGAAGACGTCGCTGCGCTGTTTCGCGACCGCGACTGGTGGGTGCGCTTCGCCGCGAAGGAGTGCCTCGAAGGCATGGGTCCCGACATCTGGCCCGTGCTCGTGCGTCTGCTGGACGATCCCGATCGCTTCGTCCGGAACGGCGCCGCGGAGGTATTCCAGAACCTGGGCGTTCTCGACAGTTTCATCGTGATGGAAGCCGCATCCGATCACCCGGCGGATCACAAGATCGACCTGCTGCGCCGCATCGTGTCGGCCGGCGGACTTCGGTTGACCGATTCGTTGCTCGAACGCGCCGGCTCCACGCTGGCGCCGCGCCTGCGCAATCTGCTCACCACCATCGGTCTTCAACACGTAAGCGCCGCATAACCCATGATGCTCCTGCAGACGCTGACGCTCGTCTCGATTGCACTCGCGCTCGTGTACCTGGTCGCGACGACCGCCGCTGGACTGGTGCTGGCCCTGCGCGCCGGCGGGCGCCGCGAAATTCAGGCGGAGGATCACGATGCGCTGTCGGAATCGCGTTTCACCATTCCGGTCAGCCTCATCGTTCATCTGACCCATCGCAGCCCGAACGCGGACGACACAATCGCCGCATTGCTCGGCCTGAACTATCCCGAAATCGAGGTGATCGTCGTCACCGAACGCGCGACGCCGGCGATATGGGACGCGATGAAGCGTGAATGGCAGCTCGAGGCGAAGGAGTTCTTCTACCGCCAATCGTTGCCGACGGCGCCGGTTCGCATGATCTATCGCAGCGAGCGTGACGCCCGGCTGATGGTCGTGGACAAGGCGCCGGGCGCCCCTGCGGATGCTTTGAATTGTGGCGTCAATCTCGCGCGTTTCCGGTACGTCAGCGCGGTTGCTCCCGGTCTCGTTTTCGACGCCGACGCTCTGATCCGTGCGATGACCGCGCCGATGCGCAACCCGGCCGTCGTCGTGGGTGCCACGAGCCACGTGGAGGTTGACGCGCCGGCTGGGTCCGCTCGAACAATGACACGAGTCTTTCAGCGTCTGGCGTCGATGCGCTCGATTATGGAGAGCCGGATCGTGTGGCGGACGCTGCGGAACGGTTTTGCTCCGCGCGACGCTGTCGTCGTGTGGCGGCGCGACGCACTGGTCCTGTCAGGCGGCTTTTCGACTACTGCGGCCGACGCAGACCTCGACATGATGGTCCGGCTGCAGACATCGACGGCGCCAGGCGTCGGCGGTCAAATCGTTCGCACCGCAGAGATTTTCGGATGTGTCGAACCGCGTGCGCTGAGGGCGGCGATGGCTGCAACCGCCCGGCGTCAGCTGGCGGCGCTCCAGGCGATCTCTCTGCTGGTGCGTTCAAAGCGGAGCGACACGCCCGCGCTGATGTATTTCGCCGGGGCAGAGCTGCTGACCCCATTGGCGCAGGGTTGGCTCGTCTGTGCGACCGCGATCGGCGCAGCCGGCGGCTGGATCACCAAGGGCGATTTCATGCTCGTGGTCCTGCTGCTGTCGCTCGGCAACGCGATCCTGAGTGGCGCCGCGCTCCTGCTTCGCGGATCTGCACCGGACGCACCCGGCGAGCGCAGATTGAGAGAGCTGCTGGTTGTCGCGCCATTGGCGTTCGTGGTCGGCGCCGCCGCCGCTGCATGCGCGCGCACAGCCGGAGTGCTGGCATTCGTGAAGACGTCGTTGATGCCAGGTCGCGCGGCATGAACGCTCTCGAGCTGCAGCTGTTGTCGGTGATCAGCCGGATGCCGGACCAGCTCCGGTTGCCGTTCGGTCCGATGCCGTCTTCGACCCAAATCGAGGCCGAGCCATTGGAACTGTCGGGATCTCCGCCCCAGGATTACAAAACCCGGTCTCAAGACATCCGGAAGAGCCTGCGGTTGACGTAGTCCTTTCACCAATTCCCAAATCCGTATATTCTCAAAACTGTTCAGGTTGTCTCAAAGTGGAACACGCCTGAGAAAAGGGATCACACGGGTCTGCACGGATTCGCTCGGTTCTTTCACAGTGAAAGTCTGGCTGTCGCGTTGCAACCAAAACCAAAGCTCTATAATGTCGTCGTAAGTCCTAAACGCGCCCTGATGGTCAAAACGAATGTATCGGCCACCACGCACCGGGTGTCCGAACACATACTAATCGCAATCTCGAACACAGCACGAGCCTCAGCAATTCGCAACCTCGCGCTCGAGTTCTGCCCCACGGTTGTGCTCGTGCGCGACGGCCAGGATGCGGTCGATCATCTCGATCGCAACGGCGCGCCACGGCTGCTGGTCACCGAACTGTCGCTGCCGCGCGTCGACGGGTTCGGCGTCCTGCGGCACCTTCGGCGCTCTGCCCCCAGCGTACGTGCGAGCGCCATCGTCATGTCGTCGCACGAGTCGTTGCGCGGCGCGGCGATCAAGCTGGCCGAATCGCTCGGAATCGCACAAATCCTTCCACTGGAGATCGACCGTCCGTCCTTGAAGCGTGCCTTCGCCGATGCGCTGCGCGGGAACGACAGCGGCATCGCGGTGACCGCCAAGCGGCCACGAATCGAGCCGACTCCCGAGGTGGTGTCGGTTGACGATCTGGTCAATCGTGCGCTCGTTGACCTCACCCGGCAGTTCAAGGTCCCGGTCGCGGCGGCCTACCTGCGCCTGCGCGAGCAACGGAAATTCGCCGCGTTCGGTTCGGTTGCGGATCCGACGCCGTCGCTCGATTGGTCGAAGATCCTCGAGCTGTTGCCGCACGCGGCGTCTGGCGCCGATCCGCTGCTCGTCCCCGACCTTGAACATCACCCGCTGTTTGGCCACGGCTCGGCGGCGTCCGCGATCCGCGGATTCGCCGGCGTCCCATTGGCCCATCCCGGCGGCGCCGGTTGGGGCGCGATCGGCGTTTTCGACGCGAAGCCGTTGGCGCTCGCCTCGGACGACATCGATGCGCTGGTGGCGTTCGCAGGCGACGTGGCTCTTGCGATCGAGCAGCACGTCGGCGAAACGCGCGAGACGACGCAGGCGGGATCCGTCGAGCGGGACGAACGATTCGAAGCGCTCGAGCTGCTGGCGGCGACAGATCCGCTCACGGGCCTTGCCAATCGTCGCGGCTGCGAGAAGAGCATCGCGAGCGAGATTTCGCGTGCCGAGCGCGAGAAAAAGCCGCTCAGCTGCATCATGGTCGACATCGACCGATTCAAGCAGGTGAACGACACCTTGGGACATCAGGCTGGCGACCAGGTGCTGCGCGAGCTGAGCGCGATGCTTCGCCAATCCGTGCGCGCGTACGACATCGTGGCCCGCTGGGGCGGCGAGGAATTCCTGATCGTGCTTCCAGGCGCCAACATCGAAGCCGCTCGTCAGCTGGCCGAGCGCATTCGCGTCGGGGTGCAGACGCTACCGACGTCGGTTCCGTGCAGCGTGACGATTTCGGCCGGGGCGGCCGAGTTCGATTCGGACTACGATTTCGAATCGACACTACGGACCGCGGATCGCCGGATGTTCGAAGCCAAAGCCGCAGGCCGCAACTGCATTGTGTGACGGCGGCTTGGTCCTTGGTACTTCGTTCCTGGTGCTTGGTCCGTCCTTGGTCCTGAGTCCGTCCCCTGTCCTGAGTCCGTCCCTGGTCCTGAGTCCGTCCTCGGTCTCATTTTGGTCTCGCCGGGCGTCGAGTGAAAACCGTTATTGGGACGAAGGACGAAGGACGAACCTGGGACGAACGACGAAGGACGGACCTGGGACGAAGGACGGACCTGGGACGAAGGACGGACCTGGGACGAAGGACGGACCCAGGACGAGGGACGGACCAAGAACGAGGCACTAAGAACCAAGGACCAATGATCCACAGCCCTCCAGCGCGCAGAACTGAGGTCTCGTTGTCGTCGCGGCTCAAGTCGTGGCTGCCGCCGATCATCTACATGGCGGTCATCTTCGGGTTCTCGTCAGAATCGAATCCGCTGCCCGAGGTGACGGCGGCCGTGTGGGACAAACTGCTCCACATGACCGAGTACGCGGGGCTGGCCGTATTGATCGGTCGCGCGTTGCGGCGCGAAGGGTTCAGCCTTCTCGCAGTCATCGTCACCGCCGTGCTGTTCACCAGCTTCTACGGTGGGACCGACGAGTTCCACCAATGGTTCGTGCCGGGCCGCAGTTCGGATGTAAGTGATTGGACCGCCGACACCCTCGGCGCCACGGCCGGCGCCGTCGCGTACGTCACTGCCGTCCGACGTCGCTGAATCTCTTGATTTTCTCGATCAGAGTGGTTCGCTTGACGTTCAGGAGTCGGGCGGCCTGACCTTTGTTCCCACCTGTCCGCTCGAGCGACCGTTCGATCAGTTCGCGCTCGATCCGCGAGACGAACGCCTCGAGATCGATCCCTTCCTCTGGAAGCGCCACGCTCGAGCCGAGCACCTGCTCCTCGGCCTGTTGAATCTCAACCGGTAGATCATCGGCGTCGATTTGCGATCGTCCCGCGGTGAACGCCACCGCCCGCTCCACGGCGTTTTCGAGTTGTCTGATGTTGCCGGGCCAGCGGTACGCCATGAGCCTGCGCATGGCGTCCTGCGAGACCGTCACCGTGGGACCCGCAGCGCTGCGGAATTTTTCGAGAAAATGCTGTACGAGCAGCGGGATGTCTTCTTTGCGATCGCGGAGCGGCGGGATCTGGATCGGAATGACGTTCAGCCGGTAGAACAGATCCTCGCGGAACTGGCCACCGGCCACCATGCGCGCGAGATCACTGTTGGTGGCGGCAATCACGCGCACGTCGACCTTGATCGAATGCGAGTCGCCCACGCGCTCGAACTCGCGCTCCTGGAGCACGCGGAGCAGTTTCATCTGCAAAGCGGCGCTCATCGTGCCGACTTCATCGAGGAACAGCGTGCCGGTATGCGCTTGTTCAAGACGTCCCTGGCGATTGCCGACCGCACCGGTGAACGCGCCACGCACGTGCCCGAACAGTTCGGCTTCGAGCAGCGTTTCGGGAATCGCGCTGCAGTTGAGCGCGACGAAGCGGTGCGCCCGCCGCGGGCCGTTGTGATGGATCGCTCGTGCGACGACCTCTTTGCCCGTGCCGGTCTCGCCAGTAATCATCACGGTGCTGTTCGTCGGCGCAATCGTTTCGAGCAGCTGAAAGAGTCGGGCCATTGCGCGGCTCTTGCCGACGATGCCTTCGAAGCGATACCGCTCTTCGAGCTGCGCGCGGAGATATGCGTTTTCCGATTTGAGGCGGCGCTGCTCGAGTGCCGAATCGAGGACGTGCAGCAGCTCATCAATCTGAAACGGCTTGTTCACGAAATCCCATGCGCCGTGCTTGATGGCTTCAACGGCGTCCTTCACGGTGCCATACCCGGTGACAACGATGGCGATGATGTGGGGGTAGCGCTCGACCGCCGCTTGGACTACAGCGGAACCATCGATGCCTGGTAGGCGCAGGTCGGTGACGATGATGTCGTAAGCGAAGTCGGTGAGCCGCTCGATCGCCTCCTCGCCGGAGCCCACTTGTTCGACCTGATATCCCTGGTCGCCCAATTGCTCGGCGATGATCTGTCGAAGTGGCGCTTCGTCCTCGACCAGCAGAAGGTGTTTCGGGCCAGCCATTCCGGTGCGCCAAGATTTTGACACAATGTCGGCATTGGGTCAGGCCGCAAATTTTCCCGCTCGCAACCTGGTCGCATCGAGCTCAGGTCGCATCCGTATCGCATCCCCGTCGCGCCCGGATACGATTCGCTGATGACGGTCGCCGTGGCCTCCCATTCGTTCTCGAAGAACCTGACGCTCAGGGATGAGCTGCTCGCTCGATACTCGTCAGCCCGGTTCAACGAGACAGGACGGCCGCTTCGGGGGAATGACCTGGTCGCCTTTCTGCGCGGCCACGAGATGGCGATCACAGGGTTGGAGCGCCTCGACGAACAGTTGTTTCGTGAGATTCCGGAGCTTCGCATCGTCAGCAAGTACGGTGTCGGACTCGACACGATCGACCTCGACGCTGCCAGACGCCACGGTGTGTCGGTGCGCTGGACGCCCGGCATAAATCGTCAGGCAGTGGCCGAGTTGACGATCTGTTTCATGATTGCGCTCTGCCGAAGCGTGATGCCGCTGTCGCGCGCGATCGCGGACGGCGGCTGGCAACATCCAGGCGGTCGCCAGTTGTCGTCGACGGTTGTGGGCATCGTCGGGTGTGGACACGTCGGACAACAGGTGGCGCGTTTGTGCCGCGCGTTTGGCGCCTCGGTGGTGGCCAACGACATCCGCAGCTACGACGACTTCAACCGCGAGTACCACGTGACGCCTGCGTCCCTCGATGATTTGTTGACGCAGTCGGACATCGTGTCGCTGCACGTGCCGCTCGACGCCTCGACTCGAGGTCTTATTGGCAGTCGAGAGTTGGCGCTGATGAAGCCATCCGCGTTTCTCATCAACACCGCACGGGGCGGCATCCTGAACGAGACTGCCCTGAAACAGGCCCTTCTCGGTGGAACAATCGCCGGCGCCGCTTGCGACGTTTTTGCAGAGGAACCTCCGACCGATCGCGAACTTTTAAGCCTGCCGAATTTCGTCGGGACACCGCATATCGGAGGTGGGACGACAGAAGCGGTATTGGCGATGGGGCGGGCAGCCATCGCGGGCTTGGCCGACCCAAGTCGTCAAATAGTTGACAGTGTGACGAACACCTAGACCTCCGTCCCGCGGCGGTGAGACGGGAAGCGACGGTTTGCCACTAAACCCGCTGGCAAGTGCGGCCGATAGAGCTCAACGGAGGCAAATATTCCTGTGGAACGCAAAACGATCTCGATCATGAAGGCCTGTGAGCTTGTGGGCGTGAGCCGGCGCACCATCTACAACTGGCTCTCGAGCGGCAAGATCGAATACGTGCGAACGGCGGGTGGGTCGGTCCGGATCTTCGTGGACACGCTCTGGCGTCAACCGAATGACACCCAGCGGGTCGCAGCGCAACCGGTGTGGCACGCCGAGGGCCGGAACCAGGTCTGAGATCCGACCCGTCGGGCGCCGCAACGCTGCTCGCGAGGGGACCCATGGACGAATCACCCGAACTGCGTCTCCTCTTTCACCGCCTCAATAATCAGCTCGGTATCATCCTCGCCCATGCCGAACTGCTTGAAGGCAAGGTCACGGACGATGTCAGTCGCGCCCGTGCGGCGCAGGTGGTTTCGAGCACACTCGAAGCCATGGAGACCGCCAAGGAACTCCGTCGCCTCACCCTAAATCCGCGCTGATCGGTCCGGTCACGGCCCGTCAACGATCGGACACCAATTAGCAGCGCTGACATCGTTTGGTCGCAGCTGACATCCATTCGCACTCGCTGCCAAATCTGTAATTGGGGAGTCACCATTTTGGCGGACAAGATCGCAGAATCGTCAATTTCTTGACGATCTGCACGGTCTTTCACCCGATCCTCGAACACCGGTTCCGAAACGAATCACGGCCGTAAGTCTCTTGCAGTCACTAGTTACTGCGTAAATGTGCAATGGACTGGCACCATCTGGAACACAGGCTCGACAGTTGGTACCCCCATTGCGATACCGCGCAGTTGCCGGCAACCACCCGACTTCGTGATTTGGGATGGGCGATTGGCAGGGTTCGCTCAGCGATTGCCATTACCTATCCCGAATCACACTGGAGACTGACCGCATGCGAGCCCAATCTGTCGCCGCGAGTAACAACCGCCGTATCGTTGCCGGTCTGCCGTTCGTCGAAGCACTCGCGCGCAGAATGGCTGCCTCGATGCCTCACTCCATCGACGTCGGCGATCTGGTCCAGGACGGTGTCCTTGGCCTGATCGACGCCGCGCACCGGTTCGACGCGGATCGCGGCATCAAGTTCGAAACGTTCGCCGAACGGCGCGTCCGCGGCGCGATGATCGACGCGCTGCGCAAGGACGCCTGGCCGCGCGGCGTGCGCCGTCAGCGTCGCGAACTCGATGCAGCGCGCGAATCACTACGACGCGAGTTGGGCCACGAACCGTCGATCGCCGACCTCGCCGCCCGCGTCGGATCCGACGAGAAGCGATTGAGCCGCACGATCGTTCGCATCAACACGATTGAAGCGACCTCGCCGCTTGCGACGGGCGAGCATCTGGATGAGAGTTCGTTGCCGACCGCGCTCGTGCCCTCCGAGCCCGACGCACCCGATACGGCCTATGAAAAGACCGAACTGCGCGATCGCGTCCGTGCCGCCATTCGCACGCTGCCGCTGCGCGAGCGGAAAGTGATCTCGCTCTACTATTACGGCGAAGTGACGATGAAGCAGATCGGCGCCGAAATCGGTGTCAACGAGTCACGAGTCTCGCAGCTGCACGCTCGGGCGATTCGTCGCCTCCGGGAGGCTCTCGGCGAAATGAATCCTGCGAAGGTCGCCGAGATGCGTCGTCAGCTGATCGCGTTCGCAATCCGCAAGGAGAGGCCGGTGAAGGTGGTTCCCGAGACCGTCCCGTCGCCGCACGGCGTAGTGCTGACGTACAAGCTCGCAGGCAAGCGGCCGACGCCGGCGCGCGCGACCCTGAGAATGTCGCGTCAGCGCCAGCTCGTCGCCGCGGCGCGCTGAACACGACGATCAACGCAGAGTTCGCGCTTCGGGCCTTCGAGAACCTGAGGGTTGCCTCGAGCAAAGTCGAGCGGCGACAGCCTCAGGGCGGACAGCCACCCGCGGTGAGCCACATCGAACCGCGGTAGCCCATTCATCGTTGCGGCCTTCGCGGTCTTGTCAATCCAGCTCTCCCACACTACGGAAGCGTCTCGGTCACGACCTTCAGCAAATCTCCCAGCCGAAACGGCTTCTCGAGCCACCGACAGCCGCTGTCTTTCAGAAACTGCTCTGCCTCGGTGCCGGCCACGTCGCCGGTCACGAAGACAACGCGCTTGGCCAGGCTCGGCGCCGTGCTTTCGAGCATCCCGAAGAACGCCCGGCCATCGAGCCGCGGCATCTTGAGATCGCAAATCACGAGATCGTAGGCGCGGGAGCGTACCTTGCCGAGCGCCTCTTTGCCATCGGCTGCGCGGTCGACGACGTAGCCCGAATCTTCCAGCGCGTCAACCACCGCGCTCGCCAGCTGGGCCTCGTCCTCGACGACCAGAATCGATGCGCTCGCCCCGACGGCGCCCCTGCGCCGCGCTCGTCCCGCAATGCCTGGCGCCGCTGACGGTTTGACTCCTGTCAGCGGCAACTCGACGAAAAACGAAGCGCCGCCCTCTGGAGTCGACTCCAGCCGGATGCGGCCGCCGTGCTCCTGCACGATCGCGTACGCGACGGTCAGTCCCAGCCCGGTACCCTTGCCAACTTCCTTCGTCGTGAAGAACGGATCGAAGATTTTCGGCTGCACATCTTCAGGTATGCCGGGACCGTCGTCGTTAATCTCGATGACGACGATCTCACGTGCCAAGTCGTGCCACGTCCGGATGACGAGCGCGCCGCGACCGTGTGAAGCGAGCATCGCCTGCTCCGCGTTGATGATCAGATTCAACAGGACCTGCTGCAGTTGGTGACCGTCGGCAAAGACGGGCGGGAGGCCCGCGGCGAGCGCGTCGATGGTCATGATGTTCGTCACGCGCTGTTCGTACGCGCGCAAGGCCAGCGTTTCACGCGCGATCTGGTTGACATCGACCATTGCGCGCGTCGTCTGACGCTTTCTCGCGAACGTGAGCAGGTTGCGTACGATGCGCGCGGCGCGTTCCGATTCCGACAGGATCGTGTCGAGTCCGCGACGGAGCGGTTCGTCCAGACGCTCGCGCGAGGTGAGACGCTCGGCCCAGCTGAGAATGGTCGCCAGCGGATTGTTCAACTCGTGTGCGACGCCGGAAATGGTCTGACCGAGCGCAGCCATTTTTTCCGCTTGCAGCAGTTGGTGAAAGATATCGCGGGTTTCGTCGTCCAGCTTCTTTCGGTCGCTGATGTCGCGGATCAGCGCTTCCACGCGCAGGCTGTCGTCTTTGCGCGCCGGATCGGCGTGCGCGGTGACCTCGACCCAGATGGGCATGCCGTCGGCTCGGCGCAGGCGCAACAGATAGTCGGAGACCGACCCGTCGGTCGTCAGCCGTTCCACCATTGCGGTGCGCGCGGCCGGATCGAGAAACCGCTCGTTGTCGAACGGCCGGACATCGGCTTCGCGCGTCTCGTCGCCATAGCCGAAGATCAGCTTCAGGTGAGGGTTGGCCGCAATCGTGGTGGTGCCTTCTGGCGAAATCGTGCCGATGTAGACCCCCTCGTGTACCGCTTCGAACAGCCGCGCGAACGCGGCAGCGCGTCGATCCACGAGGGGATTATATAGAGACAGGGATTAGGGATGGGGGATCCCCAACCCCAGGCCTCTCACCTGGGCACGGGCGTCGGCGTATGGGTGCGAGAAGTCGCCGTCCACTTTTTCTCGTTGGCCGCTCGGATGGCCTTGACCGAAGCTCCCGAAGAATGCATTTGCATCGCGTCACGCGCGACGGATAAGCACACATCTCACGTCATGCCGTGCGGTTCCCATTCGATCACGTCGCCATTGGGCGCACGCCTTCTGACGAAACAGTCGTCGTTGCCGCGGTGCCCTTCTCGTTCGCAGCCGCAATAACACGGCATGTAGCCAAGAACCTCCGGGTGCTCGGCGGAAAACACGTACGCCTCGTTCACCTCGGCGATCGGTCGCACCGGTATCGCCTGGTTCAACGGGAGCGATGGCAGCCGATCCTGACGGTGCGGTCCGAACTTGGCGGCCGCTGGCGGATTATTGCTCGTGAGCACCTGTTCGGTGTGCTGCGCGACAGGTTGAGACGGCGAACCAGGGTCCGGCGTTCGGCCGCTGCGCGAGTACAGCAGCACGCCCACGACTGCCACAATGACCACGACCGCCGCAATGGCCGCTCTTGTCGAACGTGGCGGCTCCTTCGGTGGAGGTGCGGCGGGCGCCGAGTGCCCCTGGGCTTTGGCCGACGATTTTCGTCCCATCCTCCAATCATTTTACGACAGGGATTGGGGCGCACGGCCAATGCCCGAGGGCTGACGCAACACCGAACTGAAAGCGCTTTGGGGTTCACGGATCGGGAGTGATTGAGGATTGAGGTCGCAGGTTAGGAATCGTCGCAGGTATGCACGACAATTGTTGCGAATCCACGATGTCGGTTGGTTACATAGTTCACACAAAACGGATTCAGACGCGCGCGTATCTGGCGTGGGCGGCAGTGTGCCTCATCTGGGGCACGACCTACCTTGCGATACGCATCTGCCTTGAAACCGTTCCGCCCCTGCTCATGGGCGGTCTCCGATTCATCGCCGCCGGCGTCGTGCTGATTCCTGTGCTGGCGCTGTACGGCGAAAGGCTTCCAAACGTTCGCGCGTGGCCTTCGCTGGCGCTGCTCGGCGCCGTCACACTCGGGTTTGGAAACGGCGGCGTCGTGTGGGCGGAGCAGACGGTCCCGAGCGGCTTGACCGCAGTGCTCGTGGCGACATCGCCGTTCTGGATGGTCGCCGTCGACGCGTTGGTGCCACCGCGCGTGCCACTCAACGGCCGCTGCATTCTGGGTCTGATCGTCGGTTTCGGCGGAATCGTGCTGCTGGTGTGGCCCGAGATCGAGGTGAAGGGCGGAAGGGGCTTCCTTGCCGGCGTGCTGGCGGCGCAGATCGCATGCGCCGGCTGGGCTGTCGGTTCAGCCTACTCACGGCGGCGCGGACGCGGCGAAGCCAGGGACGAAAACGTGCTCGTCACGGCGGCCTATCAGATGTTGTTCGGCGGGCTGAGCCTGCTCACGGTCGGCCTGGTGCTTGGCGAGGGGCCAAGCCTCGCCTTCAACCAACGAACCACGTTGGCGCTGGTGTATCTCATCGTGGTCGGGGCGGTCGCCGCGTTTACGGCCTACGCGTACGCGCTCAAACACCTGCCGGTGGCGACGGTGTCGCTCTACGCGTACGTCAATCCGGTGATTGCCGTGATTCTTGGAACCGTGATTCTGAAAGAACCCTTCAGTCCACGGATGGCGTTCGCAGCCGCGATCGTCTTGATCGGAATTGCGTTGGTGAAGCCGACCAGCGAGCAACGTCGGGGCTGATGGCTAAATGGCTGATCGTATCGCGTTCAACCATTCAGCCATTCGGCCATTGCGCTGCAGTACTACACGACACGCCTGCCGCTGATCAATCGCACCAGGAAGAGCACGATGGCAATGACCAGCAGCACGTAGATGAAATTGCCCATTGTGTAGCCGCTCACCATTCCGAGCAGCCACAACACAATCAGGATGATCGCGATGGTTTCCAACATGCGGTTCCTCCCATGCCGGCGGGCTCAAGTGCAACTTGAATGCCGCGGCGCTCACAGGACGTCATGGATCGTCAGTGTCGTATTCTGACGAGCTCCAACTCGACCGTGAGCTCTGCAGAATGTGCAAACATCTGCATCACTTCTGCCTTCTGATTCTGAGACTTCAGACTTCCGACTTCTACTTTCTCGATACGTGCGCCGGACCCAGTGCAAACGTCATCGTCCCGTCGATCACCGACTTTCCGTCGACGCGCGCGACGCCTTTGAGCATTCCCATGCGGCTGCGCAACCGCACGACGTCGGCTTCGATCACAACGACATCGCCGGGGCAGACCGGGCGGCGATAACGCACGCGCTCGATGCCGGCGAAGAAGGGCAGCCGCTGGCGGTTTTCCGGCTTGGCGAGAATCAGAATGGCCCCGACCTGGGCAATCGCCTCGGTGAGGATCGTCGGCGGCAGCGCGCGCAGTCCGTGCACCGACTCCGACAGATAGCGTTCGTTGCGCGAGACGTTCTTGATGCCCACGATCCGTTTGTCCAATTCCAACTCGGTGATGCGGTCCACGAGGAGAAACGGGAACCGGTGCGGGAGTATCTGCTCGATCGCGGCCTGGTCGAGCGGCAATATGAGGTCCATCGACTGCGAACGATTATACTGAGGAACTCTCCACCAC